>CAYWDZ010000018.1:0-24042 GCA_964456255.1 uncultured Steroidobacteraceae bacterium | reverse complement strand
CGCTGGCCTTCGACATCATCTTCGGTGAAGGCCAGCGCCGCTACCTGGAATCGCTCAACGCCTACGCGCGCCAGTTCGTGCAACCGGCTGCGCGTGCCGACGCCGATGCGATCAGCGGCATCCCGCCGACCATCGCGATCGAACAGCGCACCAGCCGCGGCGGCCGCAAGAGCACGGTGGCGACGCTCACCGAGATCTACCCCTTCCTGCGCCTGCTGTTCGTGAAGCTCGGTGTGCAGCACTGCCCCGACTGCAATGTGCCGATCGAACCACTCAGCAGCGAGTCCATCACCGCGCGCATCATGAAGGCGCACAAGCAGCATGAGATCACGCTGTACGCGCCACTGGTGAGCGGTCGCAAGGGAACCTATGGCGAACTGGCCAGGTGGGCGCTGAAGAAGGGATTCAACTCACTGCGCGTGGACGGCAAGCTGGTGCCGACGGCGCGCTGGCCGAAGCTGGCACGCAACAAGGTGCACGACATCGAGTTGCCGCTGGGCACGGTGAAGGTTTCTGCGCGCACCGGCCGTGAGCTGGGTGAGCTGGTTGCAACCGGCCTGGACGCCGGCAAGGGCGTGCTGATGGTGCAGGCTCCCGGCGGCGCGATGCAGTCCTTTTCCTCGCGGCGCGCCTGTCCGGAATGCGGCCAGGGCTTCGCCGAGCTGGATCCGCGCCTGTTCGCCTACAACAGCTCGCGCGGCTGGTGCGAGGGCTGCTTTGGTACCGGCCAGGCAATCGAACACTTCGACGCCGAACAAAGCGGCGAGGAAGCGTCCTGGCAGGAACTCGGCTCCGCACAGGCGCCGTGCACCAGCTGCCACGGCGCGCGCCTCAACCCGCAGGCACTGGCCGTGAAGTTCCACGACCGCTCCATTGCCCAGCTCGCTGGCCTTGCGGTCACGGAACTGGCTGGATTTCTCGCGCAGTTGCAGCTGAGTGCACGCGAGAGCGCCATCGCCCGCGATGTGCTGCAGGAAATCACCAGCCGGCTGGATTTTCTGGCGCGCGTTGGCCTGGGCTATCTCGCGCTGGATCGTTCCGCTCCGACGCTCTCCGGCGGCGAAACGCAGCGCCTGCGGCTTGCGGCCCAGCTGGGCTCCAACCTGCGCGGCGTCTGCTATGTGCTGGATGAGCCCACCATCGGGCTGCATCCACGCGACAACCGCATGCTGCTCGATGCCCTGGCAAGGCTCGCGAACGGACGCAACACGCTGATCGTTGTGGAACACGATGAGGAGACCATCCGGCGTGCCGATCACGTTCTGGATCTTGGCCCCGGCGCGGGAACGCGCGGCGGACATGTGGTTGCGACCGGCACGATGGCCCAGATCATGCGCGTGCCAGAATCGGTCACCGGACGATTTCTGCGCGAACCCATGCGCCACGACCTGGTGCCGCGTCGCAAGGTCGTGAAGCGCGGCGCGAATGCCACGCCGATGCTGCGCATCGATGGCATCACACTGCACAACCTCGACGGGCTCGACGTCGAACTGCCGCTGGGGCGCTTGATCGCACTGACCGGCGTATCGGGTTCGGGCAAGTCGACTCTGGCGCTGGATGTGCTGCAGCCGGAGCTGGCACGCGCCACGGCGCGCAAGGGCAAGGCTGGCAAGCCGCTGCTGTGCACCGCCCTGCACGGCGCAGAGCGCGTCGAGCGGGTACTGCAGGTGGATCAGACGCCAATCGGCAAGACGCCACGCTCCTGCCCGGCTACCTATGTGGGCTTCTGGGACGCCATTCGCCGCGTGTACGCCGGGACCACCGAGTCGGGCATACGCGGCTGGAGCGCGAGCCGCTTCTCCTTCAATACGGCCGGCGGCCGCTGCCCGGCCTGCGAAGGTCAGGGAATGCGCACCGTGGAAATGAACTTCCTGCCCGATGTGAAGGTGCCCTGCGATGTATGCAAGGGCCAGCGCTTCGATCCGGAAACACTGGCCGTTCGCTGGCGCGGCAAGTCGATCGGCGATGTGCTCGCGATGAGCGTGGACGAGGCCGTGGAGTTCTTTGCCAGCCACAGCGCCATCCGGCACGCGCTGGCACTGCTGCAGGAAGTGGGCCTGGGGTATCTCACGCTCGGGCAGCAGAGCCCGACGCTCTCCGGTGGCGAAGCCCAGCGCATCAAGCTGGTCACCGAGCTGGCGCGCATCAGACCGCAGACCGAAGCGCTGGAGCGCGGCGCGTTCTACATCCTCGACGAACCCACCGTCGGCCTGCACATGGCCGATGTGGAAAGACTCATCGCAGTGCTGCACCGGCTCGCCGATGCCGGCAACACCGTGCTGGTGGTCGAGCACAATCTGGATGTCATTGCCCAGGCCGACTGGGTCATCGACCTGGGACCGGAGGCGGCCTTCGGCGGTGGCAGAATAGTCGTCGCGGGCCCACCCGCCAGCGTGATCGCGGCGCGCGGCTCACGCACGGGAGTGGAGCTGGCCCATTTCATGGAGGACCGCCATGTCGCATGAGATTGCCTGCTGGAAATGCGGCGCTTCGCTCGCAGCACTGGCACTGCCGTTCGGCCGCACCGAGCGCTGCCGCGCCTGCGGCGCCGACCTGCATGTGTGCCGGCTTTGCGGCCTGTACGACCCGCGCGCTTACCAGCAGTGCCGCGAACCAACGGTGGAAGAAGTGCGCAACAAGGAAAGCGCCAACTTCTGCGATCACTTCAAGCCGGTGCCTGGAGCATTCAAGGGCGGCAACCCGGCCGCCACCGACGACGCCGCGCGTTCCGCGCTGGAGAAATTGTTCGGCAAATAGCCGCGCGCCGACGCGGCTTCAACCACCGCCGAGGCGGCTGAGCAGCTTCGAGAACTTGCTGTCCTGGGGCTTGCTGGTCCTGGCGCTGGATCTGCGCGCCGCCGCTTCATCGACCACCAGCTCCTTGCTTTCATCGATGGTGAGCGTCGAAGCACCCAGGATTTCCAGCGTGGATTCCAGAACGGCTGCGGCACCGGGCTCGGCCTTGACGGTCCGCTCGGGCTTCTTGCGGGCGACTGCACGCTTGCCGGTCGCCTTGCCATTGGGCTTCGCTGCCTTGACTGGCGGCCTGACCGCTGCCTGCGCGGGCGTCTGCACGGTAGGCACCTGCCGCGGCTCATCCAGGTCGCGCTTGGGCATTGCCGGCCGGTCATCGGCCACCAGTTCGAATCCCGTCATCGCTTCGCTGTTGGTGGAGAAGCGCTCGAGCGCCTTCAGCGGAGGATTGATGGCCGAGTCGGCCGGTGAGATCGGGCTGCCGCCACCGGCGCCATCCTTTTCCCGGGTGGACACCGGCACCACGGCTACGGAACGGTAGTCGCCCCGCACGTAATTTGCGACCTGGGTGGCCGAATTCGGATCGGTGAAGAAGCCCAGTCTGAGCCCATACCACTTGCGGCCCTGGCGATTGCCCTCGACGTGGTACAGCGTGTACGCATCGAAGATGGCCAGGTGCGGCATGGAGGCCGAATCGATAGGGGTGACCGACCACACCAGCTGCACCGCGAATGCAGGCGGTGCGTTGTTGGCCTTGTCGAGCTTGATGTCCCGCAGGGTCTGCGTGTCTTCGGGCGTCAACATCCGCACCGTTGACTCGCCATCGGGACTTGCCCCGTTTGGGGCGGGCGCAACCTCCAGCAGGGTCAGTGCCTGCTCGGGGGAGAGTTCAGCAGTCTTCGGTGCCGGCTTCGCAGCGGCCACCCTGGGCTGCACCACCGGCTGCAGCCGCGGTGGATCCATGAGTACGGGCTGGATGACCGTTGGCGCCGGCGGCACAACCGACTGCACGGGCTGCACCACGGGTGGTTGCGGCCGGGGCGCCTCGACAGTCGGTGCGTTGTCATCGAGCTTCGCCAGCACGCTGCGCATGTCGGACATGGACTGCTCGAGCGTCGCCGCTTCACTGCTCCCGGTAGCGGGGGCTGCAGCGACGACGGGTTCCTTCGCCGCTCCTGCCGCTGGCGCTGCGGGCTGCGGCACGGTTGCCAGGACCGGCTGCGACGACGCAACGCGGGCACGACGCGGAGCACCCTGGATGGGCGCGGGACCAGCCCACGCTGCCGGGTAGACATCGCGGACGACTTCCAGCAACTGCTCCGCGTCGACCTGCGAGGCAAAGTAGCCCATGTGCAACCGGAAGCGGTCACGGCCATCCTGACGCTGGCGGCTGACAAAGAAGGTGTAGCGCTTGAGCTCGGGCGAAGTCGGATGCGCCAGCGCCATGGGCGATGTGGAAGAACACAGATTGATGACGAAGGACTGCGTCGCGCCGTATGCACCGGTGCCCAGTGATTCTGCGTTGGCTGTCGTCATCTGTCGTGAAACTCCGTGGAAGCTCCTGTGCTTCCTGGGGCAACCCCGCTATCGCAGGGGAAGCATTCCCCTGTGACCGGAGGCTTTGCGTCCCCGCGTTGCAGCGGGTTTGCGCTTGTCACTGGACCGTGACCGAGTGTCGGCAGACGGCAACGGAGCGTCAAGATCCCTGCAAAACGCGACAGCGGCAACACTGCAATCTCTTGCCGGGACTGCGACGCAATTCCGCCCGCACCTTACATAAGCTCCGTCGTGTCGGGAGCCGCTCAGCGCTGCGCGCTGCGGCCGCGCCGTTCGCGATTGCCGCGCAACAGGGCTGCAATGCGCCATCACGATGATGGTGTCCGGGGAAGGTTGATGTGCGCTACTTCACCAGGAAGGGCCTCAGGTCGGCCGGGTTCCCGCGGCTGCGAGCTGCTGCAGCTTCTTGCCGGCATGGACGTTCACTCCACGGCGCTGCCCGCGAACCGCCCCGAGCATCGCGGCCGCGAGATCTGTTGCGGATATCCAGCGCCGTTCCTGAAATTTCCCGACCATTGCCACGTTCACCAGCGGTGCAATCAACTCCCGGAGTACATCTGCGGCGCCGCCTCCGGGGCGCTCACCCACCACCCTTCCCGGCTGCAGGATATCCAGTGAAACGAATTGCAGGTTGCGCAGCGCCGCTTCCAGTTCCCCCTTGATACGCAGGAAATCACTGCGCGCATCCCGCGCGGCGCCGGCCGCGGAAATCACGACCAGCCGGGTCGCGCCGGCAGCGTGGGCTGCCCGGGCGAATGCCACCACCAGATCAAGATCCACCTGGCGCAGCTCACCCGCCGCCGCGCGCGGCCCAGCCGCGGCGCCCAGGCAGCAGAACGCATCGTCACAACGTGTGCCGGCCAGTCGTACGGCCATCTCATCGAAATTCAGGATGCGATTGGCAAGCCGCGCATGCTCCATCGGCAATGGCCGGCGCGTCAGTGCCTGCACGCGGTCGTAATCGCGATTGCGCAGCATCAGCCGCACGAGCGCCCGACCGGTCAACCCGCTTGCGCCGGCCACCAGTGCCGTGCGGGGAGCCGGCCTGGCATTAGCTGCTGCGACTGCCATGGGTCTTCGATCTCCGCAACACCAATCGTAGCCGATGCTCCCAAGGCGGCCACAGCCCGGTCAAGCGGTCCGTTCTCACTATTGTCCGGTCGCCGCTGTGCGGCCGAAGGGGTAATCTTGCCTCACATGCGCATCTCCCCGTTGTTACTCATGGCAGCCATCGTCGCTCAGCCGTTGTCCACGGCGGGCGCGGCCGGCACACCCGATGAACGCGCGGCAGCGTACCGCGAGTTTCGCGAGGCTTTCGACAGGGGCGACTACAAGACGGCGCTGCCTGCCGCCGACCGCGTCGTGGAGATGACCCGCAGCCAGTTCGACGACGATGCGCCGGAGATAGCCAGCGCACTCACCAACCTCGCCACGACCTATTACCGCATGAAGTCGTATGGCGATGCGCTGGACAATTATCGCGCTGCCATTGACGTGCTGGAACTGCAGGGCAATACCAGTGACCCGCGCCTGGTGCGCCCGTTGCACGGCCTGGGCAGCGCGCTCATTGCCTTGCAGCGCCAGGAAGAAGCCATCATTCCGCTCAAGCGCGCAGTGGACATCGTGCGCGCCCGCAGTGGTCTGCATGCAGAGGAGCAACTCGCGCCACTGAAGACCCTGATTGCCGCGTATGCGGACACCGGCCTCACGACCGAGGCCGGGCGCGAACAGGACTATGCCTTCTCGGTGGCCGAGCAGGTCTATGGCAAGAGCGACCCGCGCATGCTCGGGCCGATCGACGACCTGGCACTCTGGTACGAAAAGACCGGACGCTACACCGCAGCCCGGTTGCTGCACACACGCGCAGTGCAGATCGCAGACCTCGCCAATGAAGGCGGCATCGAAGCCGTACCCGGACTGCGCGGCATCGCCCGCTGTTTCCGTCTGAGCTACTCCTATGGCGAGTCACAGGAATCCATGCAGTTTGCCGTGAACACCATGGGTGATGTGCGCACTGGCGGCCAGGTTGCGCAGGCCATCGATGCGCCATCCAGTGATGGCGAGCGCGCATTGCGCAGCGCGCTCTCGCGGCTGGGCAATGCACCCGAAAGAGCGGCGCTGCGCGGGGCGGTTCTGGTTGATCTGGGTGACTGGTACCTGACTGCCAGCATGAAGTCGCGCGCGCTGGAGAACTGGCGCAGCGCCTGGAAGGAACTGGCTGCCGCAGGCGACACCAGCCGGCTCAGACAGCCGACAGCGGTGATCTATCTGCCGCCCCCCATCGCAGTCTCGCAGCACCAGCGCGACCCGGATGAGAACACCGAGGAAGTGGTGAAGATCCAGCTCGCCATCGATGCCACGGGTGACGTCCGCGATGCGACCGTGGCGAATCCGGCACCGGCACGTGAAGCGGCCGAGAAGGCCGTCATGGCGGCCGTGCGCCGCAGCGCCTGGCGCCCGGCCTTCCGCAACGGGGAGCCCATCGCGGTGAACGACTACGTGTTCGAGGAAAAGGTCTACGTGAAGCCGCCGAAATCCGGCGATTGACCAGGCCTGCCAGCCTCAGCCGCCAGGCCCCGGATCGATCGGCACCATTTCGACCACATCGACATTCACCACTGCCTTGTCGGCCACGCTCACGGGCTGACCCGTGGCCAGCTTCTGCGCCAGCGCCTGACGCGGCATCTGTACCAGGAACTTGGCGGCCGCATCACGCATGGCCGCGCCCGTGGCGGCCGTAAGCGACGCCTCCGAGCCGTGCTCGCCAAGGGAACTGCCATAGCCGGTGAGCGTGAAGGAATCCACCGGCGCACCGGCCGGATCCAGCACCCCGATGCGATAACGGATGGTGACCGCCCAATGCCCTTCCGTTTCCTTCGACGACACGAAGGAAAACTCCTCGATGGCCGGCTGGAATATCACCTGCAGGGAGCCTGCTGCAGCGCGCGCCGCATCGAGACTCTCGAACACCTGCAGGGACTTGAACGAGGCACCGAACATGCTGCGGAACAGCTTGTCGTGGCCGGGCCCCAGGTCAATCGCCCAGTTGCCACCCGCCCGGGTTTCCTCGTGGACATATTTGCGCAGTGATTCTTCAAGCAGCAGGCCGGCGCTGGCATTCATTGGCTGCAGCAACGGCTGGGGTATCTGGTATTCCGGCCGCAGCTTCACTGCGCAGCCGGCCAGCAGCAGCAGCGCAACGCCGATCAGCGCCCGATGCACTGGCGCGTACCGAGAATTTCCGCGTAGACCAGACATTGTTTCTCGCTGGTGATGCCCACGAACGTCCCGCCATTCTGCGCGGTGACGACCCGCATTAGCGCCGAAAACTGGATGTTTGTAAACGGCGGCATCCCGCCGCCTTCCGGGAAGCCGATGGTATGAATTCGCGCGCGCGGACGCTTGCCATCCTCGGCATTGAGGCGGGCAATCCCGTCGACAGCCTGCTGCATGGAATCGCCGGTGAACTCGTCGCCGATCACGTAAATGCCGATACGCTGTCCCGGCGCGCGATATGTCCTGAGTGCGTGCTCGATTCCCGGCACCGGATCGGAACGACTGAACGGCGTCCAGGTCGGCAGGCGCTGCCGGATGCGATCACGCAATGATTCGCTGTCCGTCAGCCAGTTGCCGGCGCGCAGATCCTCGAACATGTAGCGGCCCTGGTCATTGATGACCTGCAGGCCCTTCAGGCGCGGATAGATATCCAGTGCCTCGTTCATGATCCTGGCGGTGGACTCCCAGTGGTTGCTCACCATGCTGGGCGAGGTATCGATCACGAACACCACGTACTCGCTGTCGATGGGAATGCCGCCCACCGCGGGCTCGGCCTTGCGCTTGCGCGGCTGCTGCTGCAGGCGCTCCATCTCTGCGGTGAGTTCCTGGTACGCCGACACCAGCTCGCTCTCGACGATGCTGGCAACCCGCGCGTCACTGGAGCTGGCCGCGAACTCGCCCTGGACATTGGTGAGATCGGCCTGCAGCCGGACCAGCCGGGCGCGCTGCGCCCGCAGTTCATTGATGCGACCCTGCAACTCACGGTGCAGCTCATCGGTCTCGCCACGCAGCGAGTAGAGCTCCTCCTGCAATTTCAGCAGCTGGGCATTCATCACTTCGGTGGCGCGCTCGATGATCACCGGCTGATCCACATCGGTGAGCACCAGCAGCAGGATGATGGCGCCAAAGCCGCAGCAGATGCAGTCCAGGAACGACAGGCTGAACACCTCAGTGTCGCGGCGACGCAGCTTCATGGCCAGTCCGCCGAAGGCATCAGGAAATTTCCGCCGCTGTCGCGCGCCAGCGCCCAGAAACGATGCGGCGCCGGCAGATCACCCTGCATGGGCAGCAGGATCACGTCGACCGGCACGCTCGCGGGCAGCGCACGTTGCGCCTCGTCGAAGAGTCGCGCGCGGGCCGCCACATCCACATACCTGCGCAGTGGCTTGCTCTTGCCCTGCGTGGGCAGGCCGTCGGTCACCAGCACGACTTCATCTGGCCGCGGCGAAAGTCCGCGGATTGCATCCCACGCATTGATCAGGCTGGTGCCGCCCTCGGGCGTGAGGCCGCGCAGCGTATCGACGGCCTGGGCCAGCAGGCGCGCGTCGCCGGAATCCAGCCACTTGCCCTCCGTGCCCGCAACCAGCGCAGTCGCGGACGTGTTGAAACCGTACATCTGGAAGCGGCTGCCGGCCGGAAACTGCGTCGACAGCCAGTCCGCGATGTCCAGCGTCTGGCGCCACTTGGGCGCGAGGCGACGCACCACGGGCTTTTCATTGCGCAGCTTGATGACCTCGTCCAGCTGCTCGGACATCATGCTGGCCGAGCGATCCATCAGCACCAGGATGTGCTTGCCCTTGAGCTGGATGCCACTGAGGTACTGGCGGTTGCCGGTTCCCCGAAAAGCGCGCACGCGCTCGCCGGCAGGTGCTTCCTGCAGCGTCGCACCCTGCAGGCGCTGCGTGTTGTCCTCGAGGGATTGCAGATCAGCCTTCAGCTGGTTGATGTGCGCGCGCTGCGCCGAACTGATGGCACCCACACTCATCGCGGCCGCGCGCTGCATGGCCACCTCGTCGGTGATTTCCCGCGCGCGGGCCGCGGCTTTGGTGGTATCGGCCTGGGTCTTCTGCAGCGTGTTCCGCAACAGCACCAGATTGCGCGTGCCGATCAGCACTTCTTCTTCCAGCTTGTTGACCTGCGCCTGCAGTTCATCGCTGGTGCGCAGCCGGTGGATGCCCGTCTGGCCCGCGACGATGGTGTAGAACAGCACGACGGCACCGAACCCGCAGCAGATACAGTCGAGAAACGACAGACTGAAGACTTCGATGCGGCGGCGGCGGCGCATGGTCTACCCGCCTTCGAACGCGACCAGCTGCAACTCCACGCCGGGTTCGCCCAGCCTGAGCGTGCTGCCGGCACTGAGCAGCGCGCGGCCATGCACGCGCGCACCATCCAGCCAGGTGCCATGGCTCGAGTGGTCGATGATCTGGCTGCGATCACCCTCACGCAGCAGAGTGCAGTGGCGGCGCGACAGGCCCGCGACACCGTCCGGCAGCTGCACGGCCGATTCCTGCGGGTCGCGGCCGAGCACCAGACCAGTCGCAGGGATGGGCAGCGCGCGGCCGCGATAGACCACGTGCGTGGCCATCACCTGTGGCGGACGACCGCGCAATTTCAGCGGAACCAGTGCGTCGGAGGGAGCGGCCTCCGCCAGCAATGGCAGTTGCGTGAGATAGGGCACCGCGCCCGTGGGCACTGCGGCATCCACCGGCAGCTGGCACAGCGCGCGGGTGGTCAACTCCGCGTCATGGCGCAACAGGTGCGCGAATCGCGCGCCGGCAAGCGCGGCATCCATGCCTGGAACATCCAGGACCGCCGCCGGCACCAGCAGCGAACCCGCGCCACTGGCGGCAGACAGCGACTGCAATGCCGCGGCCAGTGGACTCAACACGGGCGCCGCAGCCGCGGCCAGCTGATCGCGCGTCAGCGTGAGACTCAGTGCAGCACCGGCAGCATCGACGACCAGCTTCGCCTGCCCGTTGCGCTCCGCCGCGGCCGCGAGTACCGGCAGCTCAGTGCGCAACTGTGATTCGTGGCGCTGGTCGTGCAGGGGATCAAAACGCGTCTGCTGCACGAGGGTGGCGCGGGCCAGCTCCAGCCACGCGGCCAGCAACGCCTGCTCGCCGCCGGGCAGTGAAACCTGGCGACGCAGTGAGGCGGTCTCGGCGTCGCGGGAAGCCACGCTGATCGAGATACGCTGCCGGGAAAGCTCAAGCACCACCAGCGGCGGTGGCAGATCGATCCATGCCGCCAGCAAGGCGGCGCGATCGATGAAGCCACGCACCGCACTGCCCGCCTCCCGCAGCCGCGTCAGAAGCTGGCCGAGTTCGGCGACATCCTGCGGCGGTGCCAGCGCGAACCAGCCGTCCGCACCCTCCATGGGTGGTCGATGCATGTTGCTGTCTGGCCGCGTCATGGAATCAGATGTCCACCGGAAAACTCAGGTTGTTGTCCACGGACACGCGTTCTTCCGGCTGGGCGGGCTCCTTCGCAGTGGGCGGCTCCGGCTGCTGCTCGGCAGGAGGCGATTCAGCCTGCGGCGGCGCCTCTTGCTGGTCCTGCGCGCCGGGATCCCCGGCCCTGGGTTCCTGTGCAATCAGGGGCAGGCAGAACAGTGGCAACAACGCGAAAGCCCACAGCCATTTCCTCGATTTCATGTTGCATCCTCGGCGAAGCGCGCCACCCTGAACCCCAGTGTCTGCGAGGGCGCGGAGGCCTGGTCGCGCCAGGCCGGTCTGAGCTCGGCAATGCTGCTCGTCTGCCAGTTGGCCCCGCGCATTGCATGTGGCCCGTTTGCGGCCGACCCCATCGGGTCCGTCGCCGGCCGGTTGTCCGGCAATGAAACAAAGACGTCGTGCATCCACTCCGAAACGTTGCCGACCAGATCACGAATGCCGGCAGCGGAGCGCGCGTAGGTGCCCACCGGGGCCACCACCGGATGATCGTCGCGGTATTCGGGCAGGCTGCTCGCCAGGCGGACGTCAGGGCCATTCTTCGTCGGCAATGATTCCAGGCCGGCGAGATTGGCGGCGCCAGCCGGCGGCGGCAGCGTATCGCCCCATGGATAGCGCTGCCATTTGCTGCCATCCACATAGCGCGTGGCATATTCCCACTCTGCCTCGGTGGGCAGCCGGTAGCCGCGGTTGTAGGGCTCGATGAGCTGCCAGCGGCCATCACGTCTTTCGTAGGCAGCGGGCAGTGTCTCGCGCAATGACAGCCAGTTGCAGAACTCGACCGCTTCATCCCAGCTCACATTGCTGACGGCCTGCTGGTCCAGGTCCAGAGACTTGTCCCTGGCGATTCCCGAAACGTGGTCGGCCTTGAAGGCGCGGAACTGTGCATTGGTCACTTCGTTCTCGGCCAGGTAGAACGGGCGGGTCAACGTGACCTCGCGCTGTACCTCGTTGTTGCGTCGTCCCTGTTCGCGCCGGTCGCTGCCCTGCAGGTACTTGCCTGCAGGCAGCAGCACCAGCGTTCCGATCGTCGGGCTGACCACGCGCGCCGCGGGCGGCGGCGCGCGCCTGGCCGGCTCGGGGGCTTGCGTGTCTTGGCCGTCTGTCGTGGACCCGGCTTCGGGCTTCGCAGACTCAGCGGCAGCAACGGGAATCTGCACTGCTGCAGGCGGCAAAGCCAGGTCGACGCGTCCCAGATCCAGAGTCTGGCCTGCGATGATCGCGATTTCGCTGTTCCAGCGACGCCGCCCGGGTGCCACGATGCCGAGCTGGCGCAGACCCGCATCCAGCTCCAAGCGCAACGGCGTACTGCCCTGCTCCCTGCCATCGATACTCACGCGCGCGTTCGCCGGTGTGCTGTCGAGTACCAGCCAGCCAATCGCGGGCTGCAGCTGCACTTGCAACTCACGCCGGTTGCCACCGCCCTCGACCTGCTGCTGCGAAACGTGATCGACATGGCGTGGTGCCCTCAGGATCAGTTCGTGCACACCGGATTCGATCTCCACTTCACCAGGTGCCTTGCCTGCCGGACGCCCATCCACCAGCACCTCGGCGGCCACGCCACCGGTATCGATGGCATACAGATCGGGCAGCCTGGCCAGCTCCACGGCCAGCGGTTCTGCATCGGCAAGTTCACGTGTTACCCGCAGCTTGAGTACCTGACTGCGGTACCCCGGATGCGTGAAAGTCAGCTCGCGCTCACCCGGCAGCACAAAGAGGTGTTCGCTGGCCTGCCAGTGGAAGGGACCGCTGGCCTGCACGGTCGTGCCCTCGGGCTGCAATTGCAGCGGAACCGACACCAGCGAAAACAGCACTGCCGCGCCGGCGAGCAGCAGAAGCAACGCCGGCACCAGCCAGTAGAGTCCGCGCCGTGCCGGTGCCCTGGCCGCCGACACCGCAGTCTCGCCGGGACTGTCGGCTGCAAAGATCTCGCGCACCCCGGCGACGACTTCATTTCCCGGCAGCACCTGCTGCTGCAGGGGGGCGATCGTGGCATTGCCCGCGAGGTGCCGCACTTCGATAGCGCCACGCCCGGGATGAACCACGACCTGCGATGCGCCGATGCCGATGACATCGGCAGCATCAAGTGTGCGCGGCTCCACCAGCGGCATGCCGTTGAGCATCACGGTGGCACCGGAAGCAGGCCGGGCGAGCCACTGCCCGCCACGATCCTCGAGTGTCAATCCGGTGGCAGTCATGCCTGGCAGCACAATGCCTGCACCCTCACCACCCAGCACAATCGGTAGCGCAGCCGCGCGTTCGCCGAGCGGCTCGCGAATGCGGACTTCAGGACTCATTCTTCTAGATGCGCTCCGTACATTGCACCGACAGCGCTGCCGTGCGCTGACCGGGCGCGATCTCGAATTCGTAGCGCACATCGCGGAAGCCATCGCGCCGACCGGTCAGCGTGTAATGGCCCGGGGGCAAGTCCAGCTCACGCGAGCTGAAGCGGCCCAGATCACCAAGCGGCACCAGACTCACATGTGTGTTGTTGTCCGAAGTGATGGCGACGCGCACTTCCACGTCCAGTTGTGCCAGCTGGGTCCGCAGCTGTCGCAGCTGTTGCTGCAGGCGTGGCGCATTGCCGGCGCTCGCCTCGCCGCGCGCGAGCGCGCGCTCGGCAGCCTGTTGCACCGCCGGCGCGGTCAACCGTTCCGGGCGAGCCAGATAGTCACCGAGTTCATGATCCAGTGCGGCACGGCTGGAACTGCGCGCGAAGCCATCCCGTGCAAAATCCAGATCCGCCTCGCGGGCCAGTACCTCGCGATAGTGGGCCACCGCCTGGTCCCACTCTTCAGCATCCTCAAGTCGGGCGCCGGTGGACATGTCAGCCGTATTGCGCTCGCTGGCCAGTACCTGCGCAATGCGCCGCAGCCCCTCGCGCATGCGCGCATTGTCCGGATCGATCTCCCCTGCCTGCTGGTAGGCGGAGCTGGCGTCCGCAATCCGTCCACGGCGCAGCAACTCCGCTCCACTGGTGAGCAGGCTCTCCAGCTTGCGCTCGCGCAGACCCTGCTCCACGCGTGCCAGTGCCGTACGCGCCGGCGCAAAGGCTGCGTCATTGGCCAGCAGCAGGCGCAACTGATCCGCTGCGCCCGACAGATCGCCACGGGCTTCCAGCCGCGCGCCATTGGCAAGCCCGGTCAGCTGCGCCTGCAGGCGGTCCGCGGTCGCCAGGCCCTCGCGCGCCTGCACCTGATCCGGCTGCAGCGCCAGCGCATGCCGGAAGGCAGCGCGCGCCTGTTCGGGTTGCATGGCTGCAAGTGCTGCCTGCCCGGCGCGCAGTGCGGCCTGCAGCTTGTCTTCCGTGGGCTGCGGCGGCGCAGGCGGAGCGGGTTCGGGCAATGCAGCAGGCTGCGAATCGGGCAACACCGCATCGGCCACACGCCGTGGCACCTCGGTCTCGGACATGACGGCTGTTGCTGCAGGCAGTGGCGGCGCAGGTTGCGGAAGCAGCAACAAGACCGCGATGCCGACTGCGCTGGCTGCGGCGATGCCCACAACCCACAGCATGGGGCGGCGCTGCGCCCCGGCTGCTGAGGGCGCGTCGTCGCGTGATGTGCGGGTGGATTCCGAGACCAGCGTGACTGCATCGCTGCGTGCCGGCCCGCCGGCGGCAAGCAGTCTTTCAAACGCTGCGATGACCGCGCCAAGTGCGGGCCGGAGTGCGGCCTCACGCGCCAGCATCGCCTGGATCAGGTCGAGCAACTCCTGCGGAGCAGGATGCACGGGCACCGGCTGCGCCGGCTCCTCCTCCTGTACGCGGCGCGCATCAAAGTCTGGATAGAACGGTGGATGTCGCGTCAGCAGCTCGTAGCCCAGCGCACCGAGTCCGTAGACATCATCGGCCGGTGTTGCGGGTTCATCGCGCAACTGCTGAGGGCTGGCCGAAAACGGCGAGCCGGTAGCCAGTGCTTCGATGCTGCCGGTCAGGGCGGCGGCGCCAAAATCGGACACGCGCACATTGCCAAGCGTGTCGAACAACACATTGCGGGCCTTCAGGTCCCGGTGCACGACCCCGCGCGCATGCGCATGTTCGAGTACCCGGGCCGTCTGCAGCAGCACCGGCAGCACCCGTTGCCAGGGAGCACCGCGCAGACGTGATGCATCGCCGCCCGCGGCAAACTCCATCGGCAGGAACGCAAAGGGGCCGTCCTTCTCGGGTTCGTGGAATTGCAGCACGCCGGGGTGGTCGATGTGGCGGGCCATCTGCGCTTCATGCCGCAGCACCGGCAGCGCCTCATCGGCACCGGCATTGCCCAGATGCAGGAACTTCAGCGCGACTGTGCGCCCAGTGCGCGCATCGCTCGCTTTCCACACCTCGGCATGTCCACCATCGCCCAACCGGTCCTGCAGAAGGTAGCGGTCGGCCAGCAGACGGCCTGTCTCAAGGGTCGCCATGAGGGGGCGGCGCCTCGTCGGCCTGGTACTGACGCAGCAGTTCACGCCACTCGCGATACTGCTCTTCGGCCGTACCGGTCAGGCGCAGGCTGCGTCCCTCCACATCCACCACCTGCGACGCCACCTCCGACTGGAAGGAGCGTGCCAGCTCGCCGAATGCCTGCGCGTGAGTACGCGCATCCGCATATTTCTTGAGCCCCGAAAGCACAGAGGTGATGCCACCGATCGAACCCGCATAGCGCGCAGCGTCGGTGAGATTGCAGGTGGTGTTGCTGCTGCAGTTGCCGGGAACCAGGATGCTCGCCGCGACTGCGGCCGCGCCCAGGAAGGTGCGGGTGCGCGCGCTTGCCAGCGCGCGCTCCTGCTTGTCGATCTCGTCCCAGGAAGTGCGCCTGAATTCCCCGTACGGCTGCTGCATCTGCTCGGAGAAGCCGGTGTAGTAGCCATCCAGCGTATCCAGCACCTGGGCATCGCGCTCGCGGATGCGTCGCACGCGCGCGGCCACCGGATCATTGCTGGCCGGCAGTCGCACCACATGCGTCAATGCAGGCTTGGCCGAAGCATCATCCTGACGCAGGTATCCTGACAGCGCTTCCGGTGCCAGGTCCGCGGCAAACTGCAGCTCGGCAATCTGGCGCACCTCGCGCAGGGCTGTCTCGTCGAGCCGGGCACGCGCCGCCACCAGGTCATTGGCGATATTCGAGTAGACGTTCTGGAAAGGGTCGCGCGCCTTCAGCGACGCATCGGTCTTGTAGCTGCCGACGTCGGCATCGCCCTCATAGCGCTTCGCATCCAGCCAGAGGCGACCCGCCGCATCGCGCGCGGTGATTTCCAGCTCCAGATGCTTGCCGGTGGAATCGATGATGCGGCCGCTGACCACGACATCCACGAACTTCGCGCTCTCCGGCGCCACCCGCACCGCGCCCCATTGCGCACTGCCTTCCAGCGTATTGCGCAACATCACCGCGAAGTAGCGGGCCTCGGCCGCGCGCATTTCGGGGTAGATGCGCTTCTTGGCCAGCGCATCCGGGTCATCTGCCAGGCTCTCGGGTACGCCCGGATCGAAAGCGCGCACGACCACATCAAGGCGCTGGTCGGAGGGAATCTCGCGCACCGCCTGTTTCGCCTCGACCTTGGGCAGCGGTTTGACGTCCTGGACGACACAACCGGCCAGCAGGGCCAACGTGGCAATGACGGGCGCGGCGAATTTCACTTGGACCCCTGGGTGTTTTCCTTGTAGTCCCGATACTCGTTCCAGAGCTTCTCCTTCAGCTCCGGATCCGTTTCGTTCTCGGCCGCACGACGCAGGCGCCTCGCGATGATGTCGTCATCCACGCCGGAAGGAATGGGCTTGGCGTTGGCTCCGCTGCCGCTCGCCGACTGGCTCGCAGCACCAGCCGCGGCATCCTGCACACCAGCGGACTGCAGGTCACCCGACCGGTCGCGCCGGATGTCATCGCGCTCGCGCTCGCCACTGCTGGTTGCATCGACAACAGCGCCATCGGCCCGCGCAGTGGCCTGCGAATCGCGTTCGGACGCAGTGCGCTGCTGCTCGCCGCGCAGCTTTTCATCAAAGCGATCCAGCGAGGCATCCAGCTGTTGATCCAGATCGGCGCGCCGCTCGGCTGCAGTCTTTGCCGGTACGCCCGGATCGGCACTGCCACCGGCCCGCTGCCCACCGGCATTGTCGCCGGCTCCCGCTGCGACGCCCGCATCCGCACCAGTGGCTGCAGTGCCTGCGGCACCAGCGCCCGGCGCGGGAGAACCTGTCGAAACGGGCGCACCGACCCCCGTTGAGCCCGATGTGCCGCCGGCAGTGCTCGCGCATCCCGCCACCAGCAGACTCAACGACAGACCAGCCAGGGCAAGCCGCGCATTCATCAGCTTTCTCCCGAAGCGGTGCCCATCAGGAACGAACGCAGCTGCTCGCCCAACCGTTCGCAGGCAGTGCCCTGCACCCGCGCGATGAATGGCAGCGGCAATATCAGCCCGACCACAGCCGAGGTGCCGGTCACTTCAGTGCCTACGGAACCCACTGATTTCGCCTGACTCAGGTCCCAGACCGTCGCCTCGTATTCCGCCGCGTTTTCCCACCAGCCGAAGCCGATGCAACCCGCCGCGCCGGGTGCCGCGCCACAGGCAAGGCTGCCGCCGCCGTCCGTGCGATGTGTCAGGCCATCGAGCCAGACGATGTAGCGCACTCCCGTGGCCGCCACCTGTTCGCTCACCCCGGGCTGCGCGAGTACTGCCGTCAATCCTTCCGGACGCGTGGGTACTGTGCCCGGCTCGAACCACGGATAGAGCCGGTTGGTAAACGACTCGTTGGGTTCAACCTTGATGGACTTGTTGCGGCCAGCGATGCGCTTGCCCACGCAGTCGATGAACTGGCTCTCCGCACCGGCGCCTTCGATCTGCGGCTTGGCCAGCACCACCACGGCATCCCTGGCGCCGATGGCGGTGGCCAGCTCGCGCGACTCATCGACACGTGCACGCATGCACCCGCCGAGCAGCAGCAGCGTGATCGATCCGGCCAGGAAAACTGGAATTCTGACTTTCATACGGGTATTGCCAGACAGGCTCACGAATTCTACGCCGAATGCCTGTCAGTGGATTCGTCGCACGGGTCTTGCTGCCCGAGCAGAAGTCTCGATTGCTGCGAATGAAGCAAAAGTAAGGTCAGGCGGACGATCGCCTCGAGCTATCCGGGGCCCCGGGAGCGCCGTTCTGCGAAACGATGCTTGAGTTTCACTGCCCGGGCCTTCAAGTGCGCCATCCAGGCACGGGGCCGCTGAAACTCAAGGCTCAGGATGCCGAGGCCCCGGCGACGCCGGCAATGAGCACCGTACCCCCGATGACGGCAATGGCGATCTGCCGTCCGAAACGCAGAACATGCTGGTTCACCGGGGCGATTGTGGGCTGTGGGTACTGCCGCAAAGTTTCAACGGCCGAGAAAGATCTCGTAGGCAGGGTTGGCTGTTTCCTCGACAACAGGATAGTGGAGTTCAGCCAGATGCAGGCGCAGTTCCTCGAGTTCGGGGGCCGGAACCTGGATGCCCGCCACCACCCGCCCGTAGTCGGAACCGTGATTTCGATAGTGGAAAAGGCTGATGTTCCAGCGCGTGCCCACCGCCTCCAGGAACCGCAGCAACGCGCCTGGTCGCTCGGGAAATTCAAAGCGGAAAAGATGTTCGTCGGTCAGCTCGTCGGCACGTCCACCAATCATGTACCGCACGTGCAGCTTCGCCAGCTCGCTGTCCGTCATGTCCACCACCGCATAGCCCGCATCCGCGAGCAGCTTCACGATCTCGGCGCGCTCGGCGGCGCCACGCGTGAGGTTCACGCCGACGAAGATCCGCGCGCGATCGTGGCCCTGCTCACGATAGTTGAACTCGGTGATGTTGCGCGCCCCCAGCACGCGGCAGAAGGCCAGGAAGCTGCCCTTCGCCTCCGGGATCTCGACCGCGAGCAGCATCTCGCGGCCGCCGCCGATCTCGGCGCGCTCTGAAATGTGCCGCAGACGATCGAAATTCACGTTGGCGCCGCTGTTGACCGCCACCAGACGCTTGCCCTGCCATTTCTCGCGCGCCACGAACTTCTTCAATCCCGCGAGCGCCAGCGCCCCTGAAGGCTCGGATATGGCACGGGTGTCCTCGAAGGTATCCTGTATCGCGGCGCAGATCTCGTCGGTGCTGACAAGCACCATTTCGTCCACGTACCTGCGTGCCAGCGCAAAGGTCTCCTCGCCCACCCGCTTCACCGCCACGCCGTCGGCAAAGATACCCACATGGTCCAGCGTGATGCGCCGGCCATCGCGCAGCGAATCGTGCATCGCCGCGGCGTCCTCCGGCTCCACCCCGATGATGCGGGTACGCGGATACAGCGACTTCACGTAGGCGGCGATTCCGCCAATGAGCCCGCCACCGCCAACCGCCACGAAGATGGCGTCGATCTCGCCATTGGCCTGATGCATGATTTCCATGCCGATCGTGCCCTGTCCGGCGATCACATCCGGATCATCGAATGGATGCACGAACACCATCTGGCGTTCGGCAGCCAGCTTCACTGCATGTTCGTAGGCACTGTCGAAGCCATCACCATGCAGCAGCACCTCCCCGCCGAGCGCAGCCACCGCCTGCACCTTGATTGCCGGTGTGGTCAAAGGCATGACGATCAGCGCCGCAATGCCGCGCTTCTTTGCCGCCAATGCCACGCCCTGCGCATGGTTGCCCGCGGAGGCGCAGATCACGCCGCGACGCGCCGCTGTTTCCGAGAGGTTCGCGATCTTGTTGTACGCGCCGCGCAATTTGAACGAGAAGACCGGTTGCAGATCCTCCCGCTTCAGCAGCAGCTGATTGCCGCAACGCGCCGACAATCGGGGCAGCTCGTCCAGCGGCGACTCGATGGCCACGTCATAGACCCGCGCCTTCAGGATGCGCTCTACATAGGGATCGTTCATGAGCGTTGCAGGAACCTGAATTCCGTCTTGCCGATCGTCACGGTGTCGCCGTCCCGCAGTTCCTGCCGGACGACCCGGTTGCCGTTGACCATCACGCCATTGGTACTGTTGAGATCCTCGATGCGACAGTGGTCGGATCCCACCAGCAGCACCGCGTGGTGGCGGCTGACATTCGGTGCGTCGATCTGCACATCATTGTCCGGTGTACGGCCGATGGTGGTGCGCCGTCCGATCGGGTAGATCAGTTCCCCACCCGCATCCTGGCGGACCAGGGCCCGCCGCGGCGTTTCCGGAGCCGCAGCCTCCACCTGCACCTGCTCACCAGTGGGGCTGTCATCAATCTCTTCCTTGTATTCCCACTGATCGCCGTACATCACCACGCTGGCGGTCACGTGCACATCCGCGTTACCGGCTGGCTGCTGATCGCGGGCGCGAGTGGTCCGGGCATCCGGCCGCGGCTCCGATTGCTGCGCGCCCTGGCGTGCCACGGCCAGTTCGGCCCGCAGAGTCACGATCTGCGATCTCAGGGCTTCGACTTCGGATCTCAGCGCTTCGCTCTGGCTCTGCGGCCTGCTGCGGGCGCGGCCGCCTTCAAGGGTTCGCAGGGATTCCGTCAATGATGCGATCTTCGCTTCCAGCAAGGCATTGTGCGCTTCTGCGTCACGCAGCATGGCATCACTCACGGCCCGGAACCCCTGCCACGTATTCAGCGCCTCCAGCTGTCGCTCGGTGCGCTGGCGCAGATCCGTGAAGTCCTGCTCGCGGTGACGCACGGCAGCTGTCTTGCGCTGGACGGTCAGTTGCGACTGTGCCTGGGCATGCGCGCGCGCCTCTTCCAGTTTCGCTTCCAGCTCGGCCTGCCGCGTGCGCGATTCCCGCAATTCTGCTTCAAGTGTCGCCTGCTGCTGGCCTGCCCGGTCGAGCAGCGTTTCCAGTTCGCTCACCCGCTGTCCCTTTTGATCGAGACGTCGCTCGACCTCGCGCAGCCTGTCAGCCAGCTCCAGGGTACCGACCGGAAGTGCAGGCACCGGCAGTACATCGGTATTGTGGGCCGCTTCCGTGGAGTCTTCCGCTCCGGGCACCGGATCTATCGTCGGCAGGCGCGCCGTTTCATCCAGGTCACTCTCGGCATGCACTGTCGGCCTGCTGTTCACCCCGCGCCTCCCAGCAGCTCGACCACGCGCGACGTGAACTGCGGACTGGCGACTTCGGCTGCCGTCAGCAGCGACAGCCTGGGCCCGGCGCGCAGGCCATCGCCGCCCAGCACCACGATCCGCCGGACTGACTGGTCGCGTGCTTGCAGCAGCGCGAGTGCCGCCGGAGCCATCGCACCATGCACCACCAGATCGAACAGGCGAATGCGCATCGAATCCACGAAATCCGTGACCGCGCAAACCGCCGATTCGACGGCAGTCTCGCCAGGTGCCGGATCAGATTCACCCGTACCGGGCAGGTCCGGGGCATAGACGGATCGCGCTTCGCCCAGTGCCAGCAGCAGCGGCATGAAGGCACGGCCGGTCTCGCCCGGCCCGTGCAGACAGATCACCGATGTCAGCTCGTCGAAACCGCCGCCGCTGGGAATCGCATTGTGCAGATGCAGCTGGCCATAGCGGCACTCATGGTAGGCGCGGCGCAGGCGCGGCGCTGACCGGGGTGAGTCGTGTGACTTGCTGGAGCGCGCCACGATGACAGGAGGGCCAGTGCCCCGCTAGAACATTTCGGAGGCGTCGGGCTTTTCCACAGGCGCGGCCTTGCGGCCCTTGATGAAATCGCCAGTGATCATGCCGTCATACCCCTGGCCCGGCGGCACCATCGGATACACGCCGGCGTCCGGATCGATCATGACCTCGAGGAATGCGGGCCCGGCAAAGGCCAGCCACTCCTGCACCACGCGCGGCACGTCTGCCTTCTTCGCGAGACGGGCGGCAAAGCGGAATCCGTCGGCCTGGGCGGCCTTCACGAAATCCTTGGTGTGCAGTGACTTGTCGGTGGAGGCCATGCGGCCACCGAAGAACAGCTTCTGCCACTGGCGCACCATGCCGTCGCCAATGTTGTTGAGCACGCAGATCTTCACCGGCAGGTTGTAGGTCGTCGCAGTCTCGAGTTCGCCGATGTTCATGCGGATGCTGGCATCGCCATCGATATCGATGACGAGTCGATCCGGGTGGGCCACCTGCGCGCCAAGCGCAGCCGGCAGACCGAAACCCATCGTGCCCATGCTGCCCGAAGTCAGCCATTGACGCGGTCCGCGGAAATCGAAGTACTGCGCGGCCCACATCTGGTGCTGGCCCACGCCGGTCGCGATGATGGCCTCGCCACGCGTATGGCGGTTGATCTCTTCGATCAGGTAGTAAGGCTGGATCAGCTCGCTGGCGTGATCGTAATCCATCGGGTGGTCGCGCTTGAGCCCGGCCAGCTCCGCATGCCAGGCGGAAAGATCCGGCTTCTTCGTGAGCGCTCGCGCACGTCCCAGCAGGCTCTTCAGTGAATCCTTCAGGTCGCCGACATGGTGCCAGGCAACCGGCTTCACCTTGTTGATCTCGGCCGCGTCGATGTCGAATTGCGCAATCACCCTGGCGCGCGGCGCAAACTTGGCCGGCGCTCCGGCAACGCGGTCATCAAAGCGCGCGCCCAGCGTGATCAGGAAATCGCAATCCTCGACGGCATAGTTCGCGAATGCCGCGCCGTGCATGCCCAGCATGCGCATGGAAAGCGGTGCGATGGTGTCCACGGCACCGATGCCCATCACGGTGGTGACCACCGGAATGCCGAGCAAGCCGGAGAACGCACGCAGCTCAGCCGAAGCATCCGCCAGGATCACGCCGCCGCCGGCGTAGATCAGCGGCCGACGCGCCTTGCCGAGCAACGAGAAGAAGGAATCCAGCTGCGCTTCACTCAGCCGCCGCGCAGCGAGTTCACGCATGCGCTTCTGGTAAACACCGATGGAGGCTGCAGTGCCCTTGCCCTGAAACACGCCCTGCCAGTTCTGCACGTCCTTCGGGATGTCGACGACCACCGGGCCGGGACGACCGGTACGGGCCAGCTCGAACGCGGCACGAATGGTGCCCTCGAGCTTCTCCGGTTCGGTGACCAGAAAGACGTGCTTCGCAACCGCGCTCATCACCGAGGCGATCGGCGCTTCCTGGAATGCATCGGAACCGATCGCGGCGCGCGGCACCTGGCCGCACACCACCACCATCGGGATGGAATCGGCCATGCAGTCACGCACGGGCGTAACCATGTTGGTCGCGCCCGGACCGGATGTGACCAGCGCCACGCCCACCTGCCCGGTGGAACGCGAGTAGCCGGCGGCCATGAAGCCGGCAGCCTGCTCATTGGCGGGCACGATCAGCGGCAGCAGGGGGCGCCCGAGGCGGGTCTGCTCCGCGTTATAGAGGAACACGGCGTCATAGATCGGCAGAACGGCCCCGCCGCTGTACCCGAAAATGGAGCTGACGCCCTCATCGGCAATGGCCTGTACCACCATGGCGGCACCGGACATGGTCTGGCCTGCGAGGGGGTGCTGACGGGGGGGCAAGGTGGCCTGGACAGTGTCGCTCATAGCCTTCGGGAGGGTACCATGCCGCTATGCGCCACATCATCGGAATCCTGCTGCAAAACGAGTTCGGGGCCCTGTCCCGGGTAGCCGGGCTGTTCGCCAGCCGCGGTTACAACATCGAATCCCTGTCGGTCTCGGTAACGGACGACCCCGGCCTGTCGCGGATCACCCTGGTAACCCAGGGGACGGCGGCAGCCATTCAGCAGGTCGTCAACCAGCTCAACAAGCTGATCGATGTCATCGCCGTGGACGACATGACCGGGGAAGACCACCTGGAACGGGAACTTGCGGTCATCAAGCTGGGGCTGCGATCAGCGCAGCGTGAAGCCATTCGCGGCCTCATCCAGAAAGCCGGCGGGCGGGTGCTGACCGAGGAGCGGGATTGCCTGATTCTGGAACTGGTGGCCAGCGAGGCCGAGGTCTCGGAACTGGTCCGGCAACTGGCCTCGCAGGCCGAATTGCTGGAAATCGTGCGCAGCGGAGCCCTCGCGATGTCACGCGAGGAACACACGCTGCACGTCGTGGAAAGCTAGGGCCCGGCCGCTTTCGCGGACAGGCCCACGCAGGCAGGGAAAGCGATCCCTGCGGGTGCGGATCAGAGTGCGGAGTTGTCCGTCT
Organism: uncultured Steroidobacteraceae bacterium; assembly: GCA_964456255.1. Classification (GTDB taxonomy): domain Bacteria; phylum Pseudomonadota; class Gammaproteobacteria; order Steroidobacterales; family Steroidobacteraceae; genus ZC4RG30. Next base: position 188 of record CAYWDZ010000018.1, on the reverse strand, counting down.
CGCCGGTGCGAATGCGGATAACGCGATCGATCTCGGTGACGAAGATCTTGCCGTCGCCGACCTTGCCGGTCTTGGCGGCTTTCACGATCGCCTCGATGACCTGATCAACCAGCTCGCTGCGCACAGCGACCTCGATGCGGGTCGTCGGCACGAAATCCACGACGTATTCGGCGCCGCGGTAGAGCTCG
>CAYWDZ010000017.1:0-24341 GCA_964456255.1 uncultured Steroidobacteraceae bacterium | reverse complement strand
TGCCCGAAATCGCCGCGAGTTGCCTGACCGTGAGTTCCTGCATGAGGCGGACTGTGCACTCTCACGTCGCGTAAGGGTCAACACCGGCACCGACTCGCCTGCATGACCGGGCCGGATGCGTCAGCCTCCCTGCACCGTCAGGTCGACCTGCACATTGCCGCGCGTGGCATGCGAGTACGGGCAGATCTGCTCGTGGGCTTCCGTCGCCAGCGCCTGCAGTTCCGCCTGCGGCAGGCTGCGGTCCTCGACGTGGAGCTTGACGGCAATGCCGAACCCGCCCGCCTGCCGCGGACCAATCGATACGCTGCAGGTGACGGCGGCATTCTTCGCGGTCTTCTTGTGCTGGGAGGCGACGAAATCCAGCGCACCCCCAAAGCACGCCGCATAGCCCACCGCGAACAGATGCTCGGGTGTGACAGTGTCCGGCTTGCCCGGGCCGCCCATGGCCTTGGGCACGGACAGATCCACGGCGATGGACCCGTCCTCGGCAGCACTGTGACCATTGCGGCCGCCTTTGGCGGTAGCGACAGCGGTGAACAGCACATCGATGGGTGATGGACTCATGACGCTCCCCCTGCCAGATGGCATCGATTCAGAAATGGATGACCGAGCGGATCGACTTGCCCTCATGCATCAGATCAAAGGCCTCGTTGATGTGCTCGATGCCCATGGTGTGTGTCACGAACGGGGCCAGCTGGATGTCGCCCGCCATCGCCTGTTCGACCATGCCCGGCAGCTGGGTGCGGCCCTTCACGCCACCAAATGCCGTGCCCTTCCAGGTGCGGCCGGTGACCAGCTGGAACGGACGCGTGGAAATCTCCTGCCCGGCGCCGGCCACGCCGATGATCACGGACTGGCCCCAGCCGCGGTGCGCACACTCCAGCGCCGCACGCATCACCTGCACATTGCCGATGCACTCGAAGGAGTGATCCACACCCCAGGTCGTCATCTCGATGATGACCTGCTGGATGGGCTTGTCATGATCCTTGGGATTGATGCAGTCCGTGGCGCCCATCTGCCGGGCCTTGTCGAACTTGGCCGGATTGGTGTCGATGGCGAAGATGCGACCCGCCTTCGCGCGCCGCGCACCCTGGATTACCGCCAGCCCGATGCCGCCCAGCCCGAATACCGCAACCGTGTCGCCCGGCTGCACCTTGGCCGTGTTCTGCACCGCGCCCAGGCCGGTGGTCACACCGCAGCCCAGCAGGCACACCTGTTCGTGGTTGGCCCGCGGATTGATCTTTGCCAGCGACACCTCGGCAACCACCGTGTATTCGCTGAAGGTCGAACAGCCCATGTAGTGGTACAGCGGTTCGCCCTTGTACGAAAAGCGACGCGTGCCGTCAGGCATCAGCCCCTTGCCCTGGGTCGCACGCACCGACACGCACAGATTGGTCTTGCCGGACTTGCAGAACAGGCACTGGCCGCATTCGGCGGTGTACAGCGGGATCACGTGGTCACCGGGCTTCACGCTGGTGACACCCGCGCCGGTCTCGACGACCTCACCGGCGCCCTCATGACCCAGCACGCAGGGAAACAGTCCTTCGGGATCCGCACCGGAAAGCGTGAAGGCGTCGGTGTGGCACACGCCCGTATGGCTGATACGGACCAGCACCTCGCCCTGGCGCGGGGGCTCCACATCGATCTCCACTACCTCGAGCGGCTTGCCTGCCGCGAAGGCCACTGCTGCGCGTGACTTCATGCCCGGTCCCCCATTGGTTGTTCTTGGCGCTCAACGATACGCCGGGCCTGTGGCAATTCAAGCGTTATGGACAGCACCGGCCGCCCTCTCTACCCTAGGGGCCACACAATCAGAAGTCGGGGGATGGCATGCTGAAACCAGCACAGTTTCTGGCCTGCGCGCTGGCCGTGGCCGCGGTTGGTTGCGCCGAGGCGCAGGCACCACCAGTGGGCGTTGCAGACCAGCAGGCCCTGCTCAAGAGCAAGGACCCGAAGCTCGAAGCCAACAAGAAGCTGGTCTTCGACATGTACCGCACCATCGTGAACGGCGGCCACTACGAAATGGCGGAGAAGTACTTCACGAAGGAGTACATCCAGCACAACCCCAACGTGAAATCAGGGCGTGATGAACTGGCCGCCTACATCAAGCAGACCCGCCCGCAGCGCCCGCTGCAGCCCAACCTCACCTTTCCGCTGATCGCCCTCGTGGCCGAGGGCGACATGGTGGTGGTGGCCACGGTGACCCATGAAAACGACCCGGACAAGCCGGGCGAAACCTACGACAACACGCACTTCGACATGTACCGCATCGAGAATGGCCTGATTGCCGAACACTGGGACCATGTGCCCAAGAGCAAGGCGGCACTGTCGTTCGACCCGAACACGCTCTTCGAGAAGAAGAAGTAGCGCCATGCGCAGGCTCCTCATGCTGGGCATGCTCGGGTGTGCCACGCTCGCAGCCTCGGCCGGCGAACCGGCCATCACCGACAGCACGGTGATCACCGAAGAGCGGCGCGTGCAGCTGCTCGAAGCCAAGCTGGCTTCGCTGCAACGCCAGGTGAACCTCATCGAGGATCGCAAGGCCATCGAACGCCTGCAGCAGATGTGGGGGCATTACGTCAGCGAAGGGATGGCCCGCGAAGCCGCGGCCCTGTTCTCCAGCAGCCCGGCGGCTTCGATTGAATACGCCCAGCAGGGTGTGTACCTGGGCAGGGCTCGCATCGAGGCCTTCCTCAGGGCCAGCGGCGCAGCACTGGGCCAGAGCGAGTTGCGCGAGACGCCGATCATGCAACCGGTCATCAACGTGGCGCCCGACGGGCAGTCGGCGAAGGCCAGATGGCGTTCCCTGATCATGGGCGGGGTATACGGCCAGGACGGACGCTGGCAGGAAGGCCCCTATGAAAATGAATACGTGAAGGAAGATGGGGTCTGGAAGATCTCCCGGCTCCACTGGTACGTGACCATGACAGGCTCCTACGACCAGGGCTGGCACAAGCAGGCCTTGCCGATAGCCGGACCGCTGGCCGCGTTGCCACCAGACCGCCCCCCGTCGGTGGTGTATCAATCATTCCCGTCATTCTTCCTGCCGCCCTTCCACTACCTGCATCCGATCACCGGCAAGCCGGTGGCCTGGGATGAACCGGAGGCCGGGCAATGAAGCGCGCAACCACTGCTCTAGCCTTGCTGCTGAGCGCCGCCGCCGCACTGTCACAGAATGCCGCGACTCCTCCCGCAGCGCAGGGCGCAAGGCCAGCACCGGATTTCGGCCCGCGGCTCGCACGGCTGGCCGACCGCATCGCTTCCATCGATGCCCAGGCCGGGCGCATTGACGACTACAACCAGCTGCGCAACCTGCAGCGCATCTACGGCTTCTATTTCGACCAGGCGCTGTGGGATCAGGTCACGGATCTGTTCAGTGACGATGCGACGCTCGAGGTTGGCCAGAATGGCGTGTACGTCGGCCGCACCAGCATCCGCCGCTACTACTACGGCCTCACGGGTGGACGCCAGGGGCTCGCCACCGGCGAGTTGAACATCCAGTCACAGCTCTCGCCCGTGATCACCCTCGCGGCGGATGGCCAGAGCGCCAAGGCGCGCTGGCGCATCCTGGCGCAGGACGGCATCTACGAGAAGGAGGCCAACTGGGGCAGCGGCGTCTACGAGAACGAGTACGTGAAGCAGAACGGCGTGTGGAAGATCAGGAAGCTCGCGCTCTTCCCGCGCTTCCATGCCCCGTACGAAGGTGGCTGGACCCGCACCACCGACAAGCTCAACGCCCGCTACGGCCGCTCCACCGCCAAGCCGGACCGGCCGGCATCCATGAAGTACGACACCTGGCCGACGCGATTCGTGGCGCCCATGCATTACGCAGGCGAAGCCATGGGCAGCTACCGGCTTGCGCCGCAAAACACTGCACAGGCTCCCGCGCCGGCGCCCAATGCGCCGCGCACGGCCGCGCAGCTGGAGGCACAGGTGCGTGCGCTGGAGCTGAAGCTGCAGCGCCTGCAGGCCGTGGACCAGATCGAGAACCTGCAGAGCAGCTACGGCTACTACGCCGACATGTCGATGCAGGACGCCACCTCGGCGCTGTTCACCGACAATGCTTCGCTGGAGATTCTTGGCCGGGGCGTGTTCCTCGGCAGCGACCGCATCTATGAATACATGCGGCGCCTGGGCGCGCCGGGGGCGGGCCGCCTGTTCACGCACATGCAGCTGCAGCAGGTCATCAACGTTTCTGCCGATGGCACGCAGGCCAATGTTCGTGCGCGCCTGTTCGAGATGTTCGGCATGTACAACAACCAGGCGCAGTGGGCCTCGGGCATCTACGAGAACCGTTTCGTGCTGGACAATGGCCAGTGGAAATACCAGGGCCTGATCGGCTACCAGACGTTCTACACGCCTTACGAGCAGGGCTGGGGCAAGCGCTCCAATCCGCTGATGAGCTACTTCCCGGGCTACCCGCCTGACCAGCCGCATTCGGTCGAATACCTGCCCTATCCGGCGGTATTCGTGCCGCCCTACCACTACCGCAATCCGGTAAGCGGGCGATGAGACAGCGTGCCGTGCGCCTGGCAGCGTCGCTGCTGCTCGCGACATCGCTGGCTGCCTGCGTCTCTTCCTCCAGCTCCACTGCTGGGGATACACAGGCCCTGCGTGCCCGCGTGGCATTGCTCGAAGCCCGCGCACAACGTCTTGACGACATCAACGACATCAAGCGCCTGCAACGCGCCTATGGCTACTACCTGGACGAAGGCCAGTGGGATCAGGTTGCCGACCTGTTCAGCTCGCAGGCGAGGCTCGAAATCGGCAAGGACGGCATCTATCGCGGCAGGGACCGCATTCGCGCGTACTTCCGCGCGCTGGGCAATGGGCGCAAGGGGCTCGCGCCAGGTGAGCTCAATGAACACTTCCAGGTGATGGCAGTGGTCACGCCAGCACCCGATGGCCGCACCGCGATGGGCACGTGGCGTGACATCGGGCTCACCGGGACGCTCGGCAAGGATGCTTTCTGGAGCGAGGGACCGGCCGAAGTGCGGTACGTGAAAGAGAATGGGGTCTGGAAGATCAGTGACTACCACTGGTTCCAGACGCTGCATGTGCCCTACGAGGGTGGCTGGGCGAAGACCGCCGACACCAACGATGGCCATTTCGTCGGCAACCGGCTGCCACCGGATGCGCCGCCCAGCATCGAGTACAAGACCTGGCCCGGCGCATTCACGCCGCCCTTTCATTTCCGCGGCCAGTACCCGGGGCTCGGGCAGGCCACACCCGCAGCCGCTGCAGCGGACCAGCCCGTCACCGCTGCGCGCCTGGCGCGACTGGTTGATCAGGCCACCAGACTCGCCGATCAGGACCAGATCGAGAATCTGCAGCGCATCTACGGCTTCTACCTGGACAAGGGCCTGTGGAGCGAGGCGGCCGTGCTGTTCACGGATGACGCGGAACTGGAGATCCAGGGACGCGGCATCTACCGCGGGCGCGATCACATCCTGCAATACCTGCGCGCGCTGGGACCGGAGGGCATTACGCCCGGGCGCCTCTACGACCACATGCAACTGCAGCCCCTGACGCACATCGATGCCACGGGCAACACTGCGCGCTCCCGCTGGCACCTGTTCGCGCAGCTGGCAAAACTCGGCGCGTTTGCGGAGTGGGAAACCGGCACCTACGAGAACGAATACCGCAAGGAAGGCGGCGTATGGAAGATCCGCCGCCTGCACCTGTATCCAAGCATGGTGACGCCGTATGAATCCGGCTGGGGCAAGGCCTCACTGCCCTTCTCGCGCTACGAACCGGCGCTGGCGCCCGATGCCCCGTCAGGCGCGGCCAGCACCTACGAGCACGCGTTCATCGCGCCCTACCACTATGCGAATCCGACGGCCAACGCCTCTGCCGGCAGCGCGGCGAACCGGCCGCGCCAGACGCTGACTGCGCTCATCGCTCGACTGGACGCTGCCGAGAAGGCGCTCGACGGCGCCGAAGACCGGGCTTCGATCGAGAATGTGCAGACCGCCTACGGCTACTACCTGGCCACGCTGCTGTGGGATGACCTGGCTGCGCTGTTCGCGGAGAACGGCACCATCGAGATCGCGATGCGGGGTGTCTACGTGGGCCGACCTGCGGTGCGACGAAACCTGGACCTGTATGGCCAGGCCGGCCTCGACGACGGCGTGCTGCACAACCACATGCAGTTCCAGATGGTCATCCATGTGTCACCCGACGGCAGCTCGGCAAGGCTGCGCTCGCGCGCGCTGTCCATGATGGGCAACTTCAACCGCAATGCCACGTGGATGGGCGGCAACTACGAGAACCAGTTCGTGAAGATCAACGGCCGCTGGATGTTCCTGCACGATCAGCAGATCAACAGCTACTTCGCGCCGTATGAAACGGGCTGGAAGGACCTGCCGCAGCGCGCGCCGCCCGGGATCACGGCCAGCAATCCGCCGGATCTGCCGCCATCACTGCCGTTCGACCTGTATCCGAAGAACTTCCTGGCGCCCTTTCACTACGTGAATCCGGTGACCGGCAAGGCGTACGCCCCACCGGCACCGTAGCGGGCACAGCGCTTACTCGAAGTTCCAGGTGGCCGACAGGCTGAAGGAACGGCCAATGTCGTACTTGTTGTAGTACACGACATTGCTGCCGAGCTGCTGGAATTCCTTGTAGCCCCTGTCCAGCAGGTTGCGCACCTCGAACTTCATGTCGAGGCTCTTGCCGAAGAGCATGAACCCCTGGCGCGCAACGAAGTCCACCCTGAGGCCCGGAGACTCCTTGATGTCCGGGAAGCCGAGGCCAATGGGGCCGCGGCTGGTGACGCGGTCGCTGGCGTAGGAGAACAGCAGGGTCTGCTGCGAGAGCCGGCCGCGGCCCTCCAGCCCCAGCTGCAGATTCACCAGGTGGTCGGACTGACCGGTGAGCTTGCTGCCATCCGTGAAGAACTGGCTCGCCTGCCACACCTGCTGCGCCGGCGTGTAGTACGTGGTCGTGTCGTTGGCGCCCACCTTGATGTCGGACTTCGTGAAGGTGTAGTTGCCGATCACCAGCAGGCGCCGCGAAGCGAGCAACCCGTTCGAAGGGAACAGCTCGTCCAGCGACACGAACTTCTGCAGCTCGAGCTCCGCGCCCATCAGTGAGGCCTTGGGCGCATTGGCAAAGCTGCTGACGGGCGTGTTGTCGTTCAGGGACGTCTGCACTTCGATCGGCCGGTCGATGTTCTTGTAGAACGCGGCCACCGAGAAGCGCTGGTCTGCATCGAAGTAGTTTTCGTACCGCGCCTCGAAGTTCAGGAACTCGCTGTCCTGCAGCAGCGGGTTGCCGCGGAAGGTGCGATTGGTCTCCGGGTCGAAGTAGGCCTGGCTCATCAGCTCACGAAACTGTGGCCGCGCAATCGTCTTCGACGCATTGAAGCGCATCTGCTGGTTGTAGCCGTCGCCGAACTTCCAGGTCAGCGTGGCCGCGGGCAGCACATAGTCCTTGTTGATCTGGTTCGAGAAGCCGCCCGGGGTGGGTGTATTGAATACATCCACCGGCCGCACGACTTCCTTGCCACGCTCGAAACGCGCGCCGATGGAAAGCTCATAGCCTTCTGACAACTGCTTCTGCAGCTGGCCGTAGAGGCCATGAATCAACAACCGGGCGGCAAATGCCGGGTCGTTCTCGGTGCTCTCGATCAACCCGATGTCGTAGTAGTCGATGACCGCGGGGTTCAGCAGGTAGTCCGGCCGCAGCAGGAAGACGCCACTGGTCTCCCAGGCTGGCGTGCCGGGATTGAGGAACTGGAACTCGCGCCGCGAGGAATCACGCGCGGTGTAGGCGTAGTCGTAGCCGCCGGAGATCACCATGCCGGGCTGGGCATGCCAGGCCACATCGAGGCCGGCCGAATACAGGTCTTCGGTCAGGTTCGAGAAGGCGATCCTGGCGTAGCCCGTGGCGCCATTGTCCAGGCCGTTGATGAAGTACGGCGCATATTCCGGGCCCGCCGCATTGCTGCGGCTGTAGCCAATGCCCAACTCATACGGCGCATCGCGCCTGGATCTGGAGCGCGAGGCACGCGCGTCGATCGTGACCGGATCAAGGTCCAGCGTGCCGGCCAGCTGCGTGGACAGCAGTTGACGCTCATACCAGCCGGTATTCTGCTCGCGCAGTTCCTTGTCGGGGTTCTGGCTGTTCGTGCCCTCGGCAAGGCTGGTGCGCTTGAGCGTGTCGTGCACGTAGAGATTCGTCCAGCGCAGGCGGTTGCCATCCATCTCGTAGCTCAGGCCGAGCAGGCCGTTGGCCACGATGTTGTTCTCCGTGGCGACGCTGCGGAAGTCGGTTGCCAGGAACTGCAGATCCGCGCTGGACGGAGTCTGTTCCAGATTGTCACGGGTACGCCATTTGTTGTCGTAGCCCGCCGTGGCAACCAGGCCCAGGCCGGAGCCGAAGGTGGTCCCACCGGTGAGCGATGCCGAATAGTTCGCCGGCATGCCATCGATCTTCTCCACTGCCGCGTTGCGCCAGCCCACGAACTCGCGGGCAATCGCCTGCTCGTCCAGGTTGCCGGAACTGAGTCGCTCGCCACTGGCGAGGAACGCACGCAGCGCGGGCGGCGTGTCCCGCAGGCCCGAGTTGAAACCCGTCCAGTCGTACCTGCTGCCGTAGTGGTCATAGCCCAGCTGATTCGTGGTTTCGCTGTTGCCACCCACGCCGGCATTCAACTTGAGGAACGGGACCCTTGGAATGGCGAGCGTGGTCAGGTTGATCACACCGCCACCGAATTCGCCGGGGTAGTTGGGCGAATAGGTCTTCTGCACCAGCGAGGAGGCAATGATGTCGGTCGGGAACAGATCCAGCGGCACCGCACGGCGCAGCGGCTCGGGGCTGGGCAGTGGCGAGCCATTCAGCAGCGCCAGCGAATAGCGGTCACCCAGGCCGCGTACAAACACGAAGCCGCCGCCCACAACGGACAGGCCTGGTACGCGAGCCAGCGCGCCTGCCACGTCTCCTTCGCCGGTTCTGGCGATGTCTTCACTGGAGAGCAGCGACACCACCTGGGTGGTGGCCTGCTCGATGTTCACGCGCTGGTCATTGATGACCACTTCTTCCAGCACCACGAGCCCGCCGGGGGCGGAAACGTCCGGCTTGCTGGTATCCGCCGCTTCAAGTTCCGGAGCCGGCGTCTGCGCCAGTGCGGTCCTGACGGCAACGGCTACCGCCGCCAGCATGACGGCCCGCGCGAATGGTTTGGCCATGTCTGATTCCTTCGCGGCCGTTACAGCAGCGACGGCAGCGACGTGCAGAGCGTCCGGGTCGCGGGATTGGCCACGAAGTTCACGGTCGCGGAGTTGCAGGTCCAGCCCTGGTACCACGTGTCGGCCGAATCGCGCACCGCACCCACGTAGTTGGTGGTATCGAACGCCGCATCGATGGTCTTCGGATCGGTGGCGCCGAGACCGGACTCGGCCGCGCCATTCACGATCACATTGGCAAGGGTGCTGGTGAACGCATATGAATTGAAGGCGCTGCCGGTCGGCGGAGTCGTGAAGGTGTCCTGCACCTGCTGCGCGGTGATGCCATTGGTGCCGATGAACGGCGTCGTGGTGCTGCACTGCATGTCCACGGACTTGAAGACCGGCGGGCCCAGCTTGTCGGTTGCGCCATCGGCGGCCGAGATGATGCTGGGCGCACCGGCGCCATCGAACTTCAGGCACGACAGCGTCGAGGGAGCCACGACGATGCCGTTGACCAGCGCGACATCCGCGCCGCCGCGCATCAGCAAAGCCACACCGTTGGAGTTGGATCCCTTGGCGACAAACGTGAAGTTCGCCACCCTGGCATAGGTGCGCGGCGTCTGGGCCGTGGACGCATTGGCTGAATCCAGCTCGATCATCGAATCGCCGAAGGCGGTCTTGTGCACGGCGATGGCGTACTGGATGGTCCCCTTGTAGCCCGTATCCATGTCGAAGGAATCATCGTCGGCACCGGTCACGATGAAGTTCCGAAGATCGGTGCGCCCGCCGAAGATCTCGACGCCGTCGTCGGAGCTGTTGTGCGAGTGGACGTGCTTGATGACCGTGCCGCTGCCGGTGCCTTCGAGCGTGAGCGACTGCAGCTCGATATTCGCCCCCAGGATGAAGCCCGAATAGCGGATCTGCACGTAGTCCAGGGTGCCGCTGTTGTCAGTAGGCGAATTGCCGCCGAAATAGGCCGGTGTGGTCGAGCCTTCGGTATCGCGCCAGCAGCTCTCGGCCGGCGGCGGCCCGCCCAGGTTGCAGTCGGTAACCGGCGCGCGTCCCAGCAGCACCACACCGCCCCACTTGCCATGCGAGCTGCTGGTGGCCAGGCCCAGCACGTTGTCCTGGCTGGTGAAGATGATGGGCTGGGTCGCGGTACCCACCGCGTTGAGCTTGTTGCCGCGGTTGACCGCGAGCCACGACGTGCCCGTCTTGGCGAAGATGATGACGCCAGGCTGGATCGTCAGGGTGACCGCCGCGGCTTCGGTGGTCGCGGAAGCGGTCAGCTTGCAGGGACTCGCGGTTCCGGCCGGGGCAACCGATGAGCCACAGTCGCCGCCAACATCGGTGCGGCCATTGAGCGCGTAGAGCACCCCGGGGACCTTCTCCAGCGTCATGCTGCGCGTGATCAGGTTCGGCAGCACGCACACGCGGTACTCGCCCGTCGGGCCCTTGATGGTGCCGGCATCGGTCAGACCGGCCGGATCCGCGATTCCAGGGCAGCCGCCCAGCGCGACTGCCGGATCGGAAACGTTGTACGTCGGATCGGTCGGAGTCACAGGCGGGGGATTGATCGTGATGTTGCCACCACTGCCCGGCGACGCGATTTCTTCTGCGCCACAGCCAGCCAGAACGGCCGCCACGGCTCCCAGCAACATCCAACGTACAGTTTTCATCGACTCGCTCTCCGCTTCTTGAATCCCGCAGGACTGAGGCGAAGGAGTCTATTTCTGCATTCTTACCAAAATGTGAAGCCTGCACGCCGTCGCCGGACACTTCGAGTCCGGTAACACAATTGAAATGAAATCTTCGGCGGAAGATCTTTCCGCCGACGATTCAGCGACGTCGCGATTGCGACAACTGTTTCTCGGACACCCACCAGCCGTGCACCTGCGGGCGCAGCGGGACGGGCACCTTGATGCGCGCCACTGGCGGCGCGGCGATGTTGTCCGCGTCGACGATCCACAACTCGCTGGTGTAATCAGGTGGTGTTTCGCGATCGACCACCGCCAGCAACCAGCCGTTGTGACCAGGGCGCGAGCCCGGCACGTGCACCGGTTCGTTGATGGCCATGCCCGGATCCAGCGCGAGCGCCTGCGTCGCGGCGGGATTCGACAGGTCGAGCCGCACCAGGCAGTTGAAGCACGCCCCCACGACATTGCCCACCAGCGGCGGCCCCTTGGCATGCGGATTCATCGTCGGCAGCCACACGATGTTGTACGGCCGGCCCTGATCCGCATCGCGAACGCGTGGCAGGTCACCCGGCGGCCCGATCGGGGTGGATGCAATCGTATCGCCCGGCTTGCCCATGTCGATGGTCCAGCGCGTCAGTGCGCTCTGGATCTCCCACTGGTTGCGCTGGATGCCACCGGCCTCGCGCATGAAGTAGAACGCATTGGTCTCCGAGAGGCAGGCATCGAAGTGGATGCGATCGCCGTCATCAAAGCCATTGGTCATGTGGAAGGCGGACACGCCCTTCGGGCCCTTGAACCAGCGCATCTCGGAAACCTTGCCGTAGCGGGGCATGACCCCGACCCAGCTTTCCAGATCCTGCTGGTGTGCCCAGTGCGCCCCACCCTTCTTCACGCGATCCAGATCGCAGGTGGTCGGATAGACGGGGAAGACCACGTACTTCTCCGTGATCACGAAGTCATGGATGGACGCGCAATACGGCGCCTGGAACCACTGCTCCGACTTCAGATTGCCGTCACGGTCGATGATCATGTAGGCGACGTCGCGGGTGGCCAGACCGCCGGCCTCATAGCCCATCGTGAACATCTCGCCGGTCACCGGGTCGATGCGCGGATGCGCGGTCACGGCCAGAGACTTGAGCTTGCCCTCGTAGTCCCAGTAGCCGACGGTCTCGAGCGTATGCGGATTGATCTCGTAGGGCCGGCCATCTTCCTTGGTCATGAACAGCCGCCCGCCATGCCACACCGGCGTGGTGTTGGACACCGTGCGCAGGTCCGGGCGCGAGGGGTCGCGCACACTCGGGTCATCCGTGTACGGATTGCGGTAGTTGCCGTACAGCGCCTTGCGCGCCTTGCGCTCGGCCGCATAGCGGTGCGTGTTCACGTACCTGATGTCGTGGTCGACCTGGCCGCCCTCGAACAGGAAGCGGCTGACCATGCCATCGGCCGACAGCGTGATGTCGTCATCGTGCAGCGGCGCGTGGGCCGGATCCGGCACCGCCCGGAAGAAGGCTCCCTTCACCTCCGGCGGGATGGTTCCCACCACTTCCAGGTCGCGCACCGATGATTCGATCCGCAACGGACGATTGAGCGCCACGAACGGCAGCGTATTGGGAAACTTAGGCATGACGACCCCCTGCGATGGCTCTTACTGGAAGGGATTGTTGAGAATGATGGTCTGTTCGCGATCCGGCCCGGTGGAAATGATGTCCACCGGCACGCCAACGACCTCCTGCAGACGCGTCAGATAGGCGCGGGCATTGTCGGGCAACTGCTCGTAGCGGGTGAGGCCGAAAGTGGATTCCTGCCAGCCCGGGAGTTCCTCATACACGGGCTCGACCGAACCATAGTCTTCGGCAAACATCGGCGGGCGATTGCCGGTCTTGCCGGAGAACCTGTAGGCCGTGCAGACACGCACCTTGTCGAGGCCATCCAGCACATCGAGCTTCGTCACACACAGGCCCGAAACACTGGACTGGATCACCGCCCGGCGCAGAGCCACGGCATCGAACCAGCCACAACGCCGTGCCCGCCCGGTGACCGAACCGAACTCCTTGCCCACGCGCGACAGGTGCTCGCCGGTGGCATCGAACAGCTCGGTGGGGAATGGGCCAGCCCCGACGCGCGTGGCATAGGCCTTCACGATTCCCAGTACATGATCGAACGCGGCCGGCCCGAGGCCCGTGCCCGTTGCGGCACCACCGGCGCTGGTGTTCGAGGAGGTGACGAAGGGATACGTGCCATGGTCGATGTCCAGCATCGCGCCCTGCGCGCCCTCGAACAGCACGTTGGCGCCGGCCGCACGCAGGTCGGCCAGTTCCTGGGTCACATCCACCACCAGCGGCTTCACGCGTTCGGCCTGCGCCAGCAGCTCGTCGCGGGTTGCATTCACGTCCACCGCGGGCTGCTTGAAGTACTGCGTGAGCACGAAATTGTGGAAGTCGAGCACCTCGGCCAGCTGCTCGCCGAAGCGCGCGGGGTTGAACAGGTCCGCCACGCGCAGCGCGCGCCGCGATGCCTTGTCTTCGTAGGCCGGGCCGATGCCACGCCCGGTGGTACCGATCTTGTTGACCCCGCGCCTGCCTTCCCGCGCCAGATCCAGCGCCACATGCGAGGGCAGGATCAACGGACAGCCAGGCGAGATGCGCAGGCGGTCGAACACCGGCACGCCGCGATCGATGAGCATCTGGCTTTCCTTCAGCAAGGCCGGCAGCGACAGCACCACCCCGTTGCCGATGTAGCAGCGTGCGTTCGCGCGCAGGATGCCCGACGGAATCAGCGACAGAATCGTCTTCTCGCCGCCAATGACCAGCGTGTGCCCGGCATTGTGGCCACCCTGGAAACGCGCCACGGCCGCTGCGCGATCCATCAGCAGGTCCACGACCTTGCCCTTGCCCTCATCGCCCCACTGCGTACCGATCACGATAACGAAACGACCCATGTGCACGCCTTTCAGTGTGAGGAGCGAACCAGATAGAGAAGCACCAGGCCGAGCACCAGGCTGATGCAGCCCGCCGTGCGCAGCTCCGTGCTGCTGACCAGAGCGAGCCGGGCAAACAATCGCCGCGTGCCGTCGGGATTGATGAAGGGCAGCAGGCCTTCCAGCACCAGCAGGATGGCCAGGGCAGCCAGCAAGTCCGACCACTGCAGATTCACGGTAAATGCGGCCTAACGGCGATTCGGAGACTGCAGGTACTTGAAGAAGTCGCCGTCCGGACTCACCACCCACACGTCGCCGTCGCGGGAAAGCGAATTGCGGTAGGCCTGCAGGCTGCGATAGAAGGCGTAGAACTCGGGGTTCCGGTTGTACGCCTGCGCGTAGATGCGGCCAGCGGTCGCGTCACCCTCGCCGCGCAGCTTCTGCGAATCGCGCTGTGCTTTGGCCAGCATCTCGGTGCGCTGACGATCGGCCTCGGCCTGGATGCGATCCTTTTCACCACTGCCCTCGGCGCGCAGGCGATTGCCCAGTGCCGTGAAGTTCTGCTCCATGCGCTCGTAGACCGAGGTGCTGACCTCATCCGGCAGGTTGATGGCCTGGATGCGCACGTCGATCAGCTCCACGCCCAGCTCCAGCATCCTGGCGCTGGCGCGACCGAACATGTCGCCGGTGAAGGTGGCGCGTTCGGCGACCACGATCTCCTGCAGCGTGCGCCGCGCAACCACACCCTTGATGCCGTCCTTGACGTTGTCACCCAGGCGCGAGGCCGCATCGCTTTCAATGCCTCGCGTGGTGGTGAAGTAGCGGGCTGCATCCTTGACGCGCCACTTCACGTAGAAGTCGACGATCAGCGCCTTGTTCTCGCTGGTGAGGAAGGTTTCGCCCTTGTATTGATACGTGATGATGCGCTTCTCGAAACGATGCGCAGCTTCCCAGGGCCATTTCAGGCGCAGGCCCGGCTCGTAGTCGGAAGCCACGATCTTGCCGAACGACGTGCGGATCGCGAGCTGGGTTTCAGTCACCTGGAACAGGCTGCTCCACACAAGCAGCACCAGCGCCAGTGCGCCGAGTGCCACCATTGGTCCGCGCGAGCCCATTACCTGACTCCCCTGCTGCGACCATCCACCGTGACAGTCGGCAACTCCTCAAGCTGCTGGCTCTGTGCCGCCGCAGCCGGCGCAGCCTTCGCCGCAGCGCCGCCCTGCAGCAGCTGGTCCAGAGGCAGATAGATCATGTTGCCGCCGTTTCCGGGCTTGGTATCGAGAATGATCTTCTTCGAATCACGCATGATCTGTTCGACGGTCTCGATGTACATGCGCTGGCGGGTCACTTCGGGCGCTGCCGCATAGGCGGAGTACACGCTGTTGAAGCGCGCCACATCGCCTTCGGCCAGCGCGACCACCTGGGCCTTGTACGCTTCGGCATCCTGCAGCATGCGCTGCGCGGTGCCTTCCGCGCGCGGCAGGATGTCATTCGCATAGGCCTGCGCCTGCTTGGCGAAACGCTCGCGATCCTCGATGGCCTTGTTGGCGTCGCGCTGCGCCGCGACCACCGCGTCGGGCACCTGCACGTTGGTCAGGTTCACGCTGGTCACATGGATGCCGCTGTTGTAGCCATCGAGCATGCGCTGGATGCGCTCACGCGTATCGTCACTGATGCGCACGCGCTCCGGCCCCAGCACATCATCGAGACTGGCCTGCCCCACCACCTCGCGGATTGCGCTTTCGCTGACATCCTTGAGGGTCAGCGGGAGCTCCTTGACCTGGAACAGCACCTTGACCGGATCGGCGTTCTGGTACTGGACCGCCACACGCAGCTGCACCAGGTTCACGTCGGCGGTCAGCACCAGCGAGCTGAACTCGCTGTGATTGATCTGCGAGACATTGACCTTGGTCAGCTTCTCGATCGGCCAGGGGAAGGTAAGACGCCAGCCTGGATCGCGCACGCCGCTGAATCGGCCGAATCGCTGCACAACGCCCCGATCCGAAGCATCGATCTGGTGTGCTCCCGATACGACCCATAGCAACAGCAGTACTGCGACGAGGATCCATGCGAAGCCACCGGGTGCTGCGCCGGACGTGCCAGCGGAAGGTGCAGGAGTTCCGCCCCCACCCAGCGCGGACTGCAGTTGCCGTCCCAGGTTCCTGAAGGTTTCGGCGAAGCCGCCGGTATCACCGGCAGGACGCTTCTTTCCCCAGGGAGATTCACCCCGGTTTCCGGGCTCGTTCCAGGCCATCGATGTCTGCTTTGCGCGCTTAGGCGTTGGTTACCGCCATTCCGGTGAATGACGGTGCATCGTTGCCTGCGAATTCTAGGGTATCGCCCTCTGCGGGAACAAGTTTCGCGCCCGATTCGCGCAGTAATTTCGCCAGATCGACGTCCGGCAGCTCCACATCGAGCTCAAATGCGTCTTCCGAAGTGCGTTCGGCCTGCACGACACCGGCGGCGTACAGGCGCGCGCGCGCCGCTCCGGCTGACAGCGGCAGACGCACGCACACGCGGTGCACGGTGCGCGCAAGGCGCTCGGCAATCGCCCGGCCGAGCAGATCCAGCCCCTGATTGCCTGCAGCGCTGATCCACACCGCGCTCACCGCACCGTCTTCGCCGCGATCGATGCGCGCCGGCTCTTCCAGCCGGTCGATCTTGTTGAACACGCGAATCGAGGGAATCCCGTCGGCACCGATCTCGGTGAGCACGCGATCCACTTCGGCCATGTGTTCCGCGCGCCGCGGGTCACTCGCATCGATCACATGCAACAACAGCGTGGCCTCGCGCGCTTCGGTCAGCGTGGACTGGAACGCGGCCACGAGTTCGTGGGGAAGGTCGCGAATGAAGCCGACGGTGTCGGCAACCACCACCTGCGTACCACCAGGCAGACGCAACCGCCGTACCGTCGGATCAAGCGTGGCGAACAGCTGATCGGCAACGTAGGTGCTCAGGTCACCGGACAGAGCACGGAACAACGTGGACTTGCCGGCGTTCGTGTAGCCGACCAGCGCGATGGATGGCACCGGAATCGCCGCGCGCGCGCCGCGACCCGTCTCACGCTGCACCTTGATCTTTTCCAGGCGCTCGGTCAGCAGCTTCACCCGCTTGGCGAGCAGACGCCGGTCGGTTTCCAGCTGCGTTTCGCCTGGACCGCGCAGGCCGATGCCGCCGCCACGCTGGCGCTCAAGGTGGGTCCAGCCGCGCACCAGGCGACTCGCAATGTGCTTGAGCTGTGCCAGCTCCACTTCGAGCTTGCCTTCATGGCTCTTGGCACGCTGCGCGAAGATGTCGAGGATCAGGCCGTTGCGATCCAGCACACGCTTGCCGGTCAGCTTCTCCAGATTGCGTTCCTGGCTCGGCGAAAGCGGATGATCGACGAGGATCACGTCGGCCTCGTGCGCGAGTGCCTCGAGGCGGATCTGCTCAGCCTTGCCACTGCCGACGAAGTAACGCGGGTCGGGCCGTTCGCGCCGCCCGGTTATCGTGGTGACGGGAATCGCGCCTGCCGACAACGCCAGCTGCGTGAACTCGCCCAGGTCCTCCGGATCGAGCGGCGCCCCGAGTCCGAGACGCACGAGCACGGCGCGCTCGCCGCTCCTGGGGCGCTCGAACATCAGCCCGCTACTTCCTCCGCACCACCCTCTTCATCGCTGCCCGGGAGACGCACATTGCGCGCGGGCACGACCGTGGAGATGGCGTGCTTGTAGACCATCTGGTTGACGCTGTTCTTGAGCAATACGACGAACTGATCGAATGAGTCGATGGTGCCCTGCAGCTTGATGCCGTTCACGAGGTATATGGATACCGGTACGCGCTCCTTGCGCAGCGCATTCAGGAACGGATCCTGTAGCGATTGGGTCTTGGCCACGACGTTCTCCTTATTATCAATGCGAGCAATCGTATCATGGGGCCGCCGGGGCTTCGATCAACCCCCTCCTTACAGCTTCGACAGACTGCGGTTCAAACGGGTCGGCGCGCAGCACCGTGGCGCCAAATGGCAACAACTTGCCCGAACGCATCCAGGTCAGTTGTCGCTTGGCAAGTTGCCGGGTGGCGGACAGTGCGCCTGCCGCAGCATCCTGCAGCGATTGCCGGTCGCAACAATGTGCGACCAGTTGCCGGTATCCAACCAGACGCAATACGGGTGCGCGCTCATCCAGCCCGCGCGCGAGCAAAGCCCGCACTTCGTCGACGAACCCGGCGCGCAGCATTGCGCCCAGGCGCTCGGCAAGCACGGCATGCAGCTGCGCGCGATCCGCTGGTTCGAGCGCGCAGAAGAGCCAGTTGGCAAACAGCGGCGCCGGTCTGTCTGCAGCGGCCCAGTGCGCCTCGCGCGAGCGGCCTGACAGCGCCAGCACTTCCAGTGCGCGCTGTATGCGCTGCGCATCATTCGGATGAATGTGAGCAGCACTCTCGGGGTCCAGCGCAGCCAGCTCCGCATGCAGGGCCGGCCAGCCTTCGCGTGCGGCGCGCGCATCCAGCTGCCCGCGCAACGCCATATCTGCCGCAGGCAGTTGGGCGATGCCACCAAACAACGCCCGGTAGTACAGCATCGTGCCGCCCACCAGCAGCGGCACCCGGCCACGCGCGCTGATCTCGCGGATCAACGCCAGACAGTCAGCGCGGAATTCGCCCGCCGAATAGACTGCCTCCGGATCGCGGATGTCGATCAGGTGATGGACAACCGCGCGCCGTTCCGCGGATGTGGGCTTGGCCGTGCCGATATCAAGCCCCCGGTAGACCTGCGCCGAATCCACGCTGATGATCTCCACCGGTCGGGCTGCCGCCACCTGCATGGCGAGCCGGCTCTTGCCGCTGCCGGTGGGGCCCAGAATGGCGATTCCGAAGGGCATGTCCCCCGCCATGGATTCACCTGCCGCGCAGAAACAGTCGATCCAGATCGGCCAGGGCAACGCGCGCGAAGGTGGGCCGCCCGTGGTTGCACTGGCTGGCGCGCTCGGTTTGCTCCATCTGCCGCAGCAACGCATCCATTTCAGGAAGCGAAAGTCGCCGGCCACCATGCACCGCGCCGCGACAGGCAAGGGTGGCCAGCAGCCGGTTCTCTGCACCTTCCACGTGATGTGAACCTTCGTCGTTGGCGATGGCGAGCGCGGTGTCACGCACCAGCTCGGCCACATCGACGCGCCCCAGCAGTGCGGGCACCGAGCGCACTGCGATACGGTCTGGCGCAATGCGTGTGAACTCGAAGCCACAGCGTGCCCAGTCCTCCTCTTCTTCGAGCATCCGGTCGAGCACTGCTTCGGGCAACGCCACGCTCACCGGTTCAAGCAGATGCTGCGCATCGGCACTGCGCCGCGCGTGATCGGCCTTGAGCTTTTCGTACAGCACGCGCTCGTGCCCGGCGTGCATATCCACCAGCACCAGCCCTTGCGCGTCCTGCGCGAGGATGTAGATGCCATGCAGTTGTGCGATCGCGGTGCCCAGCGGCTTGTCATCGGTGGGCTGCACGGCAGGCGGCGCAGGGACCCCGGCAGCCGCGCCCGCCACGGCATCGCGTACCGCCCATGGACTATGGGCCTGAAAGTCGAAGGCACCGGTCGGCTGCCCCATCGCCTGCGAACGCGTATCCACGGCGCTCACCTGCGCACCCGGGCGCGTTTCGGCCAGGCGCCGTTCGATGGCGCGCTGGATGAAGTCATGCACGCCGCGGGATTCGCGGAAACGCAGCTCCTGCTTGGCAGGGTGCGCATTCACGTCGACTTCGTGCGGATCGATCTGCAGATGCAGCACATAGGCCGGATGCCGGCCGCCGTAGAGCACGTCGCGATAGCCGATCTTCACGGCATTGATGAGCAGGCGGTCACGTACCGCGCGGCCATTCACGAACCAGTGCGTGAGATCGGACTGCGCACGCGAGAACGTGGGCTGGCTGATCCAGCCGGACAGACGCAGCGGCCCGGTCGCGACATCGATCTCCATCACGCCGGCGGCAAAGTCCTCACCCAGCACCTCGGCCAGTCGCTGGCGCGCGCCGGCCGCATCGGTCGCGGGCTGCACGCGCAACTGCTCGCGTCCGTTGTGCGTATAGCGCAGCGCGATGTCGGGCCGCGACAGTGCCAGGCGCTCCACCATGCGCAGCACATGCGTGGCTTCGGTGGCCTCGCTGCGCAGGAAGCGCCGCCGTGCCGGCACGTTGAAAAAGAGTTCGCGCACTTCCACCAGGGTGCCTTCGGCCAGCGCCGCCGGACGCACATCGCCGATGTGACCGTCTTCGGCCGTGATCTCGGCCGCTGCGGCGCCACCCTGGGCGCGCGAAGCCAGGCGCAGGCGCGCCACCGCCGCAATGGATGGCAGTGCCTCGCCGCGAAAGCCCAGCGACTCGACAGCCGCCAGGTCATCCAGGCTCGCGATCTTGCTGGTGGCATGACGCGTCAGCGCCAGGGGCAGCTCCTCTGCAGCAATGCCGCGCCCGTTGTCGCGGACGCGGATCAGCCCGACACCGCCCTGCTCGATATCGATGTCGATGCGGGTCGCACCGGCATCGAGCGCGTTCTCGACCAGCTCCTTGATCACGGAGGCCGGACGCTCGACCACCTCGCCAGCGGCGATCTGGTCTACAAGATGGGAGGGAAGGATGCGGATGGCCATGGGCCAGCGCATCTTAACGGGTCAGGGCGCGGCGCTGTCCGCGATGATGGTGGGCGTATTGCGCGCCGCAGCCTTCTGCTGCGCAAACAGGGTACCGTCCGGCGGGCTGACACGGAAATACTCACGCACCCCGTTGAAGATCGCCTCGGCGATCTTCGTCTGATGTGAGGGCGCGCGCAGGTTCTTCTCCTCGCCCGGATTGGAGATGTAGGCCGTTTCGACCAGCAGCGAAGGAATGTCCGGGGACTTCAACACCAGGAAGCCGGCCTGCTGCACCTCGGACTTGCGCACATCGCCCACGCGGTCGAGTTGCCCGAGCACCCGCTCCGCTGCTTCCATGCTGCGCGTGATGCTGGCGTTCTGCGAAAGATCCATCAGCAATGCGCCGGCCGGGTCGGCAACGGGAATGCCGCCCTTGAGGTCCACACCGTTCTCCTGCTCCGCCAGCAGCCGCGCCGCCTCGCTCGAAGCACCTTTTTCCGAGAGCACATACACGGACGAGCCGGTGATGCTGCGTTTGGTCGGAATCGAATCGGCATGCACCGAGACGAAGATGTCGGCTTTGGCGCGCCGCGCGCGTTCGATGCGATCGCGCAGCTCGATCTTCACGTCGGTATCGCGGGTCAGGTAGGCACGCATGCCGGGCTCGGCATTGATGCGCCTGGCCAGGGCCCTGGCGATGGCCAGCGTCACATCCTTCTCGCGCGTGCCGGCGGCACCGATCGCGCCGGAATCCTTGCCGCCATGCCCCGCATCCACGGCCACGATGATGTCGCGGCCCGCATCATCCGGTGCATGCGCAGCGCGCACTGCCTTGGGTGGCGTGTTGACAGCAGGTACCTGGCCCAGCTCGACGGTCAGTTGCGTGCCGCTGGCCGTAACCTTCGGGTCCAGGTCGCGATTCAGCTCGAGCACCAGCCGCAGTGTTCCGTCCTGCTTGCGATCCGCACGCAGGGTGCGAACCGGGCCGGCACCAGCTGGCAGCCGCAGGCCGCGGGCCAGATCCGTGCCCTTCAGGTCGATCACGATGCGGTGGGGGTTCTCCATCGTGAAGACGTTCTGCCGCGGAGCCGCCGACAGTTGCAGCTGCAGCCGGGCCACGTCCGCCGCCGGGGCTTCCAGCGAAACCGTCTTGATGGTGGTGGCAGCCAGCGCGGCCTGGGCGCCCAGCAGCAGCGCGCCGACCCAACCCACCGTGCCAAGTGTCTTGAGACCCATGGCCGGTACTCTAGGTCGCCATATGTCAAATTTCAATGAAAATATGGACATAGCCCGCTTTCATCATCCCGCGTCTGCATTTGCAGCCGCAAGCCAGCGCTCGCCAAGGGCAGAACAGGAGCGCAGCTGGATGCGGCGGCCCGAACCTTCCACCTCAAGATGCGCCTCGACATCGGCCTCTGGCAAGCCCTTCCCCTCGGCTCGTTCGGGCCACTCGATCAGCCACAGGCGGCTGCCCGGCAGGTAATCCGCCAGGCCCAGCGCCGCCAGTTCATCGGGAGTGCGCAGCCGGTACAGATCCAGGTGCAACACCCGACCTGCGGCCAGCGTGTATTCGGTGAGCAGGCCATAGGTCGGGCTGCGCACGGCGCCCTGCTCACCCAATGCATGCAGGAGCCCGCGCGCCAGCGTGGTCTTGCCGGTGCCGAGATCGCCATGCAGATACACCACCAGAGGTGCATCCGGCGGGGGCAGGCAGCGCGCCAGCTGCGCCGCGCAGGCAAGCGTGGCCGCCTCGTCGGGCAGAAAGCGACTGCTCACGACAACTGGGCCAGCACGGCGCGCAGCTCCTGCGCCACTTCCAGCGCCAGCATGCCGCGCACACCCAGGCGCGCGCAGCGATCGCCGGCGACCGCGTGCGCATACACCGCCGCGCTGGTGGCCGCAAACACCTGCGTGTTCTGCGCGAGCAGGCCCGCAATCGCGCCAGTGAGCACATCACCCATGCCCGGCACGGACATGCCCGGATTGCCGCGATCACACAGGCGTGGCACTTCACCGGAATGTCCGACGAGAGTGGTTGCACCCTTCAGTACGATGGTGCCGCCACGCCGCTCGCACAATGCGTTGAGTGCCGCGATCCGGTCGGCCTGCACATCGGCTATGCCGATGCCGAGCAGGCGCGCGGCCTCGCCGGGATGCGGCGTGAGCACCCAGTCTTCCAGGCGCGACGGGCCATGCCCTGCCGCAATGAGATTCAGCGCATCGGCATCCACGACCAGCCGCTGCTGCGGCCGGCGCGCCGCCAGCACCGCAGCGAGCACTCCCTTCGCCCATTTGTCGCGCCCAAGACCGGGACCCAGCGCGACCACATCGGCCACCGCCATGGGCCCCTCGGCATCGCTGGCTTCGCGCACCGCATGGAACATCAACTCCGGTCGATTCCCGACGACCACGCCCAGGTGCTCCGGCAGGCTCGCAACCGTGACGAGGCCGGCGCCGACCCGCAGCGCTGCTTCGGCCGCCAGCCGCACGGCGCCGGGCATGCCCGCGCCACCGCCGACGATCAGCACACGCCCGAACTGCGACTTGTGACTCTGGCGCGGCCGCTGCGGCAGCACGCGCGCCAGATCCTCGTGCGTCAGGCGCTTCAATGCCGGAGGATCTGAAACCGCAGTGCCCTCCACGCGCAGGCCATCAAAGAAGATTTCCCCCGCATGCTCGGGACCTTGACCCACGAACAGGCCCTGCTTCAAGCCGAGAAAGGTGATTGTCGCTGCGGCATGCACGGCCGGCAGCGCGTGACCGAGGTCGGGATCCAGACCCGAAGGAATATCCACCGATAGCACAGGCCGCAGGCAGGCATTGAGTGCCGCGATGATCAGCTGCCAGTCCGCACGCAGCGGCGCGCGCGCACCAATCCCCAGCAGCGCATCCACCACCACATCGGCACGCGCAAGTTCAGCGGCAGAAAATGCCCGGGTTGGCACACCTGCCGCCACCAGATCCGCATGGGCCTGCTGCGCCTCGCCGCGCAGCTGACTGGCATCGGCCACCAGCATCACCGTGACGGCGAGACCGGCCTGCCGCGCGAGTCGCGCCAGCACGAGGCCATCGCCACCATTGTTGCCGGGCCCGGCGACCACCACGATGGATTGGGCCAGGGGCCAACGCTGGCGCAGGACGCCAAAGGCCGCGGCTCCGGCCCGCTGCATCAGCGTGTAGCCAGGCGTTCCGGCAGCGACCGCAGCAGACTCCATCTGCCGCACCTGCGCCGCGCTGTAGATCTGTACGGGAAGGGCCATTTGTCGCGTCAGTATACTGGGCGCCGATGAATGCTCCGCTGACCCGTGAGGACCTGCTGGCGATGGCGCAGGCCGAAGGCTTTGCCGACATCGGCATCAGCGGCATCGAACTGCCCGAGGACGAAGCGCGCCTGCTGACCTGGCTGGATGCCGGCATGCATGGCGAGATGGACTACATGGCACGGCATGGCACCCGGCGCAGCCGCCCGGCCGAGCTCATCCCCGGCACCCTGCGCGTGATCAGCGCGCGCATGGACTACTGGCCGGCGGACGCGGCAGATGCCGAAGGTGTGCTTGCCGATCCCGAACTGGGGTATGTCTCGCGCTATGCGCTGGGCCGCGACTATCACAAGGTGCTGCGCGCCGCGCTAGCTAGGCTGGCGGAGAACATTGCCGCGCGTACACCGCACCAGTACCGCGTGTTCGTGGATTCCGCACCGGTGCTGGAAAAGGCCCTGGCGCGCAATGCGGGTCTGGGCTGGATCGGCAAGCACACCAACCTGATCAACAAGGCTTCGGGTTCGTACTTCTTTCTCGGAGAGATATTCACCGACCTGCCGCTGGCCGCGGACGAACCGGCCACTGCACATTGCGGCACCTGCACCGCGTGCATGCCGGCCTGCCCGACCAATGCGATCGTCGCGCCGTATCAGCTCGATGCGCGGCGCTGCATTTCCTACCTGACGATCGAACTCCGCGG
>CAYWDZ010000016.1:8711-25409 GCA_964456255.1 uncultured Steroidobacteraceae bacterium | reverse complement strand
TCGAGCTGGTAGTGCGCCTCGAAGTCCACCAGTCCGCCCGGCCAGAACAGCGGCCAGTCGCCGCCCGAACGGGGCAGAACCCTGCCTTGCAGCCGCGGTCCGGAAATCTCGCCACCCTGCACGGCCACGAAGCCGCGCCGGCCCGCCTTGAATGCCGGTTCGAAGCGCAACCGCGGACCGGCATCGAATCGCAACGTGATGCGGAAGGCGAACTCGAGGCCTGGCGGCGTCATGTCGGTTGTCGCGGATTGATCAGGCACCACTTCTCTCCGGGGTCCGCGTCGTCTGGAACCAGATCAGCAATATGGCCGCTGCGAGCAGGAATACCGCCAGCACCATGATGCCTGCCATGTGACTGCCGGTAGCGTCGAGCAGCCGGCCCAGCATGGAAGGGCCCGCGATCCCGCCGGCGGTGCCAGCCATGCTGATGGCGGCGATCACACCGACCGGCACCTGCCCGCCACCAATGCCCAGTGCCGGTGGCAGGGCCCAGAACACACCCTGCGTGGCGCCGATGCCGAAGCCTGCCACCACCAGCAGTGCCAGCACACTGGCACCGACCGGCAGGATGACGGCGACGATGAGCGCGATGCCCGCGAGCAAGGCACCAATCGCCGTATGCCGCAGGCGCTCGCCGCTGCGATCGGAGTGGCGCGCATTCAGGAACAGCCCGGCCACCAGCGCTGCCTGCGGCAGCGCGCTCAATGTGCCGATGAGCAGCTCGCTCTGCGCAAGCGCCAGTTGTCGCACGATCTGGGGCAGCCAGTAGACCAGTGCATAGGAGCCGGTCATGACCAGGAACCACACCGCGCAGCACAGCCAGATCCGCCCGTCGCGCAGCAGTACGGCCAGTGAAATCTGCTGTGCCGAATCGCGATCAGCCTCGGCGGCAATGGCGGCCTCCAGGCGCTGTCCATCTGCCGCCGAAAGCCAGCGTGCCCGCGACGGCCGGTCGACGAAATAGGCGGCCGCGATCAGGGCGAACACGAAGTTGGGAATGGCGGACACCAGAAACATCCAGCGCCACTCTGCAATGCCGAGTGGATTGCTCATGCCCAGCAGCCAGCCGCACAGTGGTCCGCCGACCACCAGTGAGAAAGGTACGGCCGACAACGCCACGGCCATCGCCCGCGCGCGCGTGGCGCGCAGCGTCCACTGGCTGATATACCAGGTCATGCCGGGGGCAAATCCGGCCTCGGCCGTGCCCAGCAGGAAGCGGGCGAACAGGAAGTCGTTGCTGTCCTGCACGCGTGACATGAGCACGCCGGCGATGCCCCAGACGATCATCGACGACAGCAGCCAGGCGCGGATGCCCATGCGCCGCAGCAGCAGCGCATGCGGATACTGGAACAACAGGTACGCGACGAAGAACGTGCTGACGCCCAGGCCAAAGGTCGTCGGCGACATGCCAGTGTCCTGCGACAACTGCTGCCCGGCGAAACTGACGTTCATCCGGTCGATCGAGTTGATGAACGTCAGTACTGCAATCGGCAGCAACAGTCGCCACGCCGTGCGCCGGTAGAGACTGGCTGGATCGTGCGGAGCGGTCGCCGACTCGCGCAGAGGCCTCGTTTCAGGATCCATCAGCCGCCCGCCTGTTCCCGTCGGTGTCGATCGAGTGTGCCAGTCGCCCCGGTGCAAGGGCAAGGCAGGCAAGGACAGTATCCTGCTTCCTTGCTGATGACCGAACCGCCGTTGCTATCATGGCCGCATGCGGATACTGGAATTCCCCCGAAGACCAACCGTGACTGTGCCGCCAACCGCCACGTTCCTTCTCCCGTAGCGCCATGCGTGGGGGGCACTGGTGGCTGCATCTTCTGGTCCTGGAGGCCGCCAATTCCTGGCGCATGCACGGCATCCAGCGAACTCTCCTGCTGTCGCTGTGGTTCGTTCCGGTCATTCTGGCGCCGTTGGTGCTGGTCGTTGCCGGCAACGGGCTGGCTGATGCCGCGCTGGACTGGTTGCTCAGCTTCGATATGCCCATGGCGTTGATCCTGTCCGCGCAGGCCGGATCTGCCATCGGGGCACTGGCATCGCGGGTCGATACCGAGAACTGGGTGTCGCCGAAGGCAGCCCGCGGCATGGCCGGGCGGGCACTGTTTCTGACCAGAGTCATCCGGGCCCTTCGCTGGCCCGTCGGGCTGGCTCTGGCGGCGGCTCTGTTGTCACTGGGCAGCGAGGAGCATTCCGCGCGCACCATCGAACTCCAGGTGATTGCGCTTTCTGCCCTGGTGGGTGGTGCAGCGCTGGCGTGGCTGCTGCTGGGCAATTCCCGCGAAGCTGCCAGGGCGGCGCCGGCCGCCGCGGCCCGTGGACAGGGCTTGTCGGTGTTGTCAGGTGTGGCGCTGAGTCAGACGCGGCGCCGGCTGAATCTGCGGCGGTTGTCCTTGCTCACGGTGCCCGTGTTGCTGGCCGCGCCCATGTCAGCCCAGGCGCAGGAAGTATTGCGGATGCTCGGCGCGTGGCTGGTGCTGATCTTCCTGATGACCTGGGTTCGGCAAGCAACCCTTGCAGGCGCTGCAATGCGCCGCTGGATGCCGCGCATGCAGATGTCCTCGTGGCATCTGACCTGGGTCATCTGGTCGCGCGTCGTGGTCGGGGCATTGCTCTGCGTCGTGGTGTTGTGGCTGGGCTGGCGCGTCACCGCGCCGCAAGGCAGTGTCTTGCAGCCATGAGTGACACCGTCCTGCAGCTCGAAGCAGTGGATCTCGGCTACGGTCGGCGCGTCGTGGTGCACGGCGCGCAGCTGCACGTGATGCGCGGCCAGTGGGTCGCGCTGGTGGGGCCCAACGCCAGCGGCAAGACCACTCTGCTGCGTTGTGCAGCGGGGCGGCTCGGTCCACTGCGCGGCACGGTTCGTTTCGAGGAGAAGCCGTTGTATCCGCTGCAGGATGCCGGGGCGGCATTGCCTGGCTTTGCGGTTCCGTCTGAAGATCTGCCGCCTTTCCTGACGGTACGCCAGAGCCTGGCGATCTACGCCAGCGCCCACGGCATGAACGGCATCCCGGAGCGAGGCACGGCGCTGTGCCGCGATCTGGGTCTGGCTGCCTTCGATGATGCATTGATCTCGGAGCTGTCGCTGGGAACCCGGCAGAAGCTCAGCGTGGTGCTGGCCCTGATGACCGGGCCATCGCTGCTGCTGCTCGACGAAGTATTCAATGGTCTGGATGTGCGCAGCGCATTGACGCTCAAGCGCCATCTGCAGCAGTGCGTGACACAGGAAGGGCTGTCCATCGTGCTGGCCACCCATGCGCTGGACGTGGTCCGGGGCTACTGCGATGGCGTGGTCCTGATGGAGTCGGGGCGGACGCTACGCCACTTGAATGACGCGGAGCTGCGATCTTTTGGCGATACCGCCTCGCTGGAGCAGGCGCTTGCAGACATTCTGTCGCAGTCCAGTCCCGGTTAGGCCATTGCCAGGCGCAGTTCCCGCGCCAGCTTCTCCACGTGCGCGCCGTTGTGGGCAGCCGACAGGAACCCAACCTCGAATGCACTGGGAGCGAGGTAGATGCCTGCATCCAGCACCTTGTGGAAGACCGGACCGAACGGTGCCGCAGGTTTGATCTTCAGGTCCGCAAGACTGCGCAGCGGTGCGGCATCGGGTGCAAGGTACGGCCAGAACAGCGAACCCATGCGCTGTACGGTAAGACCCGGAATCGCACCCAGTTGCTGCTCCAGTTGAGTGCCCAGGGTTTCCAGCTGCGCATAGACCTTGCCATCGGCAAGCTGCTCCAGTGTCGCCAGGCCCGCGGCCATCGCCACCGGGTTCGCGCTCAACGTTCCGGCCTGATAGACCGGACCCACCGGCGCCACCAATTCCATGTACTGACGCTTGCCCGCATACGCACCCACCGGAAATCCGCCGCCGATGACCTTGCCGTAGGTCACCAGGTCCGGCTCGATTCCGTACAGGCCCGCAGCGCCGGTGAAGCCGAGACGAAAGCCACTGATGACCTCATCGAGAATCAGCAGTGCGCCGTGCCTGCGGCACAGGGTCGCCAGGGTCTGCAGGAACTCGAGCCGCTGCGGCAGCAGTCCATAGTTGGCTGGTACCGGTTCGATGATTGCGGCGGCAATGTCGCGGCCATGTTTCGCAAACACGGCTTCCAGTGCCGCCTCATCGTTCAGCGGCGCGACCAGCGTCCCGCCCAGCGTGCCCTGGTTGAGTCCGGCGCTGTCGGGCTCGGTGGCTTCAGCCAGGCCGGAGCCGGAGCGGATCAGCATCGAATCCGTGTGGCCGTGGTAGCAGCCATCGAACTTCAGGATGATGTCGCGCCTCGTCGCTCCGCGTGCCACGCGCAGCGCGGACATCACGGCTTCGGTGCCGGAATTCACGAAGCGGATGGACTCCACCCACGGGATGCGGGCGGTGATGAACTCGGCCAGCGCCAGCGAGTACGGTTCGGCAGTGCCGAGGCTCCAGCCGCGGTCGATCGCTGCCACCGCGGCATCGCGCACGGCCTGGTTGCCATGACCCAGGATCAGCGGCCCGAAGGCCATGCAGAAGTCGATCAGCTCGCGGCCGTCGACGTCGCGGATCATGGCCCCGCTGCCACCGGTCATGAAGCGCGGCGTACCGCCCACACCCTTGAAGGCCCGCACCGGGGAATGCACGCCACCAGGTGAAACCTTGCGGGCGCGCTCGAACAACGCTTCGGACTTGCTCACCGGGTCAGCCATTCCTTTGCGTGGCGCGCGCCATAGCTGATGATCATCGAGGCACCGGCGCGCAGGAAGCCGCTCCACGCTTCCAGGTGCGCGTTGACACGATTGGCCAGTCCCTGCTCGGCCAGCAGCTCGATGCCCGCATATTCGCCGCTGACTTCATAGACAGCCCAGGGCTGGGCGTAGCGGCGCGACAGATCCGCGAGCAGGTCCAGGTACGGCATGCCGGGCTTGACCATCAGGATGTCCGCACCTTCGCGCACATCGCGTTCCACCGAGAGCAGTGCATCGTTGGCGCGCGAGGGATCGATCTGGTAGCTGGCACGATCGGCGAGCTTGCTGTCCGTGCCCTTCGGCGCGGAATCGGCCGCAACACGGAAGGGGCCGTAGAAGCTGGAGTGGAACTTGGCCGCATAGCTCATCAGCACGGTGCGTTCCAGCCCTGCGCCATCCAGCGCCTGGCGGATGGCGCCGATGCGTCCGTCCATCATGTCGCTGGGCGCGACGCAGTCGGCGCCGGCCCTGGCATAGGCCAGTGCGGCAGCCACCAGCTCCTTGACGCTGGCTGCATTGTCCAGGTGATCGTGCGAATCGTTGAGCACGCCGCAATGACCATGCGGAGTGGAGGAGCACAGGCACACATCCACCGCGAGCCACACGTCCTTGCCGAAGCGCTTCCTGATGGCCGCAATCTGACTGGCGGTAAAGGACCAGTCGATGTCGCGCTCACCGTGTGCGGCGGGCACGCCGAACAGCAGGAACTTGCTGCAGCCAGCCGCCAGATCCGCCTCGATCTGTTTGAGCAGTGAGGCAGGTGTATCCCGATACACGCCGGTCAGCCCCGGGATCGCCTCGCGCGCGCCAATGCCCTCGACCACGAACAGCGGCTGGATGAACTGCTCGTGATGCGGGCGTGCACCGCGGGTCAGTGCGCGTATGTGCCCGTCCTGGCGAAGGCGGCGGAGGGTGATTCCGGACATGGTCTTCCTGCAGATGCCGCAACGCGGCAAATTGGCTTCAGGGGCGCATCCTGCCACAAGTGATGTTCCAATGTTATGAGATGGGCAGTGAAAATGCCGTGATGTCAATCAATGCCAAGAAGGAAGCCTCCCTGGCCCTGCTCACGGCGGCTGCGCGTGACTACGGAAAGGTCGTGTATTCCAGCAGCCTGGGCGCCGAGGCGATCGTGCTCACGGACCTGATCTGGACCCACGTGCCGCAGATCGAAATCTTCACGCTGGATACCGGTCGTCTGCACGAACAGACCCGCAACCTGATCGAGCGGCTGGAGAAGCGCTACCAGCGCCGCATGAAGGTCTACTACCCGGATCCGGCGAGCATCGAGGCGTGGGTTGCACGGAACGGCATCAATGGATTCTTCAACAGCGTGGAGCAGCGCCAGGGCTGCTGCCATATCCGCAAGGTGGAGCCGTTTCGTCGGGCCATCCAGGGCGCCGGGGCGTGGGTGACCGGCGTGCGTCGTGAGCAGTCTGCCACGCGCGCGCAGGCCCAGCCGATCGAGATCGACGCAGACAACGGCGGCATCCGGCGCATCAGTCCATTGCTCGACTGGACGCATGATGAAGTGTGGAGCTACATCCGCTCCAACCGGCTGCCCTACAACCCGCTGCATGACCAGGGCTATCCGAGCATTGGCTGCGAGCCGTGCACGCGCGCCGTGCAGCCCGGCGAGGACAGTCGTTCCGGTCGCTGGTGGTGGGAGAACAGCGACTCGAAGGAATGCGGACTGCAGCCGCGCCAGCGTGACGCGGCTGCGACGGCCAGCTGATTGCTGTCACGAGATGGACTACCTGCCGATCTTCATCGATCTGCGCGAACGCCTGGTTGTGGTGGTCGGCGGCGGCGTGGTGGCTGCGCGCAAAGTGGAGCAGGTACTGAAGGCACATGCCCGCGTGCGCGTCATCGCGCCGGATCTGTGTCAGGAGCTGGCGGCATTTCGTGAACACGGGCGCATCGAATACCGCCCTGTGCCCTTCTCGCCGCCGCAACTCGATGGCGCGCTGCTGGCGATTGCGGCCACGGGTGACGAGGAGGTCAACGAGGCCGTGGCCGTTAGTGCGCGCGAGCGCGGCATCCTCGTCAACGCGGTGGACGACAGCGCCAATTGCGACTTCATCTTCCCGGCCATCGTCGACCGATCGCCGCTGGTGGTGGCGGTGGGCACATCCGGCAGTTCGCCCACACTGGCGCGGCGGGTGCGCGCGCAGATCGAAGCCCTGCTGCCCGAGCGTCTGGGTGAGCTGGCGCGCTACGCAAGTCGCTGGCGCGAGACGGTTGCAGTGGCGTTGCCGGAGCTGCCGGCGCGACTGCGCTTCTGGGACGGATTCTTTGGCGGGCATGTGGCAACCCGGCTGCTCGCCGGCAACGACCAGGGCGCAGATGCGTCGATGCAGGTTGCGATTGCGCAAGCGCGCTCCGCGGCTGCCACCCCGCGTGGCGAGGTCTACCTGATTGGCGTCGGGCCCGGTGATCCGGATCTGCTGACTCTGCGCGCGCAGCAGCTGCTGCAGCAGGCCGATGTACTCCTCCACGACCGACTGGTGCCTGAGGTCATCCTGGGGCGCGCGCGCCGCGACGCGGAAAAGATCAACGTCGGCAAGACACCCGGCAGCCACGAGCACACGCAGGACTACATCAACCAGCTGCTGCTGGAACATGCCCGCGCGGGCAAGCGCGTGGCGCGCGTGAAGGGCGGTGATCCATTCGTGTTCGGGCGCGGCGGGGAGGAACTGGCCGTGCTGCGTGAGGCGGGAATTCCGGTGCTGGTGGTGCCCGGCATCACGGCAGGCCTGGGTGCAGCTGCCAGCTCCGGCATGCCGCTGACCCAGCGTGGCATTGCGCAGGCCGTGACATTCGTGACGGCCACCGGAGCCCAGAGCGAGACACTCAACTGGAGCGCGCTGGCCCAGCCTGACCACACCGTGGTCTTCTACATGAGCGCGGCCCAGAGCGCGATGATTGCGGGCAAGCTGATGGCGCAGGGGCTGCCCGGATCGCATCCGGCGGCACTGCTCGAACGGGCGACCTGGCCAGACGAGCGCGTACTGAAGACGACGCTGGCGCAGTTGCCTGCTCTGGCCGAGCGCAGCAGGCTGCGCTCGCCCACCTTGCTCGTGGTCGGGCAGGTCGCAGCGCTGGCGCAGGTCCGCGAGGTGCCCAACGATGCAGCGGGCGTGCAGGCCAGCAGGCAGGAGAAGGAATCGGGATGACCGTTCGTCAGGGCTTCATCGATGCGGTGGGCAACACGCCACTGATCCGCCTGGCGGGCCTCAGTCGCGAGACCGGTTGCGAGATCTACGGCAAGGCGGAGTTCATGAATCCGGGTGGTTCCGTGAAGGATCGCGCCGCCAGGTGGATCGTGCTGGATGCCGAAGCACGCGGCGTGTTGCAGCCTGGCGGCACGGTGGTGGAGGGCACCGCGGGAAATACGGGTATTGGTCTTGCGCATGTGTGCAGTGCGCGCGGCTACCGCCTGATCCTGCTGATGCCCGACAACCAGTCCCCGGAGAAATACCAGTTGCTCGAAGCGCTCGGTGCCGAGGTGCGCAAGGTGCCCGTGGTGCCTTACAGCAACCCGAACCAGTATCAGCATCAGGCCCAGCGCGTGGCGCAGGAGCTTCCCAATGCCGTCTGGTCCAACCAGTTCGACAACACGGCGAACCGGCGCGCGCATGTGGAATCCACGGGCCCCGAGATCTGGTCCCAGACCGGGGGAAGGATCGATGCATTCGTCGCCTCCAGCGGCACGGGCGGCACACTGGCCGGCACCTCCGAATACCTCAAGTCACGCAATGCCCGCATCCGCACGGTGCTCGCTGATCCGCCCGGCAGCGCACTCTATGAATACGTGCTGCATGGGGAAGTGAAGGCCACGGGAAAGGGTTCGATCACCGAGGGCATCGGCATTGGCCGCGTGACCGACAACTTCAGCGGCGCCCCGGTCGACACGGCCGTGCATGTCGAGGATCCGGAAACCGTCGCGATGGTGTATCGCCTGTTGCGCGAGGAGGGGCTGTTCCTGGGCAGTACCAGCGGCATCAATGTCGCGGCGGCAGTCAGGGTGGCGCGCGATCTGGGTCCCGGTCATACGATCGTCACCATCCTCTGTGACGGCGGGGCCAAGTATGTTTCCCGGCTCTACGACCGGAGCTGGCTTGAGCAGAAGGGCTTGCTGGAAGCAGCGACTCAGAGCTGAGCCAGTGCCGCCCACGCGCGGCGTTTGTCGGCCAGCGTCAGGCGGGCATTGGCCGGACTGGTGGAAGGCAAGTGCAGCACGGGCAGTTCGCGAGCCCCGGCGCCGAGATGTGGCAGGACATGGCGCCGATACAGACTCGCCGCGGTCGCACCGTTGAAGGCGATGCACACAATGGCCGGATGCGTGCGGAAGAAGCCGGCGAAATCATTGACCACGATCGAGTCCGGATCGATATGTGAATCCAGACTCGAGCGGCGCTGGCAGCGCTGCAGTACATCCCAGATGGCGATGCCGGCGCGTTTCACGGCGCGTTCGCGCATGCGGTATGGCTCCTGCGCGGAAATTCCCCAGAGCGATTCCAGGATCGGCCAGAAGCCATTGCGGGGATGGGCGTAGTACTGTCCGGCCTGCAGCGAGGCCTGTCCGGGCATGCTGCCGAGTATCAGCAGCCGCGCCTTGCGGTCGGAGATCGGCGCGAAGCCGCGCAACACCTCACCTATGGCGCGCCGCTCCCGATGATGCGGCGCTGGAACATCCAGCGCCCGTCGCGGCGTACCAGCTGGTCGTCATAGGCGACGAAGAACACCATCTGCGTGGTCTTGCGGGCCGAGTCTGGCGCCACGTAGGCACCCAGGCTGTGCGCCGTGGCGCGATCGCCATCCACCTTGATCGAAGGATTGAAGAACAGGTGATGGTTGGGGGCTGGCAGGTTCGACGGATTGCTGGTGATGGTCTTCTCCAGCTGTGCCTGGATCGCAGCGCGGCCGCGGGTTGGCGCCCCGGGGCCGCTGCCGTACTCGGCATCCTCGGCAAACAACTGGCCAAAAGCCGCGAAGTCATGCCGGTCGAGCGTGGCGCCGTAGGCGTACAGCAGTTCCAGTATCTGTTCGCGGTCCTCCAGGCGCTGGAGTCTCGCCGCGGTGGTGTCGCCTGATGCGGCTTCGCTGTTGCGCAGCGCTACTGCAAGTACCAGTGTCAGGGCGGCACCGGCGGCCATGGCTGCTGCAAGTCGTCCGGGGTGCTGGCTCATGTCGAATCCTCGCGCGAACGGTCGGCGCTCGGCATGCGTTTCAGAACGGTATGGTTGCCATCTGGGTGCTGCGGTAGGCGGCAAACAGGAATTCCGCCGGATCACCCATCCTGTCCAGCCATTCCTTCGTGATGGGCCGCGGCGCCACGATGGTGCCCACGGTCGCGAAATCGATGCCGCGATTCAGCTCGACGACTTCCTGCGGACCGGCGCCCTTGTTGAACACGATGAAGAACTGTTTGAACAGGTCCCAGTACACATCCTTCTGCCTGCGGATATCGGCGCCGGTCAGCGTCGGACCAAACGCCGGAATGATGATCGTGTCCGGTTGCGACACGTCGCACAGGATCTCGTACGAGCGCACGAAACCATGCATGAAGCCGCCGTTGAGATAGTCGAGCACCGGCCAGCGATCCGAACCGACCGGGCCGCCGGCGACGATCACATTGCGCTTCGGGAAATGCACGAACAGGTCACCATTGGTGTGTGCGCCCGGCAGGTAGCGGTACTCCACCTGCTCGTCGCCAACCTGCAGTGATCCGGTGTTGTAGGTGGTGCGGGTCGGCAGCCCTGCGGTCGGCACCGGACCATAGACGCCTTCGAAGATGGCCGAGCGATTGCGCGCGGCAAGCGCGATCCGGGTGACCTCGTGCGCGATGATCTGTCCGCCCGCCTTGCCAACTGCCTCGTTGGAACCGGTCTGCTCGGGGTGCCAATGCGTGTTGATCAACGTGCCAACGCGGCTGCTCCTGGTGGCTTTGAGTACCGCCTTGAGCAGCAGCTCCGAATTCACGGCCAGGCCGCCATCCACCATCAGTGCGCCGTCAGGGCCGGGCAGGGCAACGACATTGCAGCCGGCGCCCGAGATCAGCGACAGGCCAGCCACGTTGCGGACCACGATGTCCCTGGCGGCAGCGCGCTTGCTGCGGCTCTTCTCACCCGCGGCAATCGTTTCCGGATCGCCCGGCGCAACGGTGTTGAACAGTGGCGCGACCGCGAGGGCCTGCGCGCCGTTGCGCAGAAAATGTCTACGTGAAATGGGCATCAGGGACCTATCGGATCAACGGGCCAGATAACCGAGTCGTACACCACCGTCGCGATTGGCGGGCCCTGGGGAGGCCAGTCAGGCGTCTTTGCGAGTTCGACCGTGGCGCCAACGCTGCGCAGGTAGTCGGCCAGCGCCGTGTTCGGCGGCTGGGGCATCTGCAGGAAGGGCACATAGCCGCGACCCATCGCGTAGTCCAGCGCAGTCAGGCCGTCTTCATCCTTGGCGTTGATGTCCACTCCCAGATCCAGCAGTGCCTGGATGACCTGGTGGTTGCCTCCCGCGCGCACCGCATAGTGCATCGCCGAGCCGCCGCGCGAGCGCTGCAGGAAGTGGCGATGAGCCACCAGATGCACGTCCGCACCTGCATCGGCCAGCACCTTGATCAACTCGACGGTCGTATTGGTGCCGCCGCCGCGGGCTGCGCCACCGGGCGCGCCGCCGCCGGCTCCACCGGCGCCAGGGCCGCCGCCACGGCCGCCACCGGGAGGTCCGCCGCCGCGCGAGGGTCCACCGGCAGGGGCTGCGCCGGCCGCATTGCGCAGGGCTGGGGGCAGGGCAGCAAATGAGGGCGCACCGCTCGCCGCAGGCGTCCGCGCGGTGGGAGCAGCGGCACTGCCATCGCCGGACGGTGCATCGGATGGGGCCGCGCCGCTGGCGGGCGGAGCTCCGCCCGGCGGACCGCCACCGAAACCGCCCGGTGGGCCGCCGCCGCCCCGACCGCCGCCACCAAATCCACCGCCGCCACCACCACGCGTCTGCACAGCGAGGATGATCGGGCCTTCGCCTTCGGAAGTGGCGAGCCGCGGATTGGCGCCCTTGGCCAGCAGCTGCTTGACCAGCTCGACGTTGCCCGTGCTGACGGCCACCATGAAGGGCGTGGTGCCGCGTGTTCCGCCCCGTCCCACGGTGGGGCTCATGTAGGTCTGCTGATTCGGGTTCGCGCCGCGTGCGATCAGCATCTGCACCAGCTCCGGGCCGGTGGCTGTATTGGGCCGATCGTCGTCCAGCGGATTGCGCCCGTTGGCGGTGCCCATGCCGCCGATTGCCACGGCCAGTGGGCCCTGGCCATAGATGTCCCACTGGTTCACGTCAGCGCCGGCCTCGACGAGGCGTTTCGCGATGTCCCAGTTGCTGTTCATCAGCGCGAAGACCAGCGCAGAGACGCCGGTCGGGTCGGCCTTGTTCACGTCGGCCCCGTGCTTCAGCAGGATCTCCACGCATTCGCGACAGTTCTCCCGGGCTGCATACAGCAGCGGCGTGAGGCCGCCGCGCTCGTGCAGCTGCTTGGCGCGGCTCTCGGCCGTGGCCACGCGCTGATAGTCGCGGATGGCGCCGCGGATATTGACATCCGCACCGGCGCTGATCAGCAGTTCCACCATCTGCGGCTGGCGCCGAGCCACGGCCCACATCAGCGGTGTCTGCATGCCCAATTGCTCACGGGCGTCCACGACCGCGCCGGCCTTCAGCAGCATCCTGGCAGCATCCAGATTGCCGGCCCGCGCCACCAGGTGCAGGGCGGTTTCGCCATCGGCATTGGCCGACTTCGCGCTGGCACCAGCCTTCAGCAGCAACTCGATCAAGCGCGTGTTGGCGATATCCGCGGCCAGCAGCATCGGGTTGATGCCGTAGTTGTTGGTCGCGGAAACGTCGGCGCCAGCCTTGATCAGGCGTTCGGCCTCGGGAATGTCCGCCTGGAACACCGCCCACTGCAGCGGAGTGCTGCCATCCGGTCGGCGCGGCTCATCGACGGAATTTGCCGCAGCGCCGGCCGAAGCCCACAGTGCCAGCGCCACGGCCAGCACGGCGGTGCCCTTTAGCCCCCTGGACATGCTCAAGCCTCGCTGAACGAGCCGGTCGAATCGCCGAACGAGTCGATGTTGACGCCGGCGCGCTGCGCCATGGTCAGCAGGATGTTCGCGTGCGGCGTGTCCTTCGGCATGGCCAGGTGCTGGCCACCCTTCAGGCCGCCACCCTTGCCGGCAAGCAGCTGCGGCAGCGGGTTGTTGTTGTGCAGGTCGCTGTTGGCCATGTTGCTGCCGAACAGGATGATGGAGTTGTCCAGGATGTTGGCGTTGCCTTCCTTCATGCTGGCCAGGCGCTGGATGAAGCGCGTGAAGCGCGCGGTCTGGTAGGCCTGCACACGCACCAGCTTCTCGTGCTTGGCAGGATCCTCACCGTGGTGCGACAGCGGATGGAAGGCCTCGTCGACATTCTCGGTCGGGAACGTGCGCATCGAGGCTTCCTTGATCATGCGCATCGAGGCGATGCGCGTCTGGCCGGTCT
This sequence comes from uncultured Steroidobacteraceae bacterium, assembly GCA_964456255.1. Classification (GTDB taxonomy): domain Bacteria; phylum Pseudomonadota; class Gammaproteobacteria; order Steroidobacterales; family Steroidobacteraceae; genus ZC4RG30. The sequence goes on along the minus strand of CAYWDZ010000016.1, from coordinate 12,167 downwards.
GGAAGGCCAGCGCAATCATGTCGAACTGCACGTCGAGCAACTCGGTGAAGTCATCAGGAGTTCCGATCGGTGCGTCGGGCAGGTTGCCCAGGCTGTCGGCCTTGGCCATCAGCTTCTGCACGCGGCCTTCCACTTCGCGTACCGATTCGAGGTAATCGCCGACCAGCGCGCGATCCGCAGCGTCGAGCTTGCGGTTCAGGCTCGCGCTGGCTTCGCGTACATAGTCCAGCAAGCTGCCTGTGGCGCCGAGGCGGGCCATGCGGTCGGCGTTGGAATCGCCGGGACCGAACATCGTGTAGAACACCTTGCGCGGGTTGCCTTCCAGCGGGAGGCTGGCACCACCCGTGCGGTAGTTGACCGAACCGCCCGGTTCGCCGCACAGCTCCAGCGATGACAGCGGAGTGTCCTGACCGATTTCGCGGGCCGCGACCTGATCAATGGACATGCCCACATTCGGGCCCTTGCTGGTGCGGTCGTCCGGGCTCTTCACGGTCAGCCAGGTGGATTCAATGATGCCGTGCGGGTTGGAGCTCTCGCCCGGCTTGTTGCGCAGCCCGCTGATCACCGTCACGTACTCGCGCATGGGCGCGATCGGCTCCAGGATCCGCGAAAACTTGAAGTCCTTGCCAGTTCCCTCGGGCGTCCAGAACTTCTGTACTGCGCCATGCGGGAAGTAGACGAAGCCCAGGCGGGTCTTCACCGCTGCTGCCGTATCGGCCCATGCCGTGTGGGCGGGAATCATTGCGTCGAGCAATGGCAGTGCAATGGTCGCGCCTGCACCCTTCAGTACCGTGCGGCGGGACAGATGCTTCTTGGTAAGGAACATGGCGAGTCTCCTGGCCTTCAGGGTGTGGGCAGAGCGGAAGTGGGGATGATATTGGCCGCCTGGGCGGTCGTCGACTTTGGCAGCGGAGGCGCTTCACGGCGACGGAAGGCGTCGCTGCTGGCGACCCCCAGCACGATGTCCTCGAAACGATAGTTGTTCGTGGCGGCCATGTGCAGGATCTGGCGCACGCTGGGCATGTCGCGGTGGTCGAGCGGCCTGCCAATGCTGTAGGCCATCAGCTTTTCCGTGATGATCTGGGCCAGCTGGTCGCCGCGTGAGGCAAGCGCCTTGTGCAGGTCTTCCGGGCCTTTCAGCTCGGTGCCGTCAGGCATGGTCGCCGCCGTGTCGATGGGCAGTCGCGACTGTGGATCGACCGCGTGGAAGGCGCCCACGGTGTCGAAGTTTTCCAGCGCGAAACCCAGCGGATCCATGACCCTGTGGCACGCGGCGCAGGTCGGATTGCGACGGTGGATCTCGGTCTTTTCACGCACGGTCGTCGGCCGCCCGCCGGTGGCGGCGGCATTCAGGTCGGGCACATTCGGCGGCGGCGTGGCCGGCGGGGTGCCCAGGATGCGCTCCATGATCCACACGCCGCGCAGCACGGGTGCGGTGCGGTTCGGGTTGGCGGTCAGCATCAGCACGGCGCCCTTGCCCAGCAGACCAAAGCGCTTCGGGTCCGTGAGCTGCACACGGTGGAAGCCATTGCCGCGCACGTCAGTCAGTCCGTAGACCAGCCCGATCTGCTCGTTCATGAAGGTGTAGTCAGCGGTGAGCAGGTCCACCACGCTCTTGTCGTCGCGCAGGATGCTGTCCATGAACAGCTCCAGCTCCTTCTTGAACGCCGGCCGCGGGTCATACACGCCGCTGGCATGGGCGAACTGGCCGCGGTTCGGCACGATGGTGTCCAGCTTGGCAACGTTCAGCCACTGGAAGGCGAAGTCGCGGGTCAACGAGATGCCCCGGTCGTCGCGGATCATGCGATGCACCTGGGCTCTGAGCACGTCGGGCTTGTGCAGCTCGTTCCTTTCCGCCAGCTTCAGCAACTCGTCGTCGGGCAGGCTGCTCCAGATGAAGAAGGACAGGCGCGAGGCAAGCTCGATGTCGGTGAGTTCACGGCTGCCGGCTTCCACCGCGGCTTCGGCGCGGTACAGGAACAACGGGCTCGCCAGGATTGCAGCCAGCGAATCGCGGATACCCTGGTCGAAGCTCTTGCCTTCCTTGCGCGCAGCTTCATAGAAGCGCATCAACGGGGTGACATCCTCATCCGCAACCGGGCGGCGGAAGGCATTGCGCGCCAGGTTGGCAACGATCCTGCGGGCACAGGCAGGTTCGTCGGCGGCGCTTGCCGGCTTGCAGATGAAGATCTTCTTCCGGCTTTCCGAATCGCTCATGCCGGTGATCTTCGTGGGGCCCTTGATGAACATGGCATGGACCGCCGGCACGCGCTGCAGGCCGCCCTCGAGAATGTTGAACCCGCGGCCATCGTCCGAGTGTCCCGGAGACGAACTGCGATCATCCTGCTCTGCGTAGCTGCGGCGCAGGAACGTCACGGCCACCTCATGCTGGCCGGCCGTGGCGCGGAAAGGGATGTCCTTCAGGCGACCATTGATGCGGGCCACGCCATCGTCGAGCCGCTGGTCGATGGACTGGTGGTCTTCTTCGCCGCCAACGGTGGTGCGCCAGATCTCCTTGCCATCCAGCAGGGCGATGACGGTGTTCTCGAACTCCATGTTCGGCACCGTGCGAGCCAGCGCCATGTCACCGATGCTCAGCAGGTAGTTGCCATCGGCCGGGAAATTATGGGTGACCGACATGCCGCCGCGCGTGCCGAAGGGCATGCCGTCCTTGTACTTCTGCTGGTTGCCCGAGGCCTCGGCCGGTCGTGCGGCCAGCGACAGGATCATGTTGGGGATCGGGCCGTAGGTGGTTTCCAGTGGTACCGAATTGGCATCGCCGACGGCCAGCAGTGAAATCGCGCGTGCCGCCGTCACCGCCTGGTCGAGGAACGTGGGAGAGACGCGCAGCAACTCGGCATTGGTGTCGAACCCGTCAAGCAGGTCATCCTGGGGCAGGTACGTGGCCGGGTCGATTTCGAGGCCGATCAGGTCCCGCACGGCATTGGCGTACTCGCGCCGATTGAGCCGGCGCAGCGGGATATAACCCACATAGGCCTTGGTCTGCGCGGAATCCAGTGTGGTCTCCAGATAGGAAACCAGGCTGCTCACCGCCTTGCGATCCGGCTGCTTCTGGCCGGGGGGCGGCATCAGGCCACTCTTGAGCTTCTTGATCGCGGCTTCCCAGACCTTGCCGTCCTGCGGGACATCGGAGATGGACATCGCGTCGAAAGCAACGCTTCCGGCCCAATCCTCGGTGTTGTGGCACTTGAAACAGTAGTCCTCAACGAGCTGCCACTGGCTATGCGCGGTGGCGGCATCGGGTGTGGCCGCAACCGCCACAGAACCGCCCAGGGCCCAGCAACCCAGGCCTGCACTCACCCACAGGATTCGCCCAGTCCGCATCAAACTCATTGATTTCCCCCGATAAACAGCGGGTTGCCGAGAAGCGGTCAGCCACCGATAGCTGCCTAGTATATTTGAGTCACTAACTGGGCAGTTGTTCCCTTGGGGCCT
>CAYWDZ010000016.1:0-8611 GCA_964456255.1 uncultured Steroidobacteraceae bacterium | reverse complement strand
CGAGGCCGTCAAGGCCAATTAGGACCGACTTGCCTGCAGCGCCGCGGGCACGGCAGCCAGGTCGTGCAGCGGCGCCTCGCAGGTGCTGCCGCGGCACACGTACGCCACCGCGGCGCCATGTGCTTCCCTGGCCGCAAGCGCGGCTGGCAGATCCCCGGCATTGGCCGGGATCGCAATGATGCTGACCAGTGGCCGCCATACGCGCTGCAATTCGCGGCGCCAGTCATCGATGGATTGCTGCTCGCCGCGCAGGATCACGAAGCGATGCGCCTGCAGGTACTCCTCGAGAGCAGTGGCCATGTGCGTGAGTCCCAGCGGCGACTCGGCAAGCTGCGGCCACGCAGCCCGCAGCGCACGTTCCGCAGCAACCAGATAGCGCGGTTCGGCCAGCAGCCACCCCAGCTTCAGCAGTGCCCCCGCGGCAACGGCATTGCCCGATGGCATGGCATCGTCGCTGAACGCGCGGCTGCGGTGGATCAGCGTCTCGTGGTCGCTGGCGGTGAAGAAGAAGCCGCCATGTTCACGATCCTCGAAGCGTTCGAGCAGGGCGTCGGCCAGCTGCGTCGCGAAACGCAGCGCTGCTGCATCGAAATGCACGGTGAGGAGCGACAGGATGGCATCGATCAGCAAGGCGTAATCGTCGAGGTAGGCCGACAGCTGGGCCTGGCCGTCGCGCGAGGTGGCCAGCAGCTGGCCATCAACCCAGTGAACGGCCTGCAAATAGCGCAGTGCGCGGGCCGCAGCCTCGGCCAATTGCGGGTCATCCAGCGCGCAGGCTGCTTCGGCAAGCCCGCGGATGGCCAGCGCATTCCAGCTGGTGAGGATCTTGTCATCGCGACCGGGCGGTATGCGCCGGGCACGCACTTGCAGGAGCCGGGCCCGTGCGGCATCCAGACGCTGTTCGAGTTCAGCGGCATGGCCTCCGAACTCGCCGCTCCCGGCAAGTTCGGAAATCTCGCGGGCCGCGATGAGGTGCCAGGTGCCCTCGAAATTCGCGGGCCGCGTCATTCCGTAGCGCGCCTTGAACAGCGCCGCATCGGGCGGCTGCAGGAGCGCGTCAATCTGCGCGGGCGTCCAGACGTAGAACCGGCCTTCGTGGCCTTCGGAGTCCGCATCAAAGGACGAGTAGAACCCACCTTGCGGGTCCTGCATCTCGCGGATCAGGAATGCGGCGGTCTCGCGCGCAACGTTGCGGAACTGTGGCTCGCCGGTGGCGCTTGCCGCATGCGCATAGACTGACAACAGCGCGCCATTGTCGTAGAGCATCTTCTCGAAGTGCGGGATCTCCCAGCGCTCGTCGACACTGTAACGACAGAAGCCACCGCCCAGCTGGTCGTACAGGCCGCCGTCCGCCATGCGCTTGAGCGTGAGGCTTGCCATGAACAGCGCATTCAGATCGGGGCTCGCATCCTGCGAAGTGGCATGCCATTCGCGCAGCAGCCGTTCGATGATGCCGGCATGCGGGAACTTCGGCGCAGGGCTCCAGCCGCCGTGCTCGCGGTCGAAACGCTGCTCCAATTGCGCTCGCAGCAACTGCAGCGGCGTGTCATCGAGTGTGGCCGGGGCGCCGGCAGTGGGTGCGTCGATGGCGGCCAGTGCTTCCACCAGCGTTGCCGATTGCGCGCGCAACTCCGGGCCATGTCCTGCGTAGTACTCGGCCACACGCGAGAGCAGGGTGGGGAACCCCGGCATTCCAAAGCGTGGCTGCGGCGGAAAGTACGTGCCGCCGAAGAATGGGCGCTGGTCATCGTGCGCCAGAAACATGGTGAGCGGCCAGCCCCCGCCGCGGCGCGTGAGCAGCTGGTGGGCAAGCTGGTAGATGCGATCGATGTCGGGACGTTCCTCGCGATCCACCTTGATGTTGATGAAGAGCTGGTTCATCAGCGCCGCGGTGGCTGGATCCTCGAACGACTCGTGCGCCATGACATGGCACCAGTGGCATGCCGAGTAGCCGATGGAGAGCAACACCGGTTTGCCGCTGGTCCTGGCCGCTGCAAATGCCTCCTTACCCCACGGGTACCAGTCCACGGGATTGTGGGCGTGCTGCAGCAGGTAGGGGCTGGTCGCACGGGCGAGCCGGTTTGCCGGCGTGCCAGCGGGCGGTGTGGAGTGAGTCATCCGTGTGGGCGTGGTGCAGTAGACTGCGCGGCACTATGACAGATTCGCCGGGCGCCGAGCTGCCACAGCTGCTGCTGAAGCGCCACGAGGACAAGCGCATCCGTGGCGGCCATGCGTGGGTGTTCTCCAATGAAGTCGATACGGCTGCCACGCCGCTGACGATGGAACCAGGCACGGCTGTTGCCGTGCTCGATCATCGCCGCCAGTTCCTGGGCCATGCGCTGGCGAACCCGCATGCGCTGATCTGCGCACGCATCATGAGTCGGGACTTCGATGCGCCAATCGGCCCCGGGCTGTTTGCGGCGCGGCTGCGCAGCGCGCTGACGCTGCGCGAGCGTTACTGCGGCGGCGTGCACTACCGGCTGGTGTATGGCGAGTCCGACGGCCTGCCGGGCCTGGTGGTGGACCGCTTTGGCGACGTGCTGGTCGGCCAGATTGCCACGTTGGCCATGGAGCAGCGGCGCAGCCAGCTCGAACAGGTGCTGCAGGATCTGCTGAAGCCACGCCTCATCGTATGGAAGAACGATACCGGTGCGCGCGATCTGGAAGGTCTGCCGCAGGAGCTGGTCTTTACCGGTGGAGAGTTGCCGCAGGCAGTGGAAGTGATCGAAGGCGGCCTCAACTTCAGTGCGCCGCTGGCCACCGGGCAGAAGACCGGGTGGTTCTACGACCAGACCGCCAATCGGGCCTTGCTGCGAACTTTCCTGAAACCCGGTCAGACCGTGCTGGATGTGTGCAGCTACGTCGGTGGCTGGGCCGTGTCATCACTGGCGGCCGGAGCGGCCGCGGCGCTGTGCGTGGATTCTTCGGCGAGCGCTCTCGAGGCGGCCGGCGCCAATGCCGGGCGCAACGGATTTGCGCTCGAAACCCGCCGCGGGGACGCCTTTGATGTACTGGCCGCACTGCATGAGGAGGGGCGACGCTTCGATGTGCTGGTGGTGGATCCACCTGCCTTTGTGAAACGTCGCAAGGACCTGGCCAAGGGCGAGGCCGCCTACCGCAAGCTCAACCAGCTGGCACTGCGCCTGGCCACCGACGAGGCGCTGCTGGTGAGCTGTTCGTGTTCCTGGCATCTGCCTGCGGCGCGGTTGCCGGAATTGCTGCAGTCGGCCGCCAGTCACGCGGATCGCCCGCTCGCCATCATCGCGCAGGGCGGCCAGTCGCCGGATCATCCGGTGCACCCGGCCATGCCGGAGACGCGCTACCTGAAGGCCCTGTTCGCGCGCGTATCCCGGTAGAATCCGCCAGCGATGTTGCACTACCCGAATATCGACCCGGTCGCCCTGCACATTGGATCCCGCGGCATCCACTGGTACGGGATCATGTACGTCATCGGCTTTGCCTTTGCATGGTGGCTGGCGCGGCGCCAGGCCAGGCGCCCCGGCAGCACCTGGAAGGCGGAAGCTGTCGATGACCTCATCTTCTGGTCGATGGTGGGCGTGATCGTTGGTGGCCGCGTCGGGTACGTCCTGGTGTACGTGCTGCCATTCGAAAGTCAGCTGCTCACGCAGGACTGGCTGTATCCGCTGAAGATCTGGCTGGGCGGCATGTCTTTTCACGGCGCGCTGGTCGGCGTGATCCTGGCGCTGCTGTGGTTTGCGCGGCGCCAGGGCCGGGCTGCGCTCGACGTGCTGGATTTCACGGCGCCGCTGCCGGGCATCGGCTTCTGTGCCGGACGCATCGGCAATTTCATCAATGGCGAGCTGTGGGGCGCTCCCACGGACTGGAAGTTCGGGTTTCTCGTCAAGGACCCGGTGACCGGCGAAGAGGTCGGCCGCCATGCCTCGCAGCTGTATGAGGCGGGGCTCGAGGGTCTCGCGCTGTTTGCCATCGTGTGGTGGTTCGCGCGCCGCCCGCGCGCCCGGGGTGCCGTGGTGGGGCTGGCGCTTGCCTGGTACGGCATCGTGCGCTTCCTGGTCGAGTTCGTGCGGGTGCCGGATCAGCAGATCGGCTACCTGGCGGGCGGCTGGGTGACGATGGGGCAGGTGCTTTCGCTGCCGATGATTCTGGCCGGCGCGTGGCTGCTGCTGCGCGCGCGCACCCGACCCGAGCCCACCGGGAATTTCGTAGCGACGTGAAGCAGTATCTGGAACTGCTGCGCGCGGTCCGTGCGCGTGGCGTGCGCAAGACCGACCGCACGGGCACCGGCACCCTATCGCTGTTCGGCTGGCAGATGCGTTTTGATCTCGCGGCGGGCTTTCCGCTGGTCACGACCAAGCGGGTGCACATCCCTTCAGTGGTGCACGAGCTGCTGTGGTTCCTGCGTGGCGAGACCAACGTGGCCTACCTGCGCCAGCACGGCGTGACGATCTGGGATGAATGGGCTGATGAGCGCGGCGAGCTTGGTCCGGTGTACGGCGCGCAGTGGCGTTCCTGGGGAACAGCCGCCGGCCAACATGTCGATCAGCTGGCCGAGGTTCTGGAGACGCTGCGCAAGACGCCCGATTCACGCCGGATGATCGTCAGCGCCTGGAATGTGGGTGAGCTGTCCGCCATGGCGCTGCTGCCCTGTCATGCGCTGTTCCAGTTCTACGTGGCCGAGGGCCGGCTTTCCTGCCAGCTCTACCAGCGCAGCGCCGATGTGTTCCTGGGTGTGCCGTTCAACATCGCTTCCTACGCGCTGCTCACGCACCTGGTCGCTGCGCAGTGTGACCTCGAACCGGCGGAATTCATCTGGACGGGTGGTGACTGCCACCTGTACCTCAATCATCTCGAACAGGCCGACCTGCAGCTCGCGCGCGAGCCGCTGCCCGCGCCGCAGCTCGTGCTGCACCGGCGGCCTGCCACCCTTTTTGACTACAACGCAGAGGACATCGAGTTCGTGAACTATCAGCATCATGCGCCCATCAAGGCGCCCGTGGCAGTTTGAAGATGGCAAAGGCGAAGAGGGGCAGGGCCCGTCCGAAGAACAAGTGGATCGTGGTGAGGCATTCGAAGGTTCATGGCTATGGCTGCTTTGCGCGGCGCTTCATCCCCAAGGGAACCCGCGTCATCGAATACCTTGGCGATCGCATCTCGCACAAGGAGGCCGACAAGCGCTATGAGGGCGCCGACGTCAACGACAACCATACCTTCCTGTTCATCGCCGATCGCAGGACGGTGATCGACGCCAGCCACAACGGCAACGAAGCGCGCTTCATCAACCACAGCTGCGATGGCAACTGCGAGTCCGAGATCGAGAAGAGCCGCGTGTTCATCGATGCCATCAAGGACATCCCGAAGGGCGCGGAGCTCGGCTACGACTACCAGATCGGCCGCGATCGCAGCGACCCGCCCGATGTGGACAGGATCTATGCCTGTCGTTGCGGTGCTCCCGGTTGCCGTGGATCGATGTTGTGGCCGCCGCTGAAGGAATTCCGCAGGAAGCAGGCGGCGCGCCGCAAGGCGGCTGCGAAGCGCAAGTCCGCAGCCGGGAAGAAGACCACTGCCTCGCGCAAGCAGACCAAGCGCCGCGCATGAAGCTCACCGCAGTAGTTGCCGCTTCCGACAACGACGTGATCGGACGCGGCAATGCGCTGCCCTGGCATCTGCCGGCGGACCTGGCGCACTTCAAGCGCCTGACCATGGGCAAACCCATTCTGATGGGCCGCCGGACCTTTGAAGCGATCGGGCGGCCGCTGCCGGGCCGCCGCAACCTGGTGCTCAGTCGCGGCGGCTTTGCCGCGCCCGGTGTCGAGACGGTGGCCTCACTCGAGGCGGCGACGGACCTGCTGGAGGGCGAGCCGGAGCTGATGATCATCGGCGGCGCGCAGCTGTACCAGCAGGCGCTGCCGCTGATCGACACCATCCATCTCACGCGCGTGCACTGCCAGATGCAGGGCGATGCGTATCTGCCTGCGCTGCCGGCCGGTCAATGGCGCGAGGTCGCGCGCGAGGAGCGCGCGGCTGATGACAGGAATGTCCATGCGATGAGTTTCGTCACGCTGGAGCGGATTGCAGGTCACTGAAGAGCGGACGGGAGCGCAGTACGCCGACCCTGGCGTAGACTTCGGGCTCCTGCGCCGGAGGGGAAGTCATGCGTTGCCAGGCCTTGCTGCCCGTACTGCTGTTGGCCTTTCCCCTTGCGGGCATGGCGGCGGCGGAATCGATCGATGCCATCGAGGCAAGACTGGATGCCGCCGAAGCGGTGCGCGCGGCCAAGCGATTGCAGAATGCCTACGGGCACTACCTGCAGGTCGGTCGATGGGATGACGCGGCGGCGCTGTTCACGCGCAATGCCAGCGTGGAATTCCCGGATGGCAAGGCCGAGGGTCCGGCCGCCATCAGCCGGCTCTTCATGCAGCGGGCCGGCCGCAACGCGCCGGGTCTCGCGGCGGGCCAGTTGAACGCGCATCTGCAATTGCAGCCCATCGTCAATGTCAGCGCCGATGGTGGCACCGTGCTCGCCACCTGGCATGAGTTCTGGATGGCCGGGCAGTACGGCAAGTCGGCATCCTCCGGTGGAGGCGTGTACGAGAACGAGTACCGCCGGGAGAACGGCGTGTGGCGCATCAGTCGCATGCGCTACTTCACGCAGTATGCGGGCGACTACGACACCTTCGGCCACAAGGCGCCGGCGAGTTGGGGCATTCCGTATCACTATGAGGCGATGCACGTCGGGGCGTCGGTGCCTGTGCATCTCGCGGTCCCGAAGGTGGCGAGTTGCGCCGTCGTGAGCGCGTCGATCGCCTCCGTGAGCTGCGCCGAAGTGGATGCCGGGCGCCGTGCGCAGGCGGCAGAGCGCATCGCGCGTCTACAGGACGAGAGCGATGTGCAGAATCTGCAGCATGCCTTCGGTTACTACCTGGATCGCAAGCTGTACGACGACGTGGCAGACCTGTTCGCTGCCAATGGCACGATGCAGTTCGGCGATGCTCCGCGGGCTACCGGCGCACGGGCGATCAAGGCGCAGCTGGTGAAGCAGTTCGGTGCGCCGCCGCTGCAGCGCGGCGAGTTGTTCGATCACATCCTGACCGGCACGGTCGTGACCGTGCAGCCCGATGGTCGCACCGCCACGGCGCGTACCACGCAACTGGCCCAACTCGGCAGGATGGGCGACTTCGCGGCCTGGGAACTCGGCGAGTTCGAGAACCGCTTCGTCAAGGAGGGCCGCACGTGGAAATTGCAGGAAGTGCGCTACCAGCCCACGCTGCACACGGACTTCGACCTGGGCTGGGCGCGCGACTGGCGGCCGAAGGCCGGCGCGTTGCCGATGGCGCTGCATTTCCCGCTGCCGCACGATGCATCGCCGCCGCATGGCTGGGTGTTCCGCGCCGGACCGGAAGCCGTATCGGCCGCAGCGGTCAAGGCGGCGCCGGATCTGGCGGCGTTGACTCTCGCCCTGCAGCGCGTGATCGCCGTCGATGCGGTCGAGAACCTCAACAGCAACTACGGCTACACCATCGATGAATCCGACTGGGATGGCATGGCTGATGCCTATTCGGCCACCGTGGGGGCCAAGGAGCTCACCGGAGTGGGTGTCTACGTCGGTCGCGAGCGCATCCGCACGGCGCTGAAATTGCGCGGCCCCAATGGCGGCCGCTCGGCCACGACCTTCACGATCCACCAGCTGACGCAACCGGTCACTACCGTGTCGGCCGACGGCTTGAGCGCGAAGCAGCGCCTGCGTCTGTTCCAGGACGGCGGCGCGGCCAATGGCAGCAGTGGTTCGTGGATCGGCGGCATCTATGAAGAGACGGCGGTATTCGAGGAGGGCGAGTGGAAGCTCGGCACCCAGGATCTGCACCATCTCTTCAATGCCTCGTACCGCAATGGCTGGGCGCGCGTGGGTGGCGTGACGCGATTGAAGTCGCAGGGTGATGCGCCTGCGCCCGCACCAGCGGCGCCCGCCGGCCGCGACGTGCCGGGCGGCGGCCTGACCGAAGGCATCGGTGGCATGCGTGCCGGCAACAGCTATGCGAAGGATTTTCCGCCCGATCGGCAGATCCGTGCGCGGCAGTACGCATTCCCCGACATTGTCGAACCGGGCTTTCACTACGTGAATCCGGTCAGCGGCCGGCCGCCCGCGGAGCTGGTGAATCCCTAGCGGGCTGCGTCCGCGAGTGGCGTCAATCGCTCGCGGATCAACCGGTCGGCCAGTGCCAGATCCACCGGCGCATCGCCGCGAATCAGCTCATCGAGGATCTGCTGCTGGATGCGCCCGCGCGCCAGTGCCACGGAGTAGGGCAGCTCGGCATGGAACATCACCATCGCATAGCGCGGAATGAAGCGGTCCGGATGACGCAGCTCCAGTTGCCGCGACAGCGCCTGCTGTCGCTGGAACAGCGGATCGAGCACCACGTCGCGCATCTCGCCATAGTTTTCCAGCGACATCGCTGCGATGGCATCGGCGTCGGCGCGGCGCGCAGCGCTGAAGCGAGCGAATGGCTCTGCCTTGCCGTCTGCCAGCAGCGCATCCAGCAACACGCAGTCTTCCAGCGCGCAGTTCATCCCCTGGCCATGGAAGGGCACGATGGCATGCGCCGCATCGCCGATCAGCACGATGCGTTCGTCG
>CAYWDZ010000015.1:0-25728 GCA_964456255.1 uncultured Steroidobacteraceae bacterium | reverse complement strand
GTGCGCGAGGGGCCGCTGTCGAAGATGATGAAGCCGGGCGTCGGCACCTACTACCGCTTCAAGGAATTGTTCGACAAGTACTCCAGGGAAGCGGGCAAGGAGCAGTACCTGATCCCGTACTTCATCGCGGCGCATCCCGGCACCACCGATGAAGACATGCTCGAGCTCGCCATCTGGTTGAAGAAGAACGGCTTCCGTGCCGACCAGGTACAGGCCTTTCTGCCGTCACCGATGGCCTCGGCCACAGCGATGTATTACAGCGGCAAGAATCCGCTGCGGCGCGTGACCCGCAGCAGCGAGAACGTTCCCGTTGCAAAGGGCCTCAGGCAGCGACGATTGCACAAGGCCTTCCTGCGCTACCACGATCCGAACAACTGGCCGATGCTGCGCGAGGCCTTGCGCCGCATGGGCAAGGGGCGGCTGATTGGCAGCGGGCCGAACCATCTGATTCCGGCTTATCAGCCGCGTGGCACGGGCGGAGCCGCCGAAGGCCAGCGACGGCCCGGTGCGCCTCCCGCGCAGCCGATTCGCACGCAGCACACGGGGTTGCCGCGGGTACCCGCCCGGCGGCCGGGCAAGCCACGCGGGGGCAAACCATGAACGGTGAACGCGTCATCGGCCTGGGCGCATTGCTGGTGGCCATTGGCATCGGGATTGGCGCGCTGGGCGCCCACGCACTGCGCGACGTCCTGAGCGAGCGCGAGCTGCAATCCCTGCACACGGCGGTCTACTACCAGATCTTCAATGCGCTGGGGCTGATGCTGCTGGGCGGCTGGATACGGGCGGGCGCGCAGGGTCTTGCCTGGCCGGTGCGATTGTTGGGCAGCGGTGTCGTGCTGTTCAGTGGCAGCATCTACGTGATGCTGGCAGGCGCACCACGCCTGTTCGGCATCATCACACCAGTGGGTGGGTTGCTGCTGATCGGCGCGTGGTTGATGCTGGCGTGGATTTTCCTCAAGGGGGCGGTAACCAGATGCGCAAAATGATTCTGCTTGTGCTGGTGGCTTGCGCATTGCCGGGCGCAGCGCAGGCGGCCGAACCGCTGACTCATTCCGAGCGCCGGGTCGAGAAGGCCGGCGACGTGCTGCAGTACGCGATACCCGCGGCCGGATTGCTCGCGACCTGGCTGCTCGAGCCACGGCCCGAAGCTGGCAACGGCCAGGGTTCCCACTGGGCGCTGATGGGAGGCTCGCCACGCCACGATCTGCTCCTGGCCATCGGCCGCTCCTGGGCCGCCACCTCGGCATTGAAGTACTCGGTGGATGAAACGCGGCCGGATGGTGGCTCGCATTCCTTTCCTTCCGGTCACACTTCGCTGGCGTTCACCGGCGCGGAATTCATCCGCAAGGAATATGGCTGGGGCTGGGGTGCCCCGGCTTACGTCGCAGCCAGCTTCGTCGGCTGGTCACGCGTGGAAGCCCATCGCCACTACACACGCGACGTACTGGCGGGCGCGGCCATCGGCATTCTGGCCAACCATGACTTCTGGCGCCGCAAGACCAGCGCCGGCTATGCGAGTCTTGCGCCGGCACTGTTCGACGCGGGGCACGACGCCATTCCCGGAGTGCGGTTCGAACTGACCATTCCGTGAACCCCGCATGGGGCAGATGAAGGCTTCGTAATCCGCGGGTCATGCCTGATTGCGGCCGTTGGCGCGATCATCATTACGTGGATAGACTCACGGCCATGCGATTGCTGCTGATCGAAGACGAGGCCGAAGCGGCGCGCTATCTGGCCAAGGGCCTGCAGGAAAGCGGTTACGCGGTGGATGTCGCCGCCGATGGCCGTGATGGCCTGTTCCAGGCCACCGAGGGTGGCTACGACCTCATCATTGCCGACCGCATGCTGCCCAGCATCGACGGCCTGACCATCGTGCAGATGCTGCGCAAGCAGGGCAGCAAGACCCCGGTGCTGATTCTCTCCGCGCTCGGCTCGGTGGACGATCGCATCGAAGGCCTGCGCGCGGGCGGCGATGACTATTTGACCAAGCCCTTTGCATTCGGCGAACTGCTGGCGCGCATCGAGGCGCTGCTCAGGCGCGGCGTTGGCGGCGCGGTGGTCACCAGGCTCCAGGTAGGCGATCTCGAACTGGATCTGCTGGGCCGCACGGTGACCCGTGGCGGCAAGCGCATCGAGCTCACCGCCAAGGAATTCCAGCTGCTCGAATACCTGATGCGGCGCCAGGGGCAGGTGGTGACGCGCACCATGTTGCTCGAAGGCGTGTGGGATCTGCACTTCGACCCGCAGACCAATGTGATCGATGTGCACATGAGCAGGTTGCGGGCGGCCGTGGATCGTGACTTCCCGCAGCCGCTCATCCATACGGTGCGCGGCGCGGGATATGTCCTGCGCGATGAGTCCTAGAGCCGCATTCCATTCGTCCACCGCGCGACTGACGTTCAGTTACGGCGTCATCGTGCTGCTGCTCGTCGTGGGGCTGCAGGGTGCGGTGTTCCTGCTCACGCGCAATGCGCTGGAAAGCGAGATCAGCCGCGTGGTTGGCGCCGAGCTGGAAAGCATGGCGCGGGATTACAACTCCGGCGGCATGGGCAACCTGGTGCATACGCTGCGCCAGCGCTCCGACAGCTGGCAGCGCCTCGGGGCCATCTATCTGCTTACCGACCCGGCGCTGCGCAAGATGGAGGGCAACCTCTCGGACTGGCCGAGCGAGATCCAGCCGCGCAGCAATGTACGGGTGGATTTCCGTCTCAAGGTCGCGGGCGAGGAGAAGACGCATCCGGTGACCGCCCACATCGTGGAGCTGCCGGGCGGCTACTGGCTGCTGGTCGGAACCGATACGAGCGAGATGGAGCGCGCGCTGCGCCGCTTCCGCCTGGCGGCCGTGTGGGGCATTGGCGCGATCACTGCGCTGATTGCGCTGCTCGGCCGCTGGTATGTGGCGCGAGCTGCGCGGCGCGTACGCGCGTTTTCCGCGACCTGCGATTCCATCGTGCACAGCGACCTGTCGCGCCGCCTGGAAGTGGCCAATACCGGCGATGAATACGACCAGCTCAGCCGCACGGTCAACGAGATGCTGGAGCGCATCGAGCAGCAGGCGGTGCTGCTCCGTACCGCGTTCGGCAGTATCGCACACGACCTGCGCACGCCGCTGTATCGGCTGCGCGTGCGCCTGGAAGAGGCGCTGCTGCATGCCGGAAGCGACGAGGGTCGCGAGCTGGTGGCGCCGGCGCTCGACGAACTGGACCGCATGCAGCGCACGCTGGCCACGCTGCTGGAAATCGCGCGCGCCGAAGGCGGCAGCACCGTGGCGGGCAGCGAATCCGTCGATCTCACAGAGCTCACGCAGGAGATGTACGAGCTGTACCTGCCGGGCATGCAGGAAAAGGGGATCGAGCTCGCGCTGGACGCGGCGCCGCATGTGTCGATGATGGGCAAGCGCCAGCTGCTGGCGCAGCTGATTGCGAACCTGCTCGAGAACGCAATGAAGTATGTGCCGCAGGGCGGCAGGGTGGCGATGTCATTGCGGGGTGATGACCGCAGGATCGAGCTGGTCATCAGCGACAACGGGCCGGGCATTCCAGCCGCCGAACGCGAACGCGCGCAGGAACCCTTCGTCTCGCTGCAGAACGGCAGCGAGAAGTCTTCCAGTGGCCTGGGGCTTTCACTGGTCAAGGCGATCGTGAAACTGCATCGCGGTGAACTGGAGCTGGGCGACAACGCGCCCGGTCTCAAGGTGATGTGCCGCTTCGAGCGGGAGGCTGGCGCACTGCCGGCAATACGCGCAGAGCGATGACCTGCCTGGCGCGGCGCGAGATCGCATAGAGCACGCCGGGCTCGGCATGATCCCAGCTGATCGCCTGTCCCTCCAGGGGCGGAGCAGCGATGGTCTCGATCAGATCGAGCGTTGCCCCATCCGCCGGAACGCCCAGCACGTAGATCTTCGGCCGGTCATGCCCGGTGATGTAGAGCCTGCCGTCCGGCCCCCAGCCACCGCCCGATGAACTGCTGGGCCTGAGGCGCTCGAGCACGGCCGGGGGCAGGTGCCAGCGCTGCGTCTCCTGCCACTGGTCGTCCAGGCGCGCCAGCACAGTGTCGCGATGGTCGCGCGGTGCCTCGCCACCGCGGCCATCGTAGTTGGCAAACATGGCCCACCAGGCGCCGTCGTGCCGGTCAACCCAGGTAAGCGAACCGCGTCCATCGGCGAGCGGCACGCTGCGCAGCCAGGCCAGGGTGCGCGCATCGAATAGCTCCACCGAACTGTGTTGTGGAACGTCGGGGAAGTTGGAGTTCGCGCAGATCAATTCGGCATCCACCACCACGCAGGAGTTCAGGTGCGCGAAACGCCGCGGGTCACCCTGCCAGATCGCGAGCTGTGCGCCGCTTTGCTTGTCGTGACGGGCGATGGCGGAGTTGTCGATGGCATAGAAGGAGTCAGTGCCCACGGCAACGCCCTGCCGGGCTTCGGGTGCGTCATGGCGCTGCAGTTCCACCACATCGCGCGCGGCGGGACTCATGTCGCATCCTGCGAGCAACAGTAGAAGGATCATGCCGCGCCACATGCCGGCGAAGATATCATGCGCGTGGTGAGTGCCTTCCCCGCCGAATTGCCCGTGCATGCAGTGCTGCCGCAACTCAGCGCCGCGCTCGATGCGTCCGGATGCGCCGTGCTGGTCGCGCCACCGGGTGCGGGCAAGAGCACCGTCGTGCCGCTGGCACTGCTGGATGAGCCCTGGGCGCGCGGCAAGCGGATTCTGCTGCTCGAACCGCGGCGCCTGGCAGCGCGGGCGGTGGCCGAGCGCATGGCGGGCACGCTGCGTGAACGTGTTGGCGAGACGGTCGGGTATCGCATGCGGCTGGATACCCGCATTGGGCCGCGCACGCGGCTCGAGGTGGTGACCGAAGGCATCCTCACGCGCATGCTGCAGCAGGACCCTGCACTGGAAGGCGTCGCCGCGGTGCTGTTCGACGAGTTCCACGAGCGCAGCCTGCATGCTGATCTCGGGCTGGCGTTGTGCTCCGAGGCGCGCGCCTCACTGGGCCTGCCGCTGAAGCTGCTGGTGATGTCGGCCACCATTGATGGTGCGGCGGTGGCGGCGCGTCTTGGTGGCGCGCCAGTGATCGAAGCACAGGGACGCATGTTCCCGGTGGAAGTGCGCTACCTCGGCAGGGGGTTGCCGGACCTGCCCGAGCAGCGCACGTTGTCGCCACGCGCGATTGATGCGTTGGCCTCGCAGGTGCGCCGCGTGCTGGACGAGACCGATGGCGATGCGCTGATGTTCCTGCCCGGCGCGTCGGAGATCCACCGCCTGCGCGCCCAGATCGAATCGGCCGGACTCACCGGCCTCGATGTGCATGCGCTGTACGGCGAGATGACACTGGATGCGCAGCATCGCGTGCTCGATCCCGCGCCTGCAGGCCGGCGCAAGCTGATCCTCGCCACCAACCTTGCCGAGACCAGTCTCACCATCGAAGGCGTACGCGTGGTGATCGACACCGGCCTTGCGCGGCGCTCATTGTTCGATCCGGGCACCGGCATGGAGCGGCTGGTCACCGTGCGCATCTCGCAGGCGTCGAGTGCGCAACGTGCGGGCCGTGCCGGCCGCACTGCGCCGGGCTCTGCCTGGCGGCTGTGGGGCGAGGGCGCGCAGGGCACGCTCGCCGCGCAGACCGATCCGGAAATTCTCACTTCGGATCTCGCGCCGCTGGCGCTGGAACTGGCGCAATGGGGTGCGCGCGATGCCGATGCATTGCCATGGATGGATGCGCCGCCGGCGGCGACTCTGGCACAGGCACGTGATCTGTTGCTGCGTCTGGAAGCCATCGATGCGTCATTCGGCATCACCGCCACCGGGCGCGCCATGCTGGGTACGGGCCTGCATCCACGCCTGGCGCACATGCTGGTGCGCGCGCGTGATACGCCGCGCGCAGCGCTGGCGGCACGACTTGCCGCATTGCTGTCGGAGCGTGACCTGTTGAGGGCAGCACGCGACCCGGATCTGCGCACGCGGCTGGAAGGCCTGCGCGGCGCGGCCCGCGGCATCGACCCGGGGTCGCTGGCGCGCGTGCGTGAGCTCGCGCGGCGCCTGGGTGCGAGCGGTCCTGCTGATCCGGCTGATGATGCCGAGGCCGGCGCCGTGCTGGCCTGGGCCTACCCGGATCGCATCGCGCAGCTGCGAGCAGGTTCAGGTGGCGCTGCCGGTCAGCGGTATCTGCTCGCCAATGGTCGTGGCGCAGTGCTCGACGGGGTTTCAACACTGACCGGCGTGCCATACCTCGTGGCGCTGGATCTGGATGATGCCGTGGCTGCCGAGGCGCACATCCGCCTGGCCGCGCCGCTCACCCGCGCGCAGCTGGAGCAAGCGCTGGCCGCTTCGATCACGGAGGGCATTGAAACCGACACCGATCCGAAGAGTGGCGCGCTGCGCGCCCGCCGGGTGCGGCGCCTGGATGCGCTGGTGCTCGAAGAGCGCCGCGCGGAACTCGATCCGGAGGCGGTCATCGGCGCACTGCTGGATGCGGTTCGTCGTGGTGGCCTCGATGTGTTGCCCTGGGGTGAGGCGGGTGTGGCCTTGCGCGCACGCCTCGCCTTCGTCGATGCGCATCGCGATGCACGTCTCGACCTGCCCGCATTCGATGAGGCCACGCTGCTGGCCGAGCTGCCGCAATGGCTGGGCCCATCCCTGCATGGCCTGAAGCGCCTGGAGCAACTGCGCCCGGAACAGCTGCGCGATGCGCTGCTGTCGCGTCTCACGCATGCCCAGCGCCGCCAGTTCGATGAGTTCGTGCCCACGCATGTCACGGTGCCCACCGGCTCGCGCATCGCCATCGACTACGTGGACGACAACGCACCGGTGATCGAAGTGCGCATGCAGGAAGTATTCGGACTGGCCGATACACCGCGCATTGCCGGCGGGCGTGTCCCCGTGACCCTGAAGTTGCTGTCACCGGCGCGCCGGCCCATGCAGATCACGCGCGACCTGGCCGGCTTCTGGAAGGGCAGCTACGCCGAGGTGCGCAAGGACATGCGCGGCCGCTACCCCAGGCACTACTGGCCCGAAAACCCGCTGGAAGCCGAAGCCTTGCGTGGCCTGCGGCCGCGGAAGAAATAGAACTCCCTCCGGAGCGCGGTCACCGGACATGCACACCGGCGTCCGGAGCGAATGGCGGCCGCCTGAATCAGGTTGACAGCCGCAAGCCAAATCACGGAATTTTGTTGTGGCCAATTGCGCAGCCGGTCAGCGGCCTGCGCATTGCCCGGCCCAGTCGCCGGAGAAACTGACAAAGCCTTTTGAGGAGAATCAGATGATCGGTGCCAGAGTGTTGATGTCCGTAGTGTTGGGCGTGATCGTGGCCACCGCTGCCCAGGCCCAACCTGCGTCGGCACCTCATGCGGCAAGTGATCGCTGTGCCGAGCTGGTGGTCAGCAAGGCGCTTGCCAAGACCGGGATACGCAGCGCGACGATCGCCGCCGCGGCGAACGGACTGCCGTCCTATTGCGAGGTGCAGGCGGTCATCAGTCCGGCCAAGGGCTCCGGGATCGGTGTCGTGTACCGGCTGCCACTGGACTGGAACGGCAAGCTGCTGGCGCTCGGCGGCAGCGGCTGGATGGGCAACGTCACGCTGCAGGCTGCACGGGAAGGGCTCACGCGCGGCTATGCAACCCTGCAGACCGACGCCGGTCATGCGAACGGCACGGGCTTCGACGCCTCGCCGTGGGCGATCAATGCAGACGGCAGTGCGAACAAGCCGAAGCTCACCGATTTTTCCCACCGCGCCATTCATCTGATGACCGAGCGCGGCAAGCAGCTCATTGCCGTGTTCTACGGCAAGGGTGCCGAGCGCGCGTACTACCAGGGGTGCAGCACCGGCGGGCGCATGGGCATGATGGAGACGCAGCGCTATCCAGGTGATTTTGACGGCGTGATCGCTGGTGCGCCGGTCTATACGCTGCGGACGCAGACCAGCGCGCAGCTGCGTTCATTGGCCTTCGACGCGCCCGGGGCGCGTTTGAGTGCGGCGCAGCTCACGGTGTTGCACAACGCGGTGCTGGCGGCCTGCGACGCCGGGGATGGTGCGGGCGATGGCGTGTTGCGCGACCCGCGCGCCTGCAACTTCGATCCGGGCATCCTGCAATGCACGGCCGGGCAGGCATCGCAGGATTGCCTTGCCAGTGAGCAGGTCGCGGCCTTGCGGCGCGTCTATGCAGGCGAGAAGGCCCGCGATGGGTCCACGGCATCGTATCCACTGGAGAGGGGCAGCGAGAATGGTTGGGGGCGCTTCGTGCCGTCCACCGGAGCCGGCGATCCGGGTACCAACAGCGGCGGCATGTTCGCGCTGCGCGGACCGTTGCTGGGCGACCCGGCATTCGATCTGGCGCGATTCACGGCCGATGACGTGAAGAAAGTGCGATCAAGCTGGCTGGCCAGTATCTATGAGGCGAAGGACCCGGACATTTCGGCCTTCGTCCGCAAGGGCGGGAAGCTGATTCTCTACCATGGCTTCAGCGATCCTGGTCCAAGCGCGCGCGAGACCATCGAGTACTTCGAGGCGGCGATGCAGAAGACGCGGGATGCGAAGAACGCGGTGCGGCTGTTCGTCGCTCCCGGCATGGGGCATTGCAGCGGGGGCGACGGTCCGGATCGCGTCCAGTGGCTGACCGCGCTCGAGAACTGGGTCGAGAAAGGGCAGGCGCCGGAAGAGCTTGCTGCCACCAGGGCCAATTCCGCGCTGGCATGGAACGTGTGTGCGTGGCCGAAACTGCCGACGGCACAGTCCGGAGGCTACGCCTGCAAGTAGCCGAATCCGCCGGCGTCCGGCCGGTTGCCGTGGTGTGGGAGACTGGACGCACAAGGAGAACACCGTGAACCGTCCATTCTGGTTGCGTCCCGCCGTGCTCTGGCTGGTGCCGATCCTGTTGATCGCAGCACTGCTGCTGATCCCGCGACTGCGTGGCCCCGAGTTGCCGGGCTACCGGATCCAGTCGGGACCCCTGGTGCAGACGGTGGTCGGCACCGGGCGCGTCATCAGCACCTCGCGCGTACAGGTGGGCAGCGAGATCACCGGCACGGTGCTGGAACGGCGGGTGAAGGAAGGCAATGCCGTGAAGGCCGGTGATGTGCTCGTCGTGCTCAGCGCCGCCGATCTGGTCGCACGGGTGCGCGAGGCTGAGGCTGCGCTCGAGCAGTTGCAGGTGTCCACGAGGCCACAGGCCGAAGCGGCGCTGCGGCAGGCCGAGGCGCAGGCCATGCAGGCCGCGCGCGAGCGCCAGCGTCGCGCGGACCTGTTCGCGCGGCAGCTGATTGCACGTGAAGCGCTCGAGCAGGCTGAGCAAGCCGAGACGGTGGCGCGCGCCGCGGCGGACACCGCCCGCCTCGCCGCCGACGCCGCGGGTGCAGGACGCAGCCTGGAGTTGCAGCTGCGCGAGCGCCTGGGCGCAGCCCGCGCGCAACTGGCCAGGACGACCATTCGCGCACAGACCAGCGGTGTGGTGCTGACGCGCAATGTGGAGCCGGGCGACGTGGTGCAGCCGGGGCGCGTCCTGTTCGAGATTGCGCGGGACGGAGACACCGAGATCGAAGTGCCGGTGGATGAAAAGAACCTGGCGGTGCTGGCGCTGGGTCAGACCGCGCAATGCGTTGCCGATGCCTATCCCGACAAGCCGTTCGCCGCAGTCGTGAACTACATTGCGCCCGGCATCGATGCACAGCTCGGTACGGTGATCATCCGCCTGCGCGTTGCGCCCGTGCCGGACTTTCTGCGGCAGGACATGACGGTGTCGGTGAATGTGGAGACCGGGCGCCGTGACGCCGCGCTGACCGTGCCGAACGATGCGTTGCTCGATGCCGGCGCAGCGCAGCCGGCGGTGCTGGCGGTGCGTGACGGCAGGATCACGCGCGAGCCGGTACGCCTGGGTCTGCAGGGTCTGGTGATGACGGAAGTCATCGAGGGCCTGCAGGCGGGGGATCTGGTGCTGGCATCGGCGGCTTCGGTGAAGGATGTGGCCGCGGGTACCCGGGTGCGGGTGACGCTCGAGCAGCTGCCAGCCTCCGGCGCGGATGCCTCATCGAGGCGGGAATTGCCGGTCAATTTCGACTGACCAGCATGTGGGTCGAATCCACCATTGCCATGCGCTTCCTGCGCGAGGGTCGCGCCCAGACCACGCTGATCCTGGTTGGCATCGCGGTGGGCGTGTCGGTGATCGTGTTCATCACCGCGCTGATCCAGGGACTGCAGTCCAACATCATCGAGCGAACGCTGGGCACCCAGTCCCACATCAAGGTGGAAGCGCCCGACCAGGTGAACCGGCTCATCCCGCAACCTCCTGGTACGGCGCAGCTGGTTCTGGAAACACGGCGCGCGCAGCGTCTGCGCTCGATCAACAACTGGCAGCAGGTGATGACCACGCTGGATGTCTTTCCGGGCGTGCGGGCCGTGTCGCCCGTGGTTTCCGGCCCGGCATTTGCACGGCGCGGCAATGCGGTGGAATCGGTGGCGCTGGTGGGCATGGATCCGGTGCGCTACCAGCGCATCATTCCGCTGGGCGAGGACATCGTGGCTGGCAGCCTGCGCGTCGGGGCGGGCGATGCGGTGATCGGTCGCCTGCTTGCCGATGATCTGGGAATACGCGTGGGCGACAAGTTCCGGCTGGTTGCCGGAGACGGTCGCGATGCACAGCTGAACATTGCCGGAATCTTCGAGCTTGGCGTGCGCGAACTGGATCAGCGCTACGTGTTTCTGGACCTGAAACAGGCCCAGTCACTGCTCGATCTGCCAGGCGGGGTGACGGTCCTTGATCTCACGGTGAATGATCTGTTCAGCGCCGATGCCGTGGCGAACCGCATCGCTGCGCTCACGGGCCTGAAGGCCGAGAGCTGGATGCAGAGCAATGCGCAGCTCATGAATGCCCTGTCATCGCAAAGCCTGTCCACGGTGATGATCTCGTTCTTCGTGGCGCTGTCGGTGGCTTTCGGCATCGCCAGCGTGCTGTCGATCAGTGTGGTGCAGAGAACCCGCGAGATCGGGATCCTGCGCGCGATGGGCACGCGGCGTGGCCAGATGCTCCAGGTCTTCCTCGTTCAGGGCGCGGCGCTGGGCTTTGCCGGCTCGGCACTGGGCGCTCTTGCCGGATACGGACTGGTCTGGGTGTTCAATACCTTCGGGCCGAAGCTCTTCTACATTCCAGTTGCGCCGATGCTGGTGCCGGCAGCGATGCTCATCGCAACGCTGACCGGCACGATGGCGGCGGCCGTGCCCGCGCGCCGCGCCTCGCATCTGGATCCGGTCGTGGCCATCCGCCATGTCTGAGCGTCACGAGCCGGTGCTGCAGTTGCTGGGCCTGCGCAAGTCCTACAACGTCGGCCTGCCGACCGAGATCGAGGTGCTGCACGGCATCGATCTGCAGGTTGACCGGCATGACTTCGCCGCCCTGATCGGTCCTTCCGGTTCCGGCAAGAGCACCTTGCTCAATCTGCTGGGGCTGCTTGATTCACCCACTGCCGGCGATCTGCTGCTGCTGGGCGAGTCCACGCGCAGCATGGACGATGAAACACGTACGGCCCGGCGCGCCAGTGCCATCGGTTTCGTCTTCCAGTTCCACCACCTGATGCCCGCGTTCAGTGCGATCGAAAACGTCATGATGCCCCTGATGGTCGCGCACGGGCGTCCATCCGCCGCGACCATCGAGCGCGCGCGGGCACTGCTTGCCGCCGTGGGCCTCGCCGCGCTTGCGGACCGCAAGCCGGGGGAGCTGTCGGGCGGCGAGCAGCAGCGTGTGGCCATTGCGCGTGCGCTGATCACCCGACCGGCCTTGTTGCTGGCGGATGAGCCGACGGGAAATCTCGACACGAAGACCGCAGCGGAAGTATTCGAATTGTTCCGGCGGTTCAACCGCGAGTTCGGCTGCGCGGTGCTGGTCGTGACCCATGACCCGCGCCTGTCGGGCGTGTGTGACCGCACCATCGAGCTGGTGGACGGGCAGATCGTGCGCGATCAGCGGCAGACCCCGGAGCATGCTGTCCAGACATAGGGGTCATCAGAGAATCGCACCCACCTCGCCCAGCATGGCCTTGCGGATCAACGGCAACGGCAGCGGGCCAAGCTTGATGAAGGTGTCGTGGAAATCCTGCAGCGTGTAAGTGGCACCCTGCTTCGCCCTGTAGTCCTCACGCAGCTTCATGATCATCAGTTTTCCGAGGGTGTAGTAGCCGTACAGGGCGTCGGAAGTACCGCGCTTGGCCTCCGACAGAGCCACGGCATGCGGCTGATGGCCGGCCGCCTCGAACAGACGCGTCGCCTCATCCACCGTCATGCCCTGCGTGTGCATCTTGATCCCGACGATGAAGCGCACGTTGCGCAGCAACGCATCCTGCAGTTGCGCCATGCGGTAGGAGGGGTCATCCGCGTGAAATCCCTCTTCCAGCATCATCTGCTCGCAGTAGTGCGCCCAGCCTTCCATATTGGTGGCCGATCCGAACACCCTGCGTGCATCCGAGGGGTACTGCTTTGCGTACAGGAACTGCATGTAATGGCCGGGATACACCTCATGCACCGAGACATTGCTGGTGAGGGCGTCGTACCACTGGTGCATGAAGTCCGCGACCTCGGCGGGTGTCGCATGCGCATCCGGCAACGTCATGAAGTAGATGCCCTGCAGCTTTGCCTTCTCGAACGGACCGGGCGTATCCATCGAGGCCGAGGTGGTGGAACGCATGAAGGGCGGCGTTTCGCGAACCTGCGCGGGATCGCCCGGCGGAATCGTCAGGATGCGATGATCGATGATGTACTGGCGGATGGCATCGAGCGTGGCCTGCGTCCTCGCAAGCAACTCGTCCGGCCGCGGGTACTTGTTCTGCATCTCGTCCAGTACCTGCTGCGCGGTCTTCCTCGGGTCGATCTGCCGCGCCAGTGCCTGCAGTGCCGCCTCGTTCTTCGCCAGATCGGCCTCGGCCACCGCCAGCAGTCTGTCGATGGGCAGGTCGACCATCTCGCGGGCCGCGAATGCCTTGCTCCACGTGTCGGCGCCCCAGGCAAAGTCGGGTTGCGACGCCGGCAGCACACTCATGCTCAGCCAGCCCTTGTAGTCCTCGAGTGCAGCGATCACGGCCGCATTGGTCTGGCGGAATTGCGCCAGCAGTGCCGCGTCCTGCACGTCGCTGAATGCCGCGGGCAGGTCGTTCTTCAGCAGGCTGATGTTGCCGTCGATCTGCTCGATGGCGATCTGCGTGTGGATGGTCACCGGTGCCGTGAGATTCCTGCGTGCCTCTGCCAATACACCAGGCAGCTTCCTCTCGCGCGCGATCAATGCCTTCAGGCGTACCTCGGCTGGTGCGAAGGGCCGCTTCATCAAGGTGAAGGCCGCATTGGTCACAGCGCTGGAGTAGAAGTCCGGATCCTTCTGCCACATGCGGATGGTGCCCAGGGTAAGTTCGTCGTCGGCCATGGCATGCAGCAGGAATTCGCGGTCCAGCACGCGTTGCGGCGTCAGCGTTGCCGGGTCAATGGCCCGCAACTGTTCGCGAAAGCGCGCAGCAGTCGCCAGTTGGGACTGGATGCCCGCTTCCGACACATCGGCCACCTGATCATCGAACTCGTGAAGGCCCAGGTCCGTGGCGTAGGAAGGATTGCTGACCGTAACGTTGTGGATGATGGCCTGCTCCAGCAGGGCAAAGGCCGCATCTCCGGAGCCGGCGGCTGGCGGCGGCGCCTTCGGTGCGCAGGCGGTGGCCAGCAGTGCGGCAAGCAGCACCAGACCGGCGGAACCCGATATTCCCGAGAGTGTCTTGATGTTCATGGGCACGAGAATACCGCTTTCCCCGGGCCGGGCACGTGTCATGCCCTTGCGCGCGTTCCGGTACACTCACCGCCCATGCTGTATCTCAAGGCCGTGCACCTGCTGTTCGATTTCGCGTGGATGGCGGGCATCTTCTACCTGCCGCGCATCTTCGTGCACTACGTGGAAGGTCAGGGTGCCGGCGAGGATGTGCGCCGGCTGAAGGTGATGGCGCGCCGGCTCTACCACTTCACCAGCATCATGGCCGTGATCGCGCTGGGCACGGGCATCTGGCTGATGGTGGGCTACGGTTTCCGCGGTGGCTGGCTGCATGCCAAGTTGCTGGTCGTGGTGCTGTTGATCGCGTATCACATCTCGATGCGCGTCTACATGAAGCGCATGCAGAAGGGTGCCGCGTTGCCCACGGCGACGGCGCTGCGCTGGTACAACGAGGTGCCGTTGTTCCTGCTCGCCGCGATCCTGTATCTGGTGATCCTGAAGCCTTTTTAGGCCAATGGCCGCCACGGAACGCAAGGAATTCATCTCGGCCGGATCGCTGCTGCGCGATTCGTTTGCGCTCGCCATGCAGATCGTGGCGAGCGGCTTCCGGCCCACGTTCCTCGTGGGCGTGTGGCGCGGCGGTGCGCCCATCGGCATTGCCGTGCAGGAAGTGCTCGAGTACCACGGCATCCACTGCGATCATCTGGCGATCCGCACTTCGCTCTACGCCGGCGCAGGGCAGGCGGCGCCCGTCGTTCGTGTGCATGCCCTCGACTACCTGGTGTCGCGCCTGACGGGCGATGACCATCTGCTGCTGATCGACGATGTGTTCGACTCGGGGCGCAGCCTCGAAGCGGCGCTGCAGGAGCTCGCGCGCCGCTGTGGACCGAACATGCCGCGCCAGGTGCGCATTGCCACGGTCTACTGGAAACCAAAGCGCAATCGCACCAGCCTGAAGCCGGACTTCTGCGTGCGCGAGACCGATGACTGGCTGGTCTTCCCCCACGAGGTGCAGGGTCTGACGCGCGAGGAGATTCTCGCCAACAAGCCGGTGGATGAGGGGTTCTTCAGATCCTGACTATTGCGGGCCCCGCGCGCCACACGAGCAGGCATGCAAGTCCGGTGAGTGCCGCGATCCACCAGCCCAGCAATCCATCGAAGCTGCCCACGAGGAACGACCAGTCGCTTGCCGGCGCGGGCGAGGAGACCTTGCGGAACACCGCGATGGTCATCACGAAGCCCGCGTGCAGGCCCATGCAGCCGGCAATGTCGCCCCAGCGGCGACGGACCAGTGCCAGCAGCAGGCCCACGCACCACAGTGCGATGAAGGCATCGAGAATCGCCAGCGGCTGCGCGTAGCCCGCGAAGAATCCGCTCCACGCGACAAAACCACTCCAGGCGTTGACCTGGTCATCGGGTACGCTGACCGCGCGGCCGAGGAAGTGCAGTGCGGCGTAGAACACCGGCACCGCGAACAGCGCCCAGCGCGTTGCACCGATCTGCGTGAGCGCGCCCTGCATGGCGCCGCGGAAGAAGGCTTCCTCGATCAGCGCCACCGCGATACCGCTGCCCAAGCCCCTGAGAATGAGCGGCAGCCAGCCGGTCCAGTGCGGCGGCGCGTTGGTGCTCCAGTCGCGCACATGCAGCAGGAACAAGGGCAGGATCGCAATCGCCATCAGCACGATGCCGGCCAGCAGACCGATGGCCGCGCGGCGCAGGAATCGCGGCCAGGGAAGGGCGAAGCCCAAAACTTGTCGATTGGCCAGTCCGTATCGAACCAGCAGCCAGACCGTGATCGCGATCAGGCCCAGCAGGGTGATTCGCGAGAACACACGATGCAGCGGAAAGTGGCCCAGGTGGGCAAGCCCCTGCTGCACCCATGGACTGAAGATCGCCGCCACCAGCATCGCCGCCAGAAACGCAGCGACGAACAAACCGAAGACCGCCGCTGGTGAGCGCGGCATTGGTTTCACGAGGTGGCAATCCGCTGCAAGGTGGCGGGCTGCGCAAGGTACCGGTCGAACGCGAAGCCGATGCGGCGCAGGAAGGCGCGTCCTGTTTCGGTCACGGTGATGCGCTCACCGGTCAGTTCGACCAGCCCGTCAGCGTGCAATGGCGCAAGCGCCGCGCGCACTTCCGGCCACCAGCGGGAGCGCTGTGCCGCGTGGATGTCGGCGGCGGATCCGGCGAACAGCGTCCACAGCATGGCGCGGATCTGCTGGTCCTCGTCGCTCAGCACATGGCCGCGTTGCAGCGGCAGGTCACCGGACGCCAGCTGCATCTCGTAGCGCTGCAGGCTCTTCTCGTTCTGCACATAGGCCGCACGCGCGGCACCGATGGCCGATACGCCGAGGCCGATCAGCGCATCCGTACGGCTGGCCGAGAAACCCATGAAATTGCGGGACAGCGTGCCGGCGCGCAGCGCGGCGACCAGTGGATCGGTGGGCAGCGCGTACTGGTCGATGCCGATCTCCACGTATCCCAGCGCACCCATGCGCTCGCGGCCCAGCAGCAGCAGCGCATGGCGTTGCCCGGCTTCCGGCAGATCCGCATCGGTGTAGCGACGCTGGCTGGGCTTGATCCAGGGCACCTGCGCGTAAGGCAGGAAGGAAATGCGCTCCGGCAGCAGCGTTGCGACCACATCAAAGGTGGCGGCGAGGCTGTCGGGGGTTTGCAGGGGCAAACCGTAGATGAGATCGAAGCTGATGTTGCCGAAGCCGCTGTCGCGCGCGCTGTCCACCAGGGCACGCACCTGCTGCTCGCTCTGTGGGCGATTGACGATCTCCAGCACGCGGGCGTCGAAATCCTGCACGCCGATGCTCAGCCGGTTGAAACCGTGCCGGCGCAGTACAGTCAGCTGCTCGCGCGTGGTATTGCGCGGGTCTGCCTCCACCGCGAAGTCCGCGGCATCGGCCATCGATGCATGTTGCAGCAGACCGTCCAGCAACCGGTCCAGTACGCCACTGGGCAGCCACGTCGGCGAGCCGCCACCCAGGTGCAATTCGCCCAGTGCAAGCGTGGCGATGCCAAGGCCTGCCCGATACAGCGCGAACTCCTTCAGCAGGTTCAGGGCGTAGGGCGCGGCCAGCGCGTGGTTGCGCGCGAGGCGCATGTTGCAGCCGCAGAAGCCGCACTGCGACTGGCAGAACGGGATGTGCACGTAGATGCCGCCGCGCGAATCCTTCGGCCGTACGGCCTCGGCCAGCATGGCCAGCCACTTGGCTGTCGGCAGTGCAGTACCCCAATGCGAGATCGTGGGATAGCTGGTGTACCGGGGGCTGGCGCCGCCATGGCGCAACAGCAGCTCCGGTGACAGGGCTTTCACGCGAAGATCTCCCGCTGCAGGCGCACGAAGGCGCGCACGTTGGCTTCGGGTGTTCGCTGCAGCACGCCGTGGCCCAGGCCGCAGATCCAGCCGCGGCGCAGCTCCGCAGGCAGCGCCCTGATGCGCGTGAACCATTCGGTGAGGCGCTTCTCCAGCTCGGCCAGTGGCAGATGCAGCCACTCCGGATCCACATTGCCCTGGATGGCCCAGCGATCACTATAAGCCTTGAGAACATCAGCCAGATCGTGGCGCCAGTCGACGCCCAGGCACTGGAACGGCAGGCCCCGCAGCTGGTCCCAGTGCGCCGGTCCGGTGCCGCGCGAGTAATACGTGATGGGAGTGCGAGGATCCAACGCGCGGAACCGTTCCAGAAGATCCGCCAGCACCGGCACCACGCGCGTGCCATAGGTGGCCGCATCGATCTCGCCGGCCGCGGTGTCGAACAGCGCGATGTTCTCCACGCCGGCGCGCGTCTGCAGCGCCATGTTGTGCGCGAGCAGGTCGAGCAGCTTTTCATTGAACGCCTGGTACGTGCCATTGGCCAGGCCACCCATGGCCAGCGGGGCCTTCTCGTGCGAACCGGCCGCCGCATACACATAGAGCGTCCACGGGCCGCCGACGAAGCCAATCAGCCCCTTGTCGGCGCGCAGCCGCGCGCGCGTGAGGCGTACCGCCTCGGCCTGGAAGTTCATGACGCTGGCCCGCTGCGCGCCACCGGTCAGTCGTTCCACATCGCCCGGGGTCTGCACGTGAAAGGCGAGCTTCGGGCCGGGGTCGTAGGTGAGGCCCATGCCCATCGCCTCCAGCGGGAACAGCAGATCGGAGAACAGGATGGCCGCATCGAAATTGAAATCATGGATCGGTCCCAGCGCGGTCTCCGCCGCCAGTTCCGGTTGCTTGCACAGCGCGATGAAATCGTTGTGCCGTTTCAGCATCTGGTAGTGCGAGTGGTAGCGGCCCGCCTGGCGCATCATCCATACCGGCGGGCGACCGGTGTTGCGGCGATTCAATGCGGCAGTCAGTGATGTCTCGTTGGTCATGCGTTCTCTAGTTGATAGCCCACCCCGCGGATGCTGCGGATGGTGGCGGGGTTGGCGGGGTCGCGCTCCACCAGCCTGCGCAGGCGCAGGATGAAGTTGTCGACAGTGCGTTCAGTGGGAAATTCATCCTGTGCCCAGGCGCGCGACAGGATCTCGTCGCGGCTCACCGCGCGGCCGGCACTCTCGAGCAGCAGGCGCAGCACCGCGCATTCCTTGTGCGTGAGCCGGTGCACCGTGCCGCCACTTTCGGCGGTGAAGCGTGCGAAGTCCACGGTGGCGATGCCGATGCGCACCGGGCCGCTGGCGGCCGGGCTCTGCGCGCTGATCTCGCCGGCACGCCGGAGCATGTTGTGGATGCGCAGCACCAGTTCGCGCAGCGCGAAGGGCTTGGCCATGTAGTCATCGGCGCCCAGTTCCAGGCCGCGGATGCGATCCTCGGGTGAGTTCCAGGCAGTGAGAAACAGCATCGCGGTGGCCGGGCTCACTTCACGCAGGTGTTGCCCGACCTCGAATCCGTTGCCGTCCGGCAGGCCGACGTCCAGTACCGCGGCGGCAAAGTCGTGGCTTGCCAGCGCATCGCGTGCCGCGGCGACGCTGGCTGCGTGAGTCACGGAAAAGCCTTCACTGGTGAGCCGCTCGGTGAGCGTGCTGGCCACATTCGGATCGTCTTCGACGAGCAGCAGCGTGATGGCACTCATGGACGCGCGTCTTCAGGCGCTGGCCCGGAAATGCAGGGTCACGACGAATCCGCCGTCCGGCGCATTGGCGAAGTCGACGCTGCCGCCCATGCGTTCCATCAGCACGCGGACCAGGTAAAGGCCGACACCGGTGCCGCGCGATTCGACGCCACGCGCGAACATGCGGCCCAGTCTGGCCGGCTCGCCCTGGTAGCCACGACCATCGTCGCGGTAGATCAGATCCACACCCTGGGCTGACTTCACGGCCGTCGCGCTCAGATGCATGGCCTGGCGGTCGCCATGACGCACGGAGTTCTCCACCAGGTTGCGCAGGATCAGTTGCAGCGCCGCGGTGTCGCCGTGCACCGGTGGCAGTGATGCGGCGACCTCGATGGTGAGCTCGGCATTCTCGCCTTCGGTCGCCACGATGGCCCGCAGTGCCCGTTCCAGCCACTGGTCCAGACGGATGGCCTGCTCGGCCAGCGTGCCGCCACCCTCGATGCGGGCGAGCTCCAGTGTCTTGTCGATCTGCGACTCCAGCCGGTGCGTATCGACCAGCAAGCGCTCGATCAATTCCTGCGATGGTTCACCGGCGGCGATGGCCTCGGTCTGCAGCCGCACGCTGGTCAGTGGTGTGCGCAGCTCGTGAGTCAGGGCGGCGAAGAAGGCCTGCGTGCCGCGAGCGCGGCGCAGGTCGCGCCGGTAGTACCAGAACAATGCGCCGGACACCGTCAGCAGCAGCAGCAGGAAGGTGCCGCCCTCCCAAACCACCATGCGATGCGTGGTTGCCTGGTCGGCCAGCACTTCTGCCTCCGACGCGCCGGCGCGCCCGGAGAGTTCGGCGATGCGCTGCGCCTGGTCCAGCAGATGCCAGCCCCACCAGAACACCAGCGCAAAGATCACTGCCAGCCAGATGCCGGCGAGGATGGCCACGCGCCGCGACTGCCGTATCGGGCGGACGCTCAAGGCGCCTTTGCTGTCCATTTGCGCCACTCTTCTGCGGATGGAAAGGCCAGGAAGTTTCGCACGCCGCCGGCCCGGATGTGTTCGGCGGTCTTGCCCGGGCCGCTGGCATGCCATGCCGCCGGGCTTGCGAACTGCCGGCCGCGCTCGAACTGTGCCGTGCTGCTCCAGAAAAGATGTGTAGCGGAGGCCAGCGCCTCGCGCTCCGGCAGTTCGCTTTCGCTGACCGAGTAGGTCGCGATCACGTTGGCTCCGGCCCAGCTGCCTTCCTGCCAGGGTTCGACTGCCGCGGCGTGGGTCAACGCATCCCACTGATGCGGCGGCGGCAGGCGCAGCACCGGCTCGGCAACCAGTTGCGCGGCGGCTTCGGCGCCCAACCCTTCGCTGCAACCCTGCACCCACACACCCTGCGCGGCCAGTGCAAACCAGCTCTTCGTGCCGGAAGTCCACACCTTCTTGCCAGCCAGTGCCGGCGCGCCGCCGGCTGGCAGGGCGCGCGAATGCGCGACGAACACGGCGTCGTGTTGCAGCTTCGACGCGAGCGCATTGCCGTCCAGCAGTGGCGTGGCCGCGGCCTTCTCGGCGAGGCTGCCATCCCATGCGCGCACCGCACCGCTGATCGCGGGCAGTGCAACCTGCGGCAGGAAGCGCCGCTCGCCAATGTCCTGGTCGCGGGCATTGCGGCCGGCAATGCGCAGCAGGCCACCCAGATCGGGCAACCAGGAAAGCGTCGCGCCGAAGCGCTGATGGCAACCGCCACCGTGCTCGGCGAGCAGTGCGCGCTCGATCGCAATGGCGCCGCGCGTGGCCGGATCTTCCAGCACCGCAAGCAGTGCGCGCGTGTCGGCATCGTCCGCGCGACATTCCACGGCCAATGCACCCTGGCCCGGCGCACCCGGCGATTCACTCAATGGCAGCACCATCAGGTTCAAACCATCGAGCAATGCAGTCAGCAGCGCGCGGCCCTGCCGTTCGGTGGTGGTGTCGGCAAACAGTCGCGAGAGACCGGCCATGGCGAGCACCACCCCATCCAGCTGTCGTTCGCTGCCGCGCGGTTCGTGCAGGCGGCGCAGGCGGCTGTCGACATTGCCGCGCAGATTCTCGAGCATCACCTTGCCGCGCGCTGCGTGCGGCAACGCGCGCGCGAAGAAGGCGGGAAGCAGTTGCGCGCGCCGCGGTGAGGACGTGCCGACCCGCAGCGTGCCGCCACTGGCCAGCAGCGCGGGCACGTCCGGCGCGAACAGCGCGAGGTCGCGCGGATTGGCGCGTCGGGGCACGGCGGCCAGCACGAATCCCGGCGGGCGCTCCAGTGCGAGGTCCTTCAGTGAATGAACGGTGAAATCCACGCGCTGTCCGGCCAGCGCGTGATCCAGCTCGGCCGTGAAGAACTCCTTGCCCTCGATCTCCGACAGCGGCTTGTCGAGCACGCGATCGCCACGCGTCTCGATGCCGACCAGCTCCACTTCGAGCCCCGGATGCGCGGCGCGCAGTGCGGCTGCGACCTGGCTGCTCTGCACCCAGGCGAGTGCCGAGCGCCGCGTGCCGAGCCGCAGGGTCTTCCGGGTGTTCATGGGGAGTGGATTCTAGTGGCTGAACGCGCCGAACACGGCCAGATCTTCCCAGCCATGGTTCGAGCTGCCGGCCCGCGAGCCGTCGGCATCGTCGAGTCGCGCCAGCTGTGCCTTGCTGAGGCAGGCGCGCCGGGCCCTGGCCAGCTGCAACTCGCGTTGCGAGGCGTGCTGGTCACGCAGGCCGAACAGCTCTGTCAACGTTGCAAGATGCGCTACCCCTGCCCACGGCGTACCGGCCGCCGAGTGGATGCCCAGATGCAGCAGCTGGCCGGATGAATCCGCGTGCTGTTGCCAGAGCTGCACGCGCCGCGCATCGCGTTCGTCGTCGGCGGGGATGCAGATCACCACGTCATGTGCGCGGCGCCAGCCTTCCTCTTCGCCGGCACTGGTCGGCTCGAGCAGATGCACGCGGCCATCGGTCTGCGCCACGCGCTGGCGTTCCAGCATGGCTGCGGCGCGATCGCGGCTGCGGTTCCAGACCAGCACCTCGCCAGTGTCCAGGAACGGCAGGATGGTCTCGGCCAGCTGGCCGGCGCCGATCAGCAGCGTGGGGCCGGCGAGCGTGCCGCCGAGCAGGCGTCGCACCAGCGATCCATAGGTTGCGCTGCCCAGGCTCACCACGTACTCGGTGCGGATCTCCTTCGTGTCCTGCAGCAGGCGCTGCATCCATGGGCGCAGTGCCTGGGCCTCGGCGGCATGCGAGGTTTCGTAGTCGCGCCAGGCCTGCTTGATCTGGCCGAGGATTTCGGTTTCGCCGGCGATCTCGCTTTCCAGGCCACAGGCCAGCTGCAGCAGGAAGCGGTAGGCCTCGTCGCCAACGAACCGTTCGTAGCCGGCGGCATCGGCTTCGGCGGCGCCCGGCTGTGCGTCCGGCGTCATCACGGCAATGCGCACCTCCCGCAGGCAGGTGCCCAGCACGAGGCCATCGGGCAGCAGCCCGGTGGGTGCGCCGTCGGGAGTCCTGCGATTCAGAACGATGAGGTTGGCCAGGGCCATGGTGGGAGCCTAGCCAGCCGTCTGGGGCCGATTGTCACAGCCGGGTCATTGCCGGTCCCGGGCTCGCGCCCCGCCGGGGCGTCCCAATTGTGATCCAGGACGCACTTCCAGCAGCCTGCCGCTGGTCGCCGCCAATTCGCGGCAATATTCTGTGCAATCAACATCTTTGACAGAGTGGGTGGGATGCCTCAGGGCAGTGACGCGCGGCCGCAGTCGGAAGGACCAGCGCTGCAGAACCTGACGATTCAGTTGCGCGAGAGGCTGTGGACCAGCGCCCTGCTGATGGCGCTGCTGCTGACTCCGCTGTCGCTGCTGCGGGCGTTGGAAACCGGCTGGCTGCCCGTCTATACCGTGCATGCCGCGGTGCTGGCCTCGCTGCTCATCGTGCAGGGGCTGTCGCGGCGCATTCCCGCGAGGTGGCGGGCAGCAATTGCAGTCGCCTACATCGAATACACGGCCATGATCAGCCTGTATCGCATGGGCTTTGTGGGTCTGGGCAGTCTGTGGCTGGCAATGGGCTCGTACATCATCGGCGTCCTGTACGGCACACGTGCTGCGTACTGGTCAGTGGCGGTGCATCTGGTGTTCGCGGGAATCTGCTGGACGCTTTACCGCAACGGCACGCTGGCCCTGCCCATGGATGCCGACAGCTACATGCGCATGGTCACCCCCTGGATGCTGTTCGGCGGCATGCTGCTGACGTTTCCCTGGATGCTGTTGAACTCGATCGGGCTGTACAAGCAATCCGTGGTGCGGCTGGCAGAGGAAAGCGAGCGCCAGCGGCGCGAGATCGAGCGTATGGCGCTGCACGATCCGCTGACCGGACTGCTGCAGATGCGGGTCGTGCAGAACACGATCGACCTTGCCATCGGCCAGGCCGCCAAATCCGGAAGCAAGGTCGCCGTGCTGTTCATCGATCTGGACGGCTTCAAGCAGGTCAACGACCGGCATGGACATGCCGCCGGCGATCACCTGTTGCGTGCGATCGGCAAAGTGCTGAATTCAGTGGTCCGCGAAGGCGACACCGTTGGCCGGTTGGGGGGTGACGAATTCCTCGTGGTGCTCGATGACCAGACCGGCCCTGAGGCCGCCGAGGCCACGGCGCGCCGCATCGTGCAGGAGTTGCGCCGCCCGGTAGCCTACGAAGACGCCCTGTTGCAGGTCGGCGCAAGCGTGGGTATCGCGATGTATCCCGAGCACGGCGCGAATGCGGGCGCGCTGCAACAGGCCGCCGACACGGCGATGTACGACGTGAAGCGCACGGGCAAGGGTGGTTACGCGTTCTGCAATGCCGAGCCGGTGCGCATTGAGCCGGAGCCGGCTGCCGACGAGACCGTGCGCAATCTGCGCGTGCTGCGCACGGGTGCCGCGGCCTAGCGAGGCAGCCCCTCGGCCTTGCGTGCCTGCTGCACCGAGGGCCGCGCGCGGCAGCGCTCGTAGTACGCCGTGAGCCGCGGGTAGCCGGAAATGTCGAGTTCCAGCCTGCCGAGCCAGCTCAGCGTCACGTACAGATAGGCATCGGCCACGGTGAAGTTCTCACCGGTGAGGTATGGCTTGTCGCCCAGGGATTCCTCGACGAACGCGTAACGCCGCAGCGCGTTCTCGCGCGCCGAGCGCTTCATCTCCTCGGTGCTGGCCGGGCGGAACAGCACCGACAGCTGCTTGTGGATCTCGCCATTGACGAAGGCCAGCCACTCCACGACGCGGAAGAAGCCCAGCGTGCCGACCTTCGGGGCGAGCCTGCCTTCGGGGTCGAGCGTTGCAATGTAGCTGAGCACCGCGACGTTCTCGGTGAGCACATTGCCATCATCGAGCACCAGTGACGGCACATAGCCCTTTGGGTTGACGGCGTTGTAGTCCAGGCCGTCCGCGGTCTTCTTCGTGCCGCGCTCGACTTCGACCGGCTCGAACTTCTGGCCGGCCTCGATGAGCGAGATCAGTGACGCCAGCGAGCACGCGCCTTTCAGGTAGTAGAGTTTCATGGGCCAATCCTACAATGTGCGCGCATGTCACGCGCCTCCGTCTGGCTGACGCCCGTGGAACTGACGCTGCTCGGTGCGATCTGGGGCGCGTCCTTCATGTTCCAGCGCGTGGCGGCGCCGGCATTCGGCGCACTGCCCATGGTGGAAGTGCGCCTGCTGTTCGCGGTGGTGCCACTGCTGCCCTTCCTGTGGCGCGACCGCGCCGTGTTTCGTGGCGCAGTGTGGTGGCGCATCGCGTTCGTCGGTGCCATCAATTCGGGCATTCCATTCGTACTTTTCGCGTGGGCATCCGAGCGCGCACCGGCCGGGATCGGAGCGATCACCAATGCCACCACCGCCATCTTCGCGCCGTTGCTGGCGCTGCTGCTGTTTCACGAGAAGCTGCAGGGCCGCCGGATCGTGGGCCTGGTGGCCGGGTTCATCGGTGTGGCGGTGCTGGCCAGCGGCCGGATGGCCGGTGCCAGCATCACCCTGGCCGCCATTGCGGGCACCATCGGCGGCTTCCTGTATGCACTGGGCGGGATCATGCTGCGCCGTCATCTTTCCGCTCTGCCGGTTGCGGCCCTTGCCGCAGCGACACTGGGTTGCAGCGCGATTCTTGTTGCTCCGCTGGCCATCGCCACCTGGCCCGCCGAGCCGGTGGCGATGGTCGCCTGGTGGAACGTGCTGGCGGTCGGCGTGCTGTGTACCGGCGTCCCCTATGTCTTCTACTACCGGCTGTTGCGGCGCATTGGCCCGGCGCGCTCTTCCATCGTCACCTACATCATTCCGCTGTTCGGCGTGCTGTGGGCGTGGCTGTTCCTTGCCGAACCCGTCACGCCCACCATGGCCATCGCCTGCGCGCTGATTCTGTTCGGCGTCGCGATGAGCCAGCAGCGCGTCACGCCGGTGGATCAGCTTCGAACCTGAGCAGGTCTCCCGGCTGGCAGGCGAGCTCGCGGCAGATGGCCTCGAGCGTGGAAAAGCGGATCGCCTTCGCCTTGCCGGTCTTCAGGATCGACAGGTTCGCGAGCGTGATGTCCACCTTCGCGGCCAGATCCGTCAGCGTCATGTGCCGTTCGTGCAGCAGTTCATCGAGCTTCACGGTGACGGGCATCAGACGGTTTCCTGGATTTCGGTGCGCATGCGGGCGCCGGTCTCGAAGATGCGCGCCAGCACGAAGATCAGCAGCACGGTGAACAACCCGGGATAGGAACTGAACTGGTCGTGGAGGCTGGGTGGCAGCGCGATCGAGGCCACGAACATCACCGCGTTGCCAGCCAGTATCAGCCAGCCGATGCGCCGCAGTCGCAGTCCGTTTTCCGGCACGAACGGGTCGCCGCTGCGCGCACTGTCGACAATGGCACGCATCTGCAGCACGACCGGAATGACCAGCGCGGTGACAACCAGCAGGCTCGCCCAGTGAACCCGCGCGGCCAGGAGCTTCTGGTCTGCGGTCAGGGCAG
>CAYWDZ010000014.1:0-25965 GCA_964456255.1 uncultured Steroidobacteraceae bacterium | reverse complement strand
CCATGAGCGTCAGCAGCCCGATCAGCGCGGGCAGCGACAATTCCATGCGGAACGCGAACAGCGCCACGATGGCGCCGGCAGCCGAAGGCGGCAATGCCGACAGGATGGTGATCGGCTGCACCACGTCGTGGAACAGCAGTACCAGCAGCGCGTAGATGCAGAAGATGCCGATGATCATCGCGAGGATGAAGCCGCTGAACACATCGCTCATGATCTGCGATTCGCCGGTCTCCACCGTGTGCACGCCTGACGGCAGGTTCTGCACCGAGGGCAGCTCGCGAATCAGGTCCATGGCAACATCCAGCGGCATCGTGCCGCGGTCGGCATACAGGGTGATGTTGCGGCTGCGGTCGTAGCGGTCGATCTGCGATGGCCCCGCACCAAGGCTGACATCGGCCACGTTCTCCAGCGGCACGGGGCCGAATCGCGACGGCACCTGCAGCAACCGGATCTGGTCGATGTTCGTGCGCGCGGAATCCTTGAGCCGCACCCGGATCGGAATCTGCCGGTCAGGCAGGTTCATCTTCGAAAGGTTCAGGGTGATGTCGCCGCTGGTGGCAATGCGCGTCGCCTGGCTGATCGCCGAGGTGGTGACGCCGAGCTCTGCGGCACGCGCCGGCAGCGGCCGGATCACCAGTTCCGGCTGCAGCAGGCTGGCGCTGGTGGTCACGTTCGACAGGCCAGGAATCTGGCGCATCTCGCGCTCCATGCTGGCGGCTGCCTGCACCAGCAGCGCTGAATCATCACCGGTCAGGGTGATTTCCACTGGCCCGTCACCGGGCCGGCCGCGCCCGCCGCCGCCCAGAATCCGCGCGCCCGGAATCTGCCGCAGGTCGGCGATCATCGCCTGCTGCAATTGCTGCTGGCTGCGCTTGCGCCCGGAGCGGTCCGTGAGGTTGATGGAGGTGCTGGCGCTGCGCGGCGAGAGGGTGACGGTGACGTGTTCCACCTCTGGGTAGGCCTTGAGGCGCCGCAGGATCTCGCTGGCCACGCCCCGTGAATCATCCATGGTCGAGCCGGGCGGCAGGCTCACGTTGAGGCCAATCACTCCGGAGTCCTGTGAAGGCTGGAAGCCCTTGGGCAGCACCAGGGCGAGCCCGATGCCGCCGACCATGAGGATGGTTGCAATGGTTACCGTGATGCCCCGGTGCCGGAGCGCCTGATCGACCCGGGCCAGGTACCAGCTCTTGACGCGGCCCGGCTGCTCGCGCTCGGCTTCGGGTTTCATGAACCGTGAAGCCATCATGGGCGTGAGCGTGCGTGCCACCAGCAGCGAGAACAGGACGGCCACGGCCGCGGTGAAACCAAACGGCTTGAAGAACTGCCCGGGGACTCCGCTCATGAATGCCACCGGGATGAACACCGCGCACAGGGTCAGTGAGGTCGCAACCACGGCAAGCCCGATCTCGATGGCGGCATCGGTCGCCGCCTGCAGCGGCGGCTTGCCCATGCGCAGGTGGCGCACGTTGTTCTCGACCTCCACGATGGCATCGTCCACCAGCATGCCCACGACCAGCGACAGCGCCAGCATGGTCAGCGTGTTCATCGTGAAGCCGAAGGCGTACAGCGCCCAGAAGGTCGGAATCACCGACAGTGGCAGGGCCGCGGCCGAGATCAGCGTTGCGCGGACATTGCGCAGGAAGATCCACACGACCAGGATGGCCAGCAATGCGCCCTCGACCAGCATGGTCATCGAACTCCTGAACTGCGCGCGGATCTCCTTGTCGGTCGCGGAGTTGATTTCGGTGATGCTGACCTGCGGATATTTCGCCATCAGTTCCCGGACGGCCTCGCGCGCGCCATCGGCAACCTTGACCGCGCCTTCGCCCCAGGCGCGCATCACCATGAACCCGATCACCGGCTTGCCGTCGAGCCGCACTTCTTCGCGCACTTCGGCCGCCTGGTCGCGCACGTCGGCTATGGCATCGAGCCGCACACTGCGTCCGTCGCCCAGCGCGATCGGCAGCGCCGCCAGCTGCTGCACCGAGCTGATCGTGCCCAGGGTGCGCACGCTCTGTTCCTGCGCGCCGATGCGCATTTCCCCGCCGGGCAGTTCCACCTGCGTGCTGACCAGCTGGCGCGATACATCGCCGGCGGTCACGCCCAGCGCAGCCATGCGGTCCGGATCCAGGTCGACGCGGACCTCACGATCCACACCGCCGATGCGGCTGACCTGGCCAAGACCATCCACGCCGGAGAGCGCGCGGATCACGTTCAGGTCCACGAACCACGAGAGTTCGGTGTCGGAGAGCTTGTCGGAGGCCACCGCGAAGGTCAGTACCGGGTCGCTGGCCATGGTGACGCGGGAGATGTAGGGCTCGGTCGCATCGCGCGGCAGATCCGGCCGGATGCGCGTGATCGCATCGCGCACATCATCCATCGCCTGGGACAGATCCGTGCCGAACTCGAATTCTATGTTGGTGTTCGAGTTGCCCTGGCTGACCGTGGAAGTGATGTGCTCGATGCCGACGATGTTGGAGACCGCGTCTTCGACCTTGCGCGTGATCTCGGTCTCCATCTGCGAGGGCGGGGTGCCCGAGTAGCTGACGGAAACGATGACGTAGGGAAAGGCGACGTCAGGCCGGTCCTGTACGGCCAGCTTCGGAAAGCTGATCAGGCCGCCCGCCACCAGCAGGATGAACATCATGATGACCGGAACAGGGTTCCGGATGGACCACGTAACGAAGTTCATGGCGTTGTCTGGGCGGCGCTGACCATCGGTTCTGCGGGGGCGTTGTCGGCCACAGTCACCGTGTCGCCATCCTTCAGGAAACCTGCACCCTTGACCGCAATGACTTCGCCGGCCTTGAGGCCGTCGGCAACCTCCAGGTTGTCACCGAACACGCCGGCCTGCGTCACTCGCCGGCGCTCCACGGTCTTGTCGTCGCGCAGGACAAACACGTAGCTGTAGCCGTCCTGCGTGACCACGCTGATTACGGGCACGAGCAGCGCCGGTCCGGTGCCGACGGCGATCTCGCCGCGCGCGAACATGCCGGGGCGCGCTTTGCTGCCCGTGATATCCACGTACACGAGGCCGGTGCGATTGCTCGTCTGGATGGTCGGCGCGACGGTGCGCACCCGGCCCTGCAGCACGGTGCCATCCACTGCGGAAACCTGCACGGACTGGCCAGCCCTGATCTGGCCAAGCAGCGCTTCGGGAACTTCGGCGCGCCACTCCACGCGGTCCTGGCGCAGCATGCGCAGCATTTCGGCGCCGGCCTGCGCGATCTGGCCGACCGTGACGGTGCGCGAAGTGACGGTGCCGGAATCCGGTGCGACGACCGTTCCATAGCGCAGCCGCAGCTCGGCGGTGCTCACGTCGGACCTGGCCGTGTCGACGCGCGCCTGGGCTGCGATGTGGTCGGCCTTCAGCTGGTCGAGATTTGCCGCCGACAGGGCGCCAGCAGTAGACACGGATTCACCGCGACGCAGCGCTGCCGCGGCGTTGACCTCGGCGGCCTCGGCACTGCGCAGCGCGGCGCGCTTCGAATTCAGGTCGGCATCCAGCATGTCGGTGGACAGGCGCACCAGCGGCTGGCCCTTGGTGACATGCGAACCCACATCGACCAGCACCTCGGCCACGCGATAGCCACCGACTTCTGCGCCGATGACGACTTCCTGCCACGCAAAGATGGAGCCGGTTGCCGGCACCATGCGCACCAGCTGCCGGGGTGTGACCGTGGTGGTGGTAATGGTCAGCACTGAAGCGGCTGCCATGGGTGGGCCGGAAGTGTTCGGCTGCCCCGGCGCACCACGACCGCAGCCACCGATCAGTGATGCGGCAATCAGAGGCAGGACAAGGTAGGGTCTGGCTTGGCGTGAACGCATGAGGGGGCAATCGTCCGGGAAGTGAGCGGCAAAATCTGTAAGGGCGAGCCTGATACCTTGTGCAATATCAGGTGACTGATAGAATATCAGGTGCCTTACCACTGGCAAGGTACAAATGGGGATGTAAATGGTCCAGACCAGCAGACCGGGCGATCGTTCGCCGGACGAGCAGATCGGCTACCTGCTGAAGCGCCTGATGCATCAATTCCGGCACCAGGTGGATGAGCGGCTTCGCCGCAGTACCGATGTTTCATTCGCGCACCTCGTGGTGCTGGACCAGCTGGAGCAGGAGCCGGGCATCCCCGGAGCGCGGCTGGCCAAGCGCCTGCTGGTCACCGCGCAGACGATGACCGGGTTGCTCCGGCGCCTCGAATCCGAAGGGGCCATCGAGCGCCGCCCCGATCCGCACAACCGCCGCGCGGATCGCTGGTATGTACTGCCGCTCGGACGCGAGCGCCTGAAATCGGCCCGCTGTGCCGGCGGACCGGTGATGACGCAGATGCTCTCGCAGCTCTCCGCGAAGGAAGTGTCCGAACTGCGCGGCTATCTGGAGCGCTGCGTCGCGGGCCTCGAGTCTGCCGAACACGGTGGGACGGCAGGCGCGGACGCCAAGAGCCGCGCACTTGAGGCAGTCCGCCCCGCTTCATGAGCATCACGCTCGCCGGGC
Organism: uncultured Steroidobacteraceae bacterium; assembly: GCA_964456255.1. Classification (GTDB taxonomy): domain Bacteria; phylum Pseudomonadota; class Gammaproteobacteria; order Steroidobacterales; family Steroidobacteraceae; genus ZC4RG30. Next base: position 21,470 of record CAYWDZ010000014.1, on the reverse strand, counting down.
TCTTCATTCATCCTGTCAAATCCGCGGCCGGCATCGCCGTTGCCAGTGCCACACTGGGTTCGCATGGTCTCGAGCACGATCGCGAATGGCTGATCGTCGATGCCGGCGGCCGCTTCGTGACGCAGCGCGAGGAAGCGCGGCTCGCGCTGCTGGCCACCGCGATTGAAGACGGCCTGCTGAAGCTTTCCAACCCATCAGGCCCTGGGCCGTCATTGCCGCTGGCCCATGAAGGCGAGTCGCGTGAGGTGCAGGTTTGGCGCTCGGTTTGTGCAGCCTTTGACGCCGGTGATGAAGTCGCGGGATTTCTTTCCGACTGGCTCGGCCGGCCGCTGCGCCTGGTGCGTTTCGACCGGCGCCGCCCGCGCCTCTCGAACCATGACTGGACCGGGGGGCGCGATGTGCCGAATCGATTCTCAGATGGCTATCCGCTGCTGGTGCTGTCGGAAGGCTCGATTGCCGATCTGTCGGCGCGCGTCGGGCGGGACCTGCCGGTACAGCGCTTTCGTCCCAACCTGCTGCTCGGCGGGCTCGCGCCGTATGGCGAGGACGCGTTGACCGGGATCGGCATCGGCCCGGCGCGCATCCGGCTCACCAAGGCCTGCACGCGCTGCGTGATCACCACCATCGACCCGCTGCGCGGCGAACGCGACGGCGAGGAACCCTTGCAGACGCTGAAGACCTACCGACATGACCAGGCGCTGCGCGGCGTGGTGTTTGGCCGCAATGCCTATGCCGTGGCCGGCGAGGGAACCGAACTTGCCGTGGGCATGCCCGTTGTGCCGGTGGCGCACCTATAATCCAGCCCCATGCTTGAACGTACCGTCGAACGCCTGTTCTTCGCCAGCCGCTGGCTGCTGGCGCCCGTTTACCTCGGACTGTCGGTGGCCCTGGTGGTCCTCGGCATCAAGTTCTTCGAGGAGCTGTACCACGCATTCACGCATGTGCTCGTGTGGACCGAGGCAGAGGTCGTGCTGTCGCTGCTGGCGCTGGTGGACCTGTCGCTGGTCGCCGGCCTGATCGTGATGGTGATGTTCTCGGGCTACGAGAACTTCGTCTCCAAGATGGACATCGCGGAGGACAGCACCGAGAAGCTCGGCTGGCTCGGCAAGCTCGATGCCACCACGCTGAAGCTGAAGGTGGCCGCGTCCATCGTGGCCATCTCCTCGATCCACCTGCTGCGCGTGTTCATGGAAGTGGACCGGTACATCGGGGATGAGAAGGGGACCGGAACCAGCAACCTGATGTGGTACGTGATCATTCACCTGACCTTCGTGGTCTCCGCGGTGATGATGGGCATACTGGAACGCATCAGCGCCAGCGGCAAGCGAGACCACTAGTCAGGGAGTTTCAAAGCCCATGTCGAGCAACCCCTACGCAGAAGAACAACAAAGAACCATCCTGGGGCATCCACGCGGGCTGTTCGTGCTGTTCTTCGCCGAGATGTGGGAGCGCTTCTCCTACTACGGCATGCGGGCGCTGCTCATCTTCTATCTGGTGCAGCACTGGCTGTTCTCCGACGAGCAGGCTTCGGTCATCTATGGCGCCTACACCGCGCTGGTGTACGTGGCGCCGGTCATCGGCGGCTACATGGCCGACCGTTACCTCGGGCAGCGCAAGGCGGTGCTGTTCGGTGCGGTGGTTCTGACCATCGGCCACTTCCTGATGGCCTTCGAGGGCGATGGCGGGCAGCAGTCCGCCACGGTGAACATCTTCTGGCTCGCGCTGTCGTTCATCATCGTCGGCAGCGGATTCCTGAAGGCCAACATCTCGGTGATGGTGGGCCAGCTCTATCCGCGCACCGACATCCGCCGCGATCCGGCGTACACGATCTTCTACATGGGCATCAATGCCGGGGCCGCGCTCGGTTCGTTGATTGCCGGTTACCTCGGCCAGACCTATGGCTGGAAATACGGCTTCGGCGCAGCCGGCGTCGGCATGCTGATCGGTCTCGTGGTTTTTGCGCGCGGCAAGCCGCTGTTGATGGGGCATGGGGAAGCGCCCGATCCACAGCGGCTGCATTCCCCGAAGTTCGGCCTGAAGTTCGAGTGGATCATCTACCTGGTGAGCATCCTGGCGGTTGGCCTGGTGTGGATGCTGCTGCAGTACCAGAAGGTGGTCGGCACGTTGCTGGGTGTCGCGGGTTTTCTGGTGGTCGGCTATGTGTTGTACACGGCCGTATTCAAGCTGCCGAAGGATGATCGTGACCGCATCATCGCCGCGCTGTACCTGATCATTGCGCAGATTCCATTCTGGGCGCTGTTCGAACAGGCCGGTTCCTCGCTGAATCTGTTCACGGATCGCTCGGTGGACCGTCACCTGTTTGGCTGGAACGTGCCGGCCTCGATGTTCCAGTCCATCAACGCCGTCTATATCGTGCTGCTCGGGCCGGTGTTCGCATGGCTGTGGGTCTGGCTGGGGCGTCGCAAGCTCGAGCCCTCGGCGCCGACCAAATTTTCCCTCGGCGTGGTGCAGGTGGGGCTGGGCTTCCTGGTGCTGGTTGCCGGCGCCAAGGCCGCCGGTGTCGGCAACCTCACGCCGGTGATCTTCATCTTCCTGATCTACCTGATTCACACCACCGGTGAGCTGTGCCTGTCACCGGTGGGCCTGTCGGCGATGAACCGTCTGTCACCGGCACACCTGGCCAGCCTGATCATGGGCGCGTGGTTCTTCGCCTCGGCCACCGGCAATTTCGCGGCGGGCATGATTTCCGCGGCAACTGGCGGTGAAGGCGCGGGTCTGGAAAACGTGCTTGCCGTCTACACGCGAGTTGGCTGGATGGCCATCGGCCTCGGCGTGGTGATGCTGGCCATCGCGCCGCTGATCCGGCGCCTGATGCACCTGGATACGCTGCGCGACTCCTAGAGCAGCAGCCGCAACGCGGTCACCAGCGCTATCGGCTGCGAGATGGGCAGGTGGTGGTGGCCGCAGGGGATCTGCGTCACCGAGCGCACATTGGGCAGGCAATCGGCCAGGTGCGCCGCGCGCGCGGGGGTCACCACCTTGCTGTCTTCGCCGTAGATGAAGTCGACTCGCGTGGGCAGCCCGGTGAGCACGGCGTGATCATCCACGCCGGGCCCGGCAAGGCCGCGGTTCTGGAACACGCGCGTGACGTTCTCGTCGAATTTCCACGTCCAGCCTTCGGGTTCCTTGCGGATGGACATCTGTCCCAGGTGACGCAAGGCAGCCGCGGGTGCGGGCTCGATGGGTTTGAGGACGAAGCGCCGCAGGGCCTCGTTCGCATCCGGGTAGCGCTTCTTCGGTCGCCATTCCTCGTCGAAGCCACGCACCGGGTCGCTCGGTGTGCCGAGCCGCGAGTCCACCACGATTGCACTCGCGAACAGGTCCGGGCGCGCGGCGCAGGCATAGAGCAGGGCGCGGCCGCCGAAGCTGTGGCCGATGCCGATGCAGCCGGCCAGGCCCAGCGCCTCGATCAACCCGGTGATTTCGGCGTTGAACGTCGCATAGCTGTAGCGCTCGCGCTGGCCGCTGTCGCCCATGCCGCCGAAATCCGGAGCGATCACGCGGTACCGGGTGGCGAGCCAGGGGGCGACGAAATCCCACCAGTGCGCATGGGCCAGATAGCCGTGCAGCAGCAGCAGCGTCGGGGCGCCGGGTGGACCCTGCCATTCCAGGTAGTGCAGCGAGATGTCTTCCACCTGGATGCGCTTTGACGCACCAGGTCGCTCCAGCGAGCGTTCGATGAAGGTGGCGAAATTCTGGATCAGCGGATCAGTCACGGCGCGCTCTCGTTGACATTGCGAAGTTGTCCTAGTGTAGTGCCCGGCGATGGCGCGTAGCTCTTCGTTCCGCTGGCTCTGGTTCTGGGTTCCCGTGATTCTGGCGATCATGTGGCTGGCTCGCTGCGCGCATGCCGCGGAACCCCAGCTTGTGGCAACTCCGCGCGCCAGGCCGCTGGCGGTGAGTGCGACCAATCGGCCTTTTCTTGCCGCGGAACGGGCCGAACGGCCGGTGGCACTCAAGACGGCCGGCTATGCAGAGGCCGAATACCTGGTCAGTGGCCTCGCCAACATCTACGACTGGACCACCAATGGGCGCAGCACTCAGCTGAGCGTGCTCGCGGCCGCGGTTCCCTGGACGACGCGCGTCCTGGTGCGCCGTCCCACCGATGCGCGCAAGTTCAGCGGCCTGGTGGTGGTCGAGCTGCTCGATGCCGGCGATCTGCACGATCGCGCACCCCTGTGGGGGCTTTCGTCGCAGCAGTTTCTGCGCCATGGCGATGTGTGGGTCGGTGTCACGGTGCGGCCCGCGGCCGCGGCCGCATTGCGCCGCTTTGATCAGGTGCGCTACAGCACGTTGAGCTTCAATCATGTGCAGCCAGCCGACTGTCGTTCCGGGTCGACCGATCTGCGCGCCTACCCACCGGATACGGAAACCGGCCTGGCGTGGGATCTGATCGCGCAGGTCGGCGCATTGCTGCGCAGCTCCAGCAAGGAGAATCCCCTGCTGGAGCTGAACCCGCGCTTCGTGCTTGCTGCCGGATATGGCGAGGCCGGCGCGTATGTCACCACTTACGTCAATGCGCTGCATGACGTGCAGCGGCGTGGTGACGGCGCGCCCGTCTACGATGGCTACCTGAATGCGGCGGGTGCGCATCTGTCGGTGCCGATCAATCAGTGCGCGGCGCCACTTTCCGCCGACGATCCGCGTCGCGGCGCGCTGCCGCGTGATGTGCCCTTTGTCACCGTGATGACCGAAGGGGATTTCAACCTGGCTCCGGCGCTGCGGCGCGCCGACAGCGACGCGCCGGAGGATGTGTTCCGCCTGTTCGAGATTCCCGGCGCCGCGCATCAGGGTCGCTGGCCTGCCGGCATGCCGGCTGCGGCGGACCTGCAGATCGCGGGCATTGCGCCGCTGCCTGCCGACCTGTGTGTGGAACCTGCCAGTGACCTGCCGGTGGGGCTGGTCTTCAATGCGATCTGGCAGCAATACGCGGAAGCGCTCGCCGATGCACGCACGATGCCGAGCCTGCCGCGCATCGAAACCCTCGATGATGGTGGACCGCGCCATGACGAAGCCGGCAATGCCAGCGGTGGCTGGCGCCTGCCGCAGCTGGATGAGCCGCTGGCCATCTACGCGAGCCACAGTTCATCGCGGGGTACGGGCGAGCGCGCTGCCGCGGTCTGTTCCGAAACCGGCCAGGTGCAGCCATTTGACACTGCGAAACTCAAACGCCTGTACAAGGACCGTGCCGAGTACCTGCGCCGCTTCAACGCAGCGGTGGACCGGGCCGTGGAGGAGCACCGCCTGGTCCCGGAGGATGGTGAAGCGCTGAAGGGCCAGCTGAAACAGGCACCCCCGGCCTTCTGACAGCCCTGCCGGCGTGCGCCGATGCGGGGCAGTTGGCGACTCCTCACCGGTTGGTGCAGAATCGCCCGCTCCAAATAATTCGGGGGAATTTCATGCGCAAGAACTCGCTGCCGGCGCTGTGCCTGGCGGGATTGGCGTCAATCACTGTTGCCAATGCTGCTGCGGCCGCCCAACCGGCCTGTGACCGGGCCTGTCTCGAAGGCTTCGTCGAAAAATACTTTGATGCGGTCATCGCCAACAATCCGAAGCTGGTGCCCATCTCGCCCAATGTGAAATTCACCGAAGACGGACAGCGTCTGCTGATCGGCGACGGGCTGTGGAACACGGCCAAGGCCAAGGGCAAGTACCGGCTGTTCGTCACCGACGTGCCGGCCGGCTCCGTGGCGGTGCTGGCCACCATCCAGGAGGACCACCGCGAACCGGCGCAGTTCAACGGCTCGCTGATCGCGCTGCGCCTGCGGGTGCGCAACAACGAGATCACCGAGATCGAGCAGATCGTCGTGCGTGGCTCGGGCGACAACCCGAACCGCACCTACAACACCGTCGACAACATGGCCACGCATCCGAAGTACCTGCAGGCCGTGCCCGTGAACGAGCGCATGTCGCGTTCGGATCTGGTGACCCAGGGCAACAAGTATTTCAGCGGCATCCAGAAGAATGATGGCAAGGGCGACTACCCGTTCGCGCCGGAGTGCGACCGCCACGAGAACGGCGGCCGCGCCACCAACGCGCCGGTCCCGCCGGGCCAGACCAAGTCCGATCCGAAGACGGCGACCGTGTATTCGGGGCAGTGGACCTGCCTGGAGCAGTTCCAGTCCGGGCTGATCCACTTCGTGAACCGCGTGCGTGACCGCCGCTTCGTGGCCATCGACCAGGAGCGCGGCATCGTGTTCGCGTTCGGCTTCTTCGATCACTCGGGTGGCGAGACGCGCAGGTTCACCACGCCGAGCGGCCGTGAAGTGGTAGCCGGTCCGGTGCAGCCGCACACCTGGCAGCTGGCCGAGATCTTCAAGATCGAGAAGGGCCTGATCACCAAGATCGACGCCTTCCTGCAGAAGGCGCCCTATGGCATGAACGCCGGCTGGAGCACCTGGGAGCAGGGCATGAGCGACCAGGTGCGCGATGTGACCATGGAGGCGCCGGCGGGCCTCTAGCGTTTTCGGGGGGAAGGGCACAGCACAACAAGAAGAACAGGATGGCGCCGGGGTCGGCCGCGCTGCTGGTAGCAGCAGCTGCGGCCGGTTCCGTTCGAGCGTGGCGCCGCCACTAGAGCCGGATCCGTCCGCGCAGCACGTCCCACCACATGCGCCAGTCCCCGGCGAAGCTCCACAGGGGATGGCGGAAGGTCGCGGGCAAATTGCGTTCGAAGAAGAAGTGGCCGATCCAGGCCAGCGCATAGGCCTGGAAGAGGCCGGCCGCGAACCACCATGCGTTGCGCGTGGCGATGGTCAGCACCAGAAAACCCAGTGACACACTGGTGCCCGCGAAATGCAGCCGGCGCGACACGCGGTTCGCATGCTGGGCGAGGTATGCCGGGTAGAACTCCCGGAAGCTGGCTGGTGAACTGGGCGGGACGCTTTCCAAGATCTCCCCCGGTACGTCACTCGCCTGCAGTCTAAGCCAGGGCGGGATTGCCGCGGGGCCCGCCGTGTGCTGATGTAGCGCCCTCGCAGCCAGCAGGGTGAGTCCGGAACATGGGCGATACGGAGATCTACCACGCCGGCATGCGCGAACTGCAGGATGCGCGCGACACGCGCCGCCTTGCCGACCGGCTCGCCGAGGTCACGCTGCGCCACCAGTTCACGGAAGAGGACCGCGCGTTCATCGCGCGCTGCCGCTTCTTCTTCCTGGCCACTGCCGATGGCGCGGGCAGCCCCGACTGTTCCTACAAGGGCGGTGCGCCGGGCTTCGTGCGCGTGGTCGATGGCAATACGCTGGAGATTCCCGACTACGACGGCAACGGCATGTATCGCAGCTGGGGCAATGTGCTGGTCAATGCACAGGTGGCCTTGCTGTTCATCGACTTCGAGAACCAGAAGCGCCTGCGGGTGAATGGCCGCGCGCGCATCATCCATGACGCCGCGCGCGCGGCGACGCATGCCGGCGCGGTGTTCGTGGTGGAGGTGAAGGCCGAGCGCATCTTTCCGAACTGCCCGCGCTACATCCACCGCATGCAGCTGGTGGAAGAGTCCGTGCATACGCCGCGGCCCGATTACACGCCGCCGGTGCCGGGGTGGAAGACGTCCGAGGCGTTCCGGGACGCGTTGCCTGAGCGCGACAGGCTTCCCTAGTTCGCCGCCTGCATCTGCTTCGCCTGGTCGAGCCACCAGGCGCGCACGTCTTCCACGTCTTCCGTGCTGAACCACTGGCGGAAGCTTGCCATGCCACGCCCGCGCAGCGCGCCGCCGTGCACCACATCCGCGAAGGCCTTGGCGGTGTGCAACGTGGCTGAGCGCGTGAGGTCCGGCGTGAACGCGCCGACACCGGGCAGGTGGCAGGACATGCACCATTGCACCACCAGTTCGCCGCCATGCTTCGCGTTACCCGTTGACGCCTCGACCTTGCTGAAGTCCAGCGGCGGCAATTCCTGCGCGGGCGCGAACTCCGGCGCCTTCACGGTGCCCCCGAGCTTGTAGACGTACAGACGATTCGGGCGACGCGGGAAACGACCGCCGATCATCGCGTTGGCGCCGCCATAGCCGACGGACACCGCGATGTATTGCTCGCCGTCGATTTCATAGGTGGCCGGGCCGCCCATCACGGCTGCAGCCGTGTTGTCGGTCCACAGCTTCTCGCCGGTCTTAGCGTCATAGGCATTGAATGTCTTGTCGGCGCCGCCGAACACGAGGCCACCGGCGGTGGCGACCACGCCGCCATTCCACTGCGTGTCCTGCGATACCGTCCAGCGCGGCTTGCGCGCCACGGGGTCCCAGCCAACGAGGAAGCCGCCTGCTGCCGGCAGGTCCGCCATCGCAGCTTCGCCACTCGCCGACAACTTGAATGCGGGCGGTGCCGGGCGCGGCTGCGTGAAGCCCGCGCTCGGTCCCTGCGCCAGGTTCCAGCGGCCCTGCACGAACTTCCAGTTCGGATCGTTCTGGTAGCTGAAGGAGTCGCGATGCACCGGGATGTACACCAGGCCTTCGGTGGGATTGAACGCCCACGGCTGCCAGATGTGACCACCATTGGGACCTACCGAAAGCTGCGTGGCCTTGTTGCCGTAGCGCGCCTGTGAATTGACTACCGGCTTGCCAGTGGCCACATCCACCTTCTCGGCCCAGTTCACGGCGGCGTACTTGTCGGCCGACAACAGCTTGCCGGTGGCGGCGTCCAGCACATAGAAGAAGCCGTTCTTCGGCGCCTGCATCACCACGTGGTGCTTCTCGCCGTCGATGGTGAGGTCCGCAGTCATGATGGGCTGCGTGGCGGTGTAGTCCCAGCTGTCGCCGGGCGTGGTCTGGTAATGCCAAACGTATTCACCGGTGTCCGGCTTCACTGCGACGATGGAAGAGAGGAACAGGTTGTCGCCCTTGCCGTCCGAGCGCGCCTGATGGCTCCACGGTGAGCCATTGCCGGTGCCTATATAGAGGAGGTCGGTCTGCGGGTCGTACACGATGGCATCCCATGACGCGCCACCACCGCCGGTCTGCTTCCAGCCCGTGCCATTCCAGGTCTGGCGGGCGATGTCGGCGAGTGGCTTGTCGGAGGGCTGGTTGTCCGGCTTGTCTTCCGGATTCGGCGTGACGAAGAAGCGCCATGCCAGTTCACCGCTGTTGGCATCGTAGGCCGATACATATCCGCGCACGCCCAGCTCCGCGCCGCCATTGCCGATGAACACCTTGCCCTTGGCCACGCGTGGTGCGCCGGTAATGGTGTAGGGCCAGGCGGGGTCGGTGGTTTGCGTCGACCACACTTCATTGCCGGTATTCGCATCGAGCGCAATCAGTCTTCCATCCAGCGCGCCGACGTACACCTTGCCCTGCCACACCGCCACGCCGCGGTTCACCACGTCGCAACAGGCCTCGCGGGCCTTCTGGCCATCCACCTTCGGGTCATGAAACCACTTCAGCGCACCGGTCTTCGCATCCAGAGCAGCCACCTTCGACCAGCTGGTGGAGACGAAGATGGTCCCGTCGACCACCACTGGTGTCGCTTCCATGCCGCGATCGGTGTTGGCGTCGAACTCGTAGTACCAGGCCAGGCCCAGCGTGCCGACGTTGTCACGGTTGATCTGCGTCAGCGGGCTGTAGCGCTGTTCGGAATAGGTGCGACCCACGGTGAGCCATTCGGCATTGCCTTCGGCGGCCTGGATGCGGGCGGCATCGACCTGGCCCTGCGGGGGAGGCGGCTCCGGTGGTTTCGAGCACGCAGACATCAACAAGACCACGGCCGTCACCGGCAGAACCAGCTTGCGAATCGATCCCATGTTTCCCCCGATGCGCCCAGCATCTGGGCGCCATTTGTGGGGAGTACCATGCCGCTTCCGCAACCTGCTGTCCATGAGTGGAACCATGAATCGACCCCTGTTCGCCTACGTCTGTCTTGGCACCAGCGATCTGGACCGCGCGAAAAGTTTCTACGATGCGGTGATGGCAACGCTGGGCCACAGGCGCTGCATCACTGCCGGCGAGCCGGACTGGGAGAACTGGGCCGGTTGGGGTCTGTATGCAGACCAGGGCCGTGAGCAGGATGCGCTGTGGGTGTGCAAACCCTTCGATGGAAAGCCTCCCGCGCCCGGTAACGGCACGATGATCGCGCTGCGCGCGACGAGCTGGGCCGCGGTGCGCGCGTTTCATGCGGCGGTGCTGGCCAATGGTGGCACTTCGGAGGGTGAGCCGGGCCTGCGCCTGCAGTACAACCCGGATTTCTACGCCGCCTACGTGCGCGACCCGGATGGCAACAAGCTGGCGGTGGTGTGCCGCGGGTTCACCGCGGAGCAGGACTAGCGTTACTTGCCGCCGAACAGTCTGGAGAAGAAGCCGGGCTTGGCGGCGGGCTTCGCCGGCTGGGTGACGCGCGGCTTGGGTCGAACCGGCGGCTTCCTGGGTGGTGTGCCTCGTCCGACTGGCGTGCGCGTGTTGTAGGGATCAAAGCCCTGCTTGCCGGCGCTCGGGTCGACTTCACGCTCGCCGCCGAAAGTGGGTATCGGCCGCTCGGGATTCTCGGTGCGCTCGCGATCCGCCTTTTCCTGCTTCTCTATTTCGTCGTAGTCCAGAAACTTGAGGTTCGTGAGATCGAGCTTCTGCAACAACCGCGAAGTGGATTCGATCGCGTGCTTGCCGGAATCGATCGCCCACTGCCAGACCGCGCGCCCACCTGGGTCGTGGCGCACGTGCCCGCTGGGCTTCTCTGTCCTGTGCTTGTCCTTGTCCGGCATGATTTCACGGTCCATGAATGTGGTGAAATCGCCCCCGATTATAGGGGTCTTGCATCCAATCGCACTGCAACGCGCATCTTTCCCTGTGAAGCCGCACTCGTTTGGCGGCGGAGGATCCGAAAATGACCGAGTTTCAAGAACCTTTCCCCTGGCTGGGCTTCGTTTTCTGGCTGGGCATCTTCGGCTGGGCAGCTTTCAGGGTCTGGTCGCGCATTCGCATCGAGCGGGAGCGGCAGATTACCCTGCGGGCCTTCGCGGAGCGGGGCACGCCGCTGGACAGGGAAATGATGGAACAGCTCTTTCGGGCCTGTGCGCCCCTGCGGTCCTGGAAGCCGACCCCGGAAGGCACCGCCCGCGGCCTGGCCGTTGTCGGCACCGTGTGCCTGTTTCTCGGCATCGGGCTGTTCGTCGGCGCGCAGTTCATCGGCCGCATGGAGCCCGACGCATTGCTGGGCATGTCTGCCGGCGGCGGCATCGTGAGCTGCCTCGGGCTTGGCCTGATCAGCTCGTCATGGGTCGTGCGCCGCATGCGCGCCAACGGCAACGAGAGTGCCCCTGCAGCTGGTGAAGACATTCGGTGAGTCATGTCCGAGCGAGGGCAGATCTGTCCTCCGCCGCCGAGGCCACTGTTGCAGTGCTGGCTGCGGGCGGTGATGACGACGCCTTTGCGGAACTGGTGCGGCGCCGGCAGTCATGGCTGCGCTCATTGCTGCGCCGGCTGTGCCGCGACGGGGCGCTGGCTGATGATCTGGCGCAGCAGACCTTGATTGCGGCCTGGCAGAAGCTGCCGCAGCTGCGCGAGCCGGCCGCGTTCGGGGGCTGGCTGCGCAGTCTCGCCGTGAACACCTGGTTGCAGGATCGGCGCAGGCGCTACGAGCTGCCGATCGGCGAGCAGCCTGCCGATGCCGCCTTGCCGGCGACTGGCACCGACCCGAGCATGGCCATTGATCTGGATCGTCTGCTCGCGCTGTTGAAACCGGCCGAACGCCTGTGCCTGGTGTTGTGCCATGCCGAAGGCATGAGTCATGCTGAGATCGTCGCGACCACCAGCTGGCCGCTGGGCACGGTGAAGTCGCATGTCGCCCGTGGCGCCGCGCAGCTGCGTGCACTACTGGGCGAGGAGGACCGATGAGCGAGCCATCCGACGACATTCTGAAGCGCGCCTTCGCGCAGGCACCAGTGGTCGGCGCGGACGAACACTTCGTGGCAGCGCTGGCCGCCGGTGTTGCGCTTCGGCGGCGCCGGCAACGCGTGCGGCGCGTGGGGCTCATGCTGCTGGTGTGCGTCGTCGCGATGGCAGCGGCCTGGCTGCTGGCTCCACTCGCGCTCACGACTTCCATGTCGGAACTGGGAACAGTGCTGCTGGGTCTGCCCGATCAGGTGGGAGCCACGGCGCAGCAGGCCGCGCGTCTGCCCGGTGCGCCGTTCATCGGCATTGCACTGGCCGGCATTGCACTGGTTCTGGCCGCTGCGGCCTGGCTGGCGCGACGCGCGTAATGCCCGGCCCGGTTCAATCGGGAACACGACCCTTGATGGCGTTGGCGCGCGCACTGTAGGTGATGCGCCCACTGGCGTCCGGCGGCAGGCGTTTGCGCAGGCGCGCCTGCAATTGCGCGACGCCATCGGGCTTGAGTTCGCGCAATGAAGCGCTGGTGCTGGGCCCGCCAAGCACCGTTGACCAGTAATCGTCGAAATCCGTGAAGGTCCGCTCGACGGTGAATGTGCGCGACTCGATGGCCGTGAGGCCGGCCGCTTCCCACAGCCCTTGCATCACTTCCGGCCGCGAGGCATCGCGGCTCGGCGGCTCGGGCGTGGCGAAGCCCATGTCGCAGAGTTCGTCGCGCACTGCGCTGAATGGAAAGCCATCCCCGACCATGTCCCAGCCGTAGGCCGTGACCATGCCGCCGGCCTGTACCACGCGCGCCATTTCGGCCACGCCTCTGGTCGGATCGGGCACGAAGAAGATCACCAGCGGCATCACGGCAACATCAAAGCTGCCGGCCGGGTAGGGCAGCGCCATGGCATCGCCCTGGCGGAAGTGGGCAGCGGCCAGTTCGGGAACCTCGCGTGCGTAGTCCAGCATCTTGACGGCCGGGTCCACTCCATCCAGCGATGCGGGTGCGCAGCGCTTGGCAAGCAGGCGCGTGAACGCGCCATTGCCGCAGCCGACATCGAGCCAGCGCAGACCGGGCGACGGTGCCAGCCAGTCGAGGAAGGCATTGCCCACCAGCCGGCTCCATACCCCCATGTAACGCTCGTAACCGGCGCTGTTGTCGAATCTGATTTCAGGTTTTTGCATGGCGATGCCTGTCTATCCAGTACGCCCACAATACGAGCAACCACTGAGCCTGGCCACCCCATGCGATGGCATGCGTAGCGACACGGGATAGTGCTCGAACACCACCGTCACGCCGCCGCGCACCGGGAAAGCGAAACGATTCGTTGCCGGCCATTCCCACAGCAGTAACGCGGGCTAGCTGCGGAACCGGTAACCCAGCGCTTCGAACGCCGATTTCGATTGCTCGGCTGCGCGCCGCGGTGTCGTGGGGTCACGCTTGTTCCTGTCGGGGTCGGGGTTCAGTTCCGCCATCACCATGAACCCTGCGGGCAGGTCCTCCAGTGCATCCATGATGGGCGCGAGGTCGAGCTTTCCCTTGCCGACCGGCGCGTAACCGTCGTGTTGCTTGCCGCCGTTGTAGTCCTTGATATGTACATGCGCGACCTGGTCGGCGAAGTACTTGATCGTGGCCAGCGGATCGACGCCGGCCGCCAGCAGCTCGCCGGTGTCGGGACACAGCTTCACGTCGCGCGCGTTGGCGCTTTCCATCACGTCCCGGATTTCATCGCGCGTCTGGATGCAGGAGCCGGTGTGCGGTTGCAGCGCAGCCTTGATGCCGGCGTCAGTCATCACCTGCCCGATGTTGTTGAGCGCAGCGATGATGTCGGCACGATGGGCACCGAAGTCGAACGTCTTGCGATCGACAGAGTCCGGGCCGATGACGGCGACCTGGCCGCCGTAGCTGGAAATCAGTGTTCCCCAGCGCACGGCCTTCAGGATCTGCTCCGCGCGCCTGGCAGGGTCGGTGAGGTTGAAAGGGCAGTAGGCCGCAACCAGTGGCAACTGGTTGTCCTGCAGCAGCGACTGCAGGCCGCCGCGCTCTTCCCATGCCTCCAGAACGTCACCGAAGGATTCAAAGCCTTGATAGCCGAGCGCCCCGATATCGCGAATGGCATTGGGTGCATCCTCCGCCGCATGGCCCCATGTGATGCCGGTATGGCCGATCCTGCGCAGGCGGAGCCGCGCCTTCTCTTCACTGGACATTGCACCAGGCGCCGTCGCCAGGGTTGCTGCAGTGGCGATCGCATTGGTCAACAGGGCGCGGCGGTTGATCATGGCTTTCCCTCCTGGAGTGCGAAGATGACGGCGTGCATCAGAACAAGCGCTGCATTTGTGGCGCGAGACGCGGCACGGCATCGCGCAGCGCCGGGTCATCGCGTCCGAAGGAAAAATCCGCGAACTCGAAGCCTGGCCCGACGGTGGCGCCCACATAGGCCAGGTCGCCGATGGCTTCGGCGGCCTGCCATGCGCCGGCGGGTACGACATGGCGCCGCAACGTGATGCCAAGCTCGATGGTCTCGACGCTGCTGAAATCCGCGGCGATCACGTGCAGCCGCAATGGTCCGCCTTCCAGCAGATGCCAGGCCTCATCCGAGCTCACGCGATGCCAGGCCGAGAACTCGCCGCGGGCGAGCAGGAAGTCGATGGTGGTCAGCGCGCTGCGTTCGCCGCGCGCAGTCTGCACGCGATGCGGCGAGCGGAACACCTCGGCGTAATGACCGCCTTCCGGGTGCGGCTTCAGGCCCAGTGATTCGATGAGTTCAGCTGCGCGGGAAGTCATGGGATGTGGATTCTACGCAAGCTGCGCTTCATGCCCATTTCCGCAGCGCCGCCTGAATATCGATGGCCGCAAGCTGCGGCGGGTTGCGCACGGCGCCGGCGGTGACACTCAGCTTCGGCGCGGGCGCCGGCTGCGTGATGCCCTCGAGCTCGACGAAGCTCTGCCGCGCCTGATTGTGGGGGTGCTGCGGAGCCTCGGCCAGGCTCAGCACCGGCGCGACGCAGGCATCCTGCGCGGCGAACAGCTCGCACCAGTCGTCGCGGGTGCGTTTGGCAAAGATGACCGCCATGGCCGCCTGCTGTTCAGGCCAGGTGCTGCGTTGCCACTGTGCGGCCAGCATCTGGGGCAATGGCAGCGGCAGGGCAACGCCGCCCGCGTCGAGCGCCTGCAGCAGGTTGCGATAGAACTGCGGCTCGATGGCGGCGATCGCCAGCCACTTGCCATCGCGGCAGCGGTACACATTGTAGAAGGGCGCGGCGCCGTCGATGGTGTTGCTCTGGCGTTCATCGATCCAGCGGCCGTCGGCGAAGTCGCCATAGATCATGCCCATCAGCGAGATCACGCCATCGCTCATGGCCGCGTCGACGACCTGACCCTTGCCGGTGGTGCGTGCATGATGCAGAGCCGCCATCATGCCAAGAGCCAGGTACAGCGCGCCGCCGCCGAAGTCGCCGATCAGGTTCAGTGGAATGGCGGGCTTCTCTTTCGTACCCATCGCGTGCAGTGCACCGGTGAGGGCGAGGTAGATCAGGTCGTGGCCGGCCTTGCCGGCCAGCGGACCGCTTTGTCCCCACCCGGTCATGCGGCCATACACGAGCCGTGGGTTGCGCCGGAGCACCACATCCGGGCCGAGGCCCAGCCGCTCCATCACGCCGGGACGAAAGCCCTCGATCAGCAGGTGCGCGCGCTCGGCCAGCAGCAGTGCCTGCGCCTGTTGCGCCGGATCCTTCAGATCCAGCTGCACGCGCGTACGACCACGCGCCTCCACGTCGCTCGCGACGTACTTCGCCCCCGGGCGATCGATGCACAACACATCGGCGCCCAGGTCCGACAGCAGCATGGCGCAGAAGGGCGCGGGCCCCAGCCCGGCGAATTCCAGCACGCGAATGCCAGCAAGCGGACCGGTACCCGTGCGGGCAACGCTCGCGTCGACCTGCGGTGGCGCCAGCTTTCCCGTGCCGCGATCCCAGGTGTCCGGGGTGATGCCCTGCGCGCGCAGCACATGCTTCTCGATCTTCTGCGTGGGCGTGAGCGGCATCTCTTCGACCACGCGCACGTAGCGCGGAATCATGAAGGCCGCCATGCGCGGTTGCAGGAAGTTGATCAGCGCTGCGGGGTCGAACCTGGCGCCTTCCTGCAGCGACACCACGGCCAGCACTTCGTACTCACCGCCATCCCCGGGTACCGGTACAGCCGCGGCGGCGCGGATGCCGGGACAGGCCAGCAGCTCGGCTTCCACTTCGAACGAGGAAATGCTCTCGCCGCGGCGGCGGATCATGTCCCGGGCGCGGTCAACGAAGAAGTAGTTGTTCAGCTCGTCGCGGCGAAACAGGTCGCCGGTATGGAACCAGCCATTGCGCCAGGTGTGTGCGGTGGCCTCCGGATCGTTGAGGTAGCCATGCGTGATGGTCCAGGGCTCGTCGGGCCGCAGGATCAGTTCGCCGATTTCACCCTGCGGCACCTCCTGGTCATTGGCATCGACCAGGCGCAGGGCCACGCCGGCACGCGGCCGGCCGCAGGTGCCGCGCAGCAGGCCTTCGGGGCCCGCCCACAGCGGCACCGACAACTCGGTCATGTTGAATTCGGTAAAAACCTCGACACCGAAGCGCTCGGCAAACGCGAGTGCCTCTTCGCCAAAGGGGGCGATGACCACCCTCTTCAGTGGGTGCTCGCGCTCGCCATCCTCGACCGGCTGCTGCATCAGGAACTGCACCATGGTGCCCAGCAGGCCGGTGGCCGTTACGCCGAGATCGCGCACGGTCTGCCAGAACGTTTGCGTGCGAAAACGCTCCACGATGGCGGCAGTGCCGCCGTGGATCAACGCGAAGTTCACGCCCAGGATGCCGCCGATGTGAAACATCGGCAGTGCAACCAGGTTGGTGTCACCGGGGCCGACATGGCGGAATTCAACTGCGGCCGTACAGGTGTGCCGGTAGGAGCACAGCACACCCTTGGAAGGACCGGTGGTGCCGGAGGTGAAGATCACGCACTGCGTGTGCCAGGGCTGCACGCGCTCGCGCGGCGGCTGCAGATGCGCGGCATCACCAGCCAGTGCCGCGGCGTCGACCAGTTCGATGCCCGGCGGCGCCTGGCGCACGGGCCCGGTGACCACGATGCGCTTCAGGCGACTGGTGCTGACGCTGGCAAGCCGGTCCAGCAGCTTGCCATCAGCCAGCATCAACGACGCGTTGCTGGCGGCGATCACATGCTGCAGCAGATTGCCGCGGTAGGCGGTGTTGATCGGCACGTACACTGCGCCGAGCAGATTCAGCGCCAGCCAGTTGAGTACCGCGTCAGGGCCGTTCGCGAACCAGCTGAGCACATATTCATGCTGTTGCACGCCCAGCGCCTGCAGCGCTGCGGCACGGGCGCGCACTGCCGCGAGCAATTCGACCGAGTTGAATCGCTCGCCGCTGTCGAACTTCAGCACGACCAGATCGGGCCAGAGCGCGGCATTGCGCTCCAGCAGTGCCGCGGTCACACAGGGTGCGGCATCCTCGGCTTGCATGGCGCTACTCGTCCTTGAGTGGAGTCAGCGGCACTCTGAGCAGCACAAAGGCACCGGCGATCACCGGGAGGGCCAGCAGGATGCAGGTCCACATCCGGCCGAAGTCCGCGCCCAGCATCAGGCCGGCAAGGTATGGACCGAGGAAGGACCCGAACCGGCCGGCACCCATCGACAGACCCATGCCCGTGGCACGCACGCGCGCCGGAAAGGTTGCCGCGCCGGCGGCGTAGATCACCACCGCCGTGCCGAAAATGCAGAACCCGATCAGCATCGAGCAGGCCACCGTGAAGGCATAGCTGTTGGCGCCGGCACCAAATGCCGCAATGGCCACGCCCATCGCGATCAGCGTGACGGTGGCCGTCTTGCGGAAGGGCAGCTTGCTGCTCAGCCAGCCGATGAGCACGCCACCGACGATGCCGCCGTAATTGGTGAGGATGGAAATGTTCAGGCCGCCAGCATCGGAATAGCCGGCGTCCGTGGTCAGCTTGTTGTTCCAGTTCAGGAAGAAGTAGGAAGACATCATGTACAGGAAGTAGCTCGCGCCCATCAGCAGCTGGCGCGACAGGATGGGCGGGCGCAGCAGATCCCAGATGCTGGACTTCGTTGCGCCGGGCAGAGGCGGCGGCACGGCATCGACGGGCGGCAGGTCCAGGTGCCTGAGGTAGCGATTGAAGCGCGCCAGCGTGTTGGCCTTTGGCCTCGCGGCCAGGAACTCCAGCGACTCGGGCATCACGAAGTAGATGGTGGGGATCAACACGATGGTGAGTACGCCGCCGAGCACGAACAGCGCGCCCCAGCCGAACTGCCCCAGGAACAGGCGCGCGAAGTAGCCGCCGATCACCACGCCCACGGTGTACCCGACCACCACCATGCCGAGCGCCAGATTGCGGCTGCGTTCGGCGCTGTATTCATAGATGAGGACGCCCACGCAGCCGGCCATGGCGCCCACGCCCATGCCGGTGAGGAAGCGCATGGCGATCAGCACTTCGATGGAACTGGCGGTGGCGGATACCAGCATGCCGACACTCATCAGTGCCAGGTTGATCAGGATGGCGGTACGGCGGCCCCACAGATCGGCGATGGCCGACAACAGGAAGGCGCCGAACATGGTGCCGAAGCCGCTCGAACCCAGCAGCAGGCCCAGCATCTCGGGCTCCAGCTGCCATTCACGCGACAGGATGGGCGCCACCAGCGAGGCCGCCAGCAGATCGAACCCGTCGAGCATGTTGACCAGCACACCCAGCGCCACCACCATCCACTGCCAAGGTCGCATGGACGTGCCGTTGATGTGCTCGCGAATGTTCTGCAGCGACATGAGCTCCCCCGCACTGTTCTTGTTGTATTCGACCCTGCTGCAGTGTACATAAAGCCGCACTTATGAAGCAGATCCGCTCCGACATTCGCTATGTGGTCAAGGGCGAGCGCGCCATCTTCTATCCGGCCGACCGCGACAAGTCGTACTGGCCGGGCGAAGACCATGAAGTGATCCTGACCGATGCGCGTTCGGTGCAGGACCAGCTCTCCATCGATCGCAATGGCTTCGTGTTGCTGAATCATGTGACCGCGGTGAAGGATTTCTTCGATCCCGAGCAAGTGGCGAAGGTCTTCTATCCGGAAGTGATCGGACTGGCGAAACAGCTCCTGGGTGCCTCGCATGCCGTGGCCTTCGGGCCGGTGCCGCGCAGTGACGACCCGGCCTTCAAGCAGGGGCGCCTGCCGGCCTTCGGTGCGCATGTGGATTACGGCCGCCGCACCATCGAGGAGATGGCCCGTCCATTGCTGGGCGAGCTGGCCGATTACTGGTTCAGCAAACGTGTGGTGCTGATGAATTTCTGGCGGCCGATCACCACCGTGTATCGCACGCCGCTCGCGCTATGCGATGCGTCGACGGTGCTGGCTGATGACCTCAACGAGAGCGAGATCCGCGGTGGTCTGGATGACCCCAACCGCGCGCCGCTGT
Organism: uncultured Steroidobacteraceae bacterium; assembly: GCA_964456255.1. GTDB lineage: Bacteria > Pseudomonadota > Gammaproteobacteria > Steroidobacterales > Steroidobacteraceae > ZC4RG30. The sequence goes on along the minus strand of CAYWDZ010000014.1, from coordinate 2,181 downwards.
ACGGGTTCAACCTCAGCTTCAATCCGAACCATCGCTGGTACTACGTGCACCAGATGCGGCCCGACGAGATGCTTGCCTTCAAGCTCTATGATTCGGACCCGCTACGCCCGCAATGGACCGGGCACACGGCCTTCAACGACCCGGAGTCAGCTCCCGACGCACCGCCACGCATGAGCATGGAAGTGCGCACGGTGTCGTTCATCGATCCGTAGCGGGCGCCGCCGTGGCCGCGTTGCCCAGGGCGCGGGTCACCACACTGCTGGCTCGTTCCCGCTGCTCGATCAGCTTGCGATAGCCCTCGAGCTGCTGCGCATTGAGCTGCGAAGCTGCGACATCGAGCAGGCGGCGATTGTTCTCGGCCGTGCGCCGCTGCTGTTCCTGCAAGGTCTCCTGCAGGCTCCGTCCCTGCGCCACAAGCGGTGTGCCGCTCCTCTCCTGGTTGATGCGCAGCTGCTCGGCAACCAGCGCCGTGGTCAGCGATCTGGCCTGCGCATCGCTCAGACCATCGGCCCCGGAGCCCACCATGGCCTGCAGCTGGCTGACCTGGCGGTGGACGGTTGTGGTCTGCTGGTACTCCTGGAACTGCGGGTACTTGTTGCCAAGCAGTGCGGCCAGTTCGGCGTCATCGGCCTGGCGCTTTGCCTGCAGGTTGCGCGTCATTTCCTGCTGGGCCGCCGGGTTGTTGCGAATTGCCGGATCGAGTCTTGCCTCCGAGCGTTCGGCTTCCTGTCTCGCGATCAGGTCAAACAGCTTGTCCTCTTCTTCGCGCGAGAGATTCAGCCACTTGCCGATATTGGGGTACTGCTGCGGCAGAAGCATCCGGAGCTGCGCGCGCCGCACTTCACGGCCTTCCGGGCTCGTCAACTGCTTGATCAATTCCGAAGCCGCCGTGGCCACTACGCCCGACGCGGCAGGTCTGGGCCTGGTCGCTGGCGCGACCGGCGATTCGGCTGAGGCGGGCTGCTCCGTGATGGCCGGAGCTTGCCTCGCGAGCGCAGCTGCGGAGGCCTGCTGCACGGCTTGCATCTGCTGCAGCTGGGCCTGCAGGTCAGCGATCTGCCGACGATCCGCCTCGAGCTGCCGCCAGAAGCTCAGCGCAATGCCGCTGGCCACGACAATCGCAACGGACAGGATCACCACGAGTTTCTTCATGCAGTTGTCCCCGTTGGAGCTTCAGCAATTGCCTACCGGTTTGCGCCCGCTCCGCCTTGTGCGCCGCCCATGGCCTGCATCACGCCGCGCGCCAACTCCGACCACGGCCAGAACGACTACAAGCTTCTTCATGATGCTCCCCCTTGTTGGGCTCAATTCTCGCGGAACTACACGGAATCCGAAAGTTAAGGTGCATTTACGGCAGCGGCTGAAGGCGCGGGGGGCTGGTCAGGGTGGAGTCGGGTACCACGGACGCAGCAGGACCTGGGCGGCGTTGCTGCCCAGGTCGCGAATCTGCACCTTGAATGAGGGCGACGCCCACGGCGTGCCGACGTTGATGCCTTCGTCGGTGAATTGCCAGGCATGTTCCGGCACCAGGCCGGCGAGCACCGTGCGCGCATCGGGGGCACACCACCGCGAGGTGGGCGCCGGCTCGCAGGCCAGCCTGAATGGCAGCGGCCCGTCGGCACTCGCTGCCAGTTGCACCATCGCCAGCGCGCGCAATGCTGCGGCGGCCTCCTCGATGCTGATCGCCGTGAAGACGCCCGCAAAGACCTGCCCGAGTGCCAGGTGGCATCCAGGTGCCAGGGCGATTTCAGACATGGTGCGCGATCCCGAGGGACGCTTCAGCCAGCGCTCCCGGTGTGTTTCCTTGTCCTGTGGTTCGAGGTCGATGTCGCGCACCGGGAAGGTGACGGTGTCCCGTTGGCGGACGCAGAACTCTTCGTCCAGCTGGCTGGGCCGATGAAAGAAGTCGATGCGTCCGATCCCAAAGACCAGTGGTTCCGTCTCGGCGCTCGCGTCGACCACGTCGGCTGCGCGCTCCCTGCCGAGCAGTGACTCGGCCAGCACCGGCACCGGAGTGGCCCGGGCGCTTTCGAGGCTGTAGGCGGATACTTCCGCAGCACCCGCGGTGCCGGCCATGCCGGCCAGCAGGAGAGTGAACCGGCGCACTCCATTGCGCCGGTGCATGTTCAGTCCTCGACCAGGAAGCTGCGCAGCTGCTCGCTGCGGCTCGGATGCCGCAGC
>CAYWDZ010000013.1:0-26198 GCA_964456255.1 uncultured Steroidobacteraceae bacterium | reverse complement strand
AAGGCCGTTTTCGACCCGCGCGGCGGCTACTGGCAGCCGGGCGGGCGCTTCATGCCTTCCATCATTGCCGAGCTCGGCTATGTCATCGAGAAGCACCTGCAGTTCATCGGCCTGCTGCGCCCGGTGGGCCTCGACGAGCATCAGAAGAAGCTGGTGGAGCAGAAGCGGGCGGAGTTCGAAGAACGCACCAAGCAGACGGACGCGTTCTCCAAGACGCATTTTCCCGAAGGTGCGCAGCTGTGCACCAAGTGCAGCACTGCGGCGGTGGTGAAGCTGGATGGGTGCATGACCTGCCTGAATTGCGGGGATTCGAAGTGCGGTTAGCGTGATGATCGCTGGCGCAAGGAAGCGCGGCTTCTTCTTTAGCTAAATGCCCCCTCGACATCGCTGCACCTGGTCCGAATCCGACCCGCTCATGCGCACCTACCACGACAAGGAGTGGGGCGTCCCGCAGCGCGACGGCCGCATGCTGTGGGAGATGCTGATGCTCGAAGGCTTCCAGGCGGGCCTCTCGTGGATCACCGTGCTGCGCAAGCGCGAGGCGTTCCGCAAGGCCTTCGCCGGCTTCGACCCGGTGAAGGTGGCGCGCTTCGGCAAGCGCGACATCACTCGCCTCATGGCCGACCCGGGCATCGTCCGCGCCAGGGCCAAGATCGAAGCGACGATCAAGGGCGCGCAGATCTACTGCGCAATGGAAGAGGCCGGCGAAAGCTTCAGTGATTACTGCTGGTCCTTCGCCGAAGACAAGCCCTTGCAAAGCGATGGCAAGACCTGGGTGGCGACCACGCCGCTGTCCGAGCGCATTTCAAAGGACATGAAGCAGCGCGGCTTCAAATTCGTCGGCCCGACCATCGTGTATGCGTGGATGCAGGCGGTGGGCATCGTGAATGACCACTCGGTGCAGTGCTTCCGGAGGAAGCCGGTGGCGGGCAGGCGGCTGGGCTGAAACCTCTCGAATCGGCCGGATTGCGCGAGAAATTCCTTGCCAGGCCGCAGGGGTCTCGTGGCAATCTTTCCAGCGCCCCATATCCCCAAACCTGCCACAGCCCGCCCTGAGGTAGCACGTATGCACGCCAAGACCGCCAAGCAGGGAGCCATCGACGCCATCGAGCGTCTGCCCGATGACGTGCCCCTCGATGAGATCGTCTACCGGCTGCATGTACTGAACAAGGTGCAGCAGGGTGTGCGCGATGTGGATGCGGGCAAGACCTATACGTCAGACGAGCTGGCCCGCGAGATCGAGTCCTGGTAGTGCTGCGCTGGTCGCAGCGTGCCCGAGCGGATCTGAAGTCAATCCACGATCGCATCGCCCAGGATGCTCCGGAGGCCGCCAGGGCTGTCGCCCGGGAGTTTCTTGCTCGTGCGGTGCAGTTGCCGGTACTCCCCCGCATTGGACGTGCGGTTCCGGAGGTGGGCGATCAGGACGTGCGCGAAGTTCCAATACACAGTTGGCGTCTGATCTATCAAGTACGTGGCCATGATGTGTTTGTTCTTGCCATTGTTCACAAGCGCCGCCGGTCCGCGATCGATAAGGTGCGCGACTAGCGCCGAAAAGAAGGTGGCACCCAAAGCGCCGCGGTTGAATTCCTGGGCCCCTGCCTCAACGCCCCGTCATCTTCAACGCCGCCTCGGGCAGTCGCTCCCCCTGCACCCGGATCATTGATACCTCCCTGGTCATCTCACCAAGGTCTTCCTCCGTCAGCGGCAGATCGACGGCGCCGAGGTTCTCTTCCATGCGATGCAGCTTGGTGGTGCCGGGGATCGGCACGATCCACGGCTTCTGTGCGAGCAACCAGGCCAGCGCCACCTGCGCCGGCGTGGCGTGCTTGCGATTCGCGACGGATTTCACCACGTCGACCAGTGCCATGTTGGCTCTGCGGGCCTCGGGCGAGAAACGCGGTACGTTGTTGCGGAAGTCGGTTGGATCGAACTTCGTGTTCTCGTCGATCTTGCCGGTGAGGAAGCCGGCGCCCAATGGACTGAACGGCACGAAGCCGATGCCCAGTTCTTCCAGCGTGGGCAGCAGTTCGGGTTCGGGGCCGCGCCAGAACAACGAATACTCGCTCTGCACGGCCGTCACGGGCTGCACGGCATGCGCGCGGCGGATGGTCTGCACGCCCGCTTCGGAAAGGCCGAAGTGCCGCACCTTGCCCGCGGCGATCAGATCCCGCACGGCGCCGGCCACATCCTCGATCGGCACGTTCGGGTCGACGCGGTGCTGGTAGAAGATGTCGATGTGCCCGCTGCGCAGGCGCCGCAGGCAGGCATCGGCCACCGCCTTGATGTGCTCGGGCCGGCTGTTCATGCCGCCGCGCCGTTCACCGCTCACCAGGTCGATGTCGAAGCCGAACTTGGTGGCGATCACCACGTGCTCCCGGATCGGCGCCAGCGCCTCGCCCAGAAGTTCCTCATTGGTGAACGGGCCGTACGATTCAGCGGTATCAAACAGCGTGACACCGCGCTCGTGGGCGGCGCGGATCAGCTTGATCATTTGCTGCTTGTCGGCCGGCGGGCCGTACAGCGCGCTCATGCTCATGCAGCCCAAGCCGAGCGCAGAGACCCGCAATTGCTGGCCGAGTCTGCGGGTCTGCATGGTTGCTGCTCCTAGTCGGCAACCACCACGTTCACGCGCTCACCGGTAATCGGGTGGCGATAGTGGAACGGCATGAACTGCCGGCCCAGCGCTTCCAGCGGCGGCGTGGGCGCGCGTTGCGGCGGGATCTCGGTGCTGGCGGCGGCGCTCTGGAACCACATGTACTCGTAGTCGTGCGAGACGTAGTAGGTCGGCACCCAGAACAGAACGGCAATCTTCCAGGTGCCGTTCTCCTTCACGTAGGTGTTCTCGTAGATGCCCTCCGAGTACATCATCGCGCCGCCGGTGAGCGACCCCGGCGGTCCGTCGGTGCCTTGCGTGGCGGTCGCGGTTGCACCGGGTATCTGCTGGCGCTGCGGGCCGCCGCCGCCCTGGATGATGGCGCGCCAGCGGGCCTGTGCGTGGGTGCGGTCGGGATCGACGGTCACGATGGCCTGGCCCTGCGTGTGATTGATGACCTGCTGGCGCCGCAGGCCGGTCAGCCCGCCGCCATTCACATCGCGCAGGAACTTCAGCACGTTCTCCTTGCCGAGGTAGCGGCCGCGGCGGCCGATCTCGATGGCCGCGCCCTTGTCGGCAAACAGATTGGCCATGGGCTCCCAGAGGCACAGGTCGATGTAGTAGCCGTACGTGCGTTGCAGACGCTTGATGGCCTCGATGTCCTCGAGCATCCCGACGCGGTTCTCGACCAGCGTTTCCAGCTTGTGTTCGAGATTGGCTATGCGCTTGAGCAGATCGTCGTAACTTTCCATGGCGGCCCCCCCCTGAATGCCTGCAACCTTTGCAGACTAGCTGATCCGGGGCGTCCTGCGTTACCTGGGCTGATCAGCCGGCCCGGTCCGGCGGGCGCACCGGGACATGATCGGAGTCACATGACTATCGTGAAACCCATCTTCCGCAATGGCAGAATCTGCGGCATATTCCATTCAGGTTTGTGGGGCGCCAGGCTTTGGTGGACGGTGGGCGCCGTCGAGAAGTCCACGGCAACTAAAGGAGGTGATCCAATGTCTATCTCACACGTTGGTTCGGTCGCGTCTCTACGAGGTGTGCGCGCAAGCTAGAAGCTACGCGTGCGACCGAGTCCAGCGATGGACAGCTCCGATGCAGTTGCCGTGCGGGAGATCTAGCTCCACACGCAATCAAAGCTCGAGCAGGAATGGCGGGGTTCGAGAGGGCCCCGCCATTTTTATTTTGCTCACCGATTGCGGTACCAGGCCCAGCCCATGAACATGGCCATCATCGAGGCGTACCAGATGGTCATGGCGTCCGGCGGCGGTGCGAGGCCGGCGCGCGAGGCGATCCACCAGACGGGTGTCACCGCCATGAACAGACCTCCTCCCACCAGAAAGCCCACGTCATTCGCCTTGCGTTCGTGTTCGTCGGCGCTGAAGTACCACCACCAGGCCAGAGCGATCGCCACAAGCCACACGGCAATGGCGATGATGGCAACGGTGGGCGCCACATTGCGGCTGTTCGACCACAGCGGGCTGCTGCCGTCACGGGTGCCGATGCCGAAGACCAGCACCAGCGCGGCCAGGGCGCTGATGAATGTGGAGACATAGAAGAGGACTTGCGTCCTGCGCGTTGCCGGCGAGACAGGTTCGCCGGCGGGTTCCAGCAATCGCCACGGCTGCAGTTTCACCAGACCCCAGACTGCGCTGGCGATGATGACGAGGCTCAGCGCGTAGCCGACCGTGGTGCGCCAGGTCCACTCGGGCCGGGGGAGATAGACCATGCTCCACCTGTACACGGCCCCAATCACTGATAGCACCGCCGTCGATGCCAGCAACAGCGACTGCGCGGTGATCTTCGGCTTCGTGGGCCTCATCCTCGACAACACCCAGGTCGCCGCGACAGGGGCGAGATGTATCGAGTAGGGGAGCAGCAGTACCGCGAGGCCAGGTTCAGGCCTGCCGGTCGGGATCCTGGTGAACCAGCCATGCACCGTGAAGCCAATCTGTACCGCCCACGCCAGCGCGATGGCCAGCAGGGGCAACCCGAGCCGCACGGGAGTCAGCTCATTGCGCTCGTCACTCGTGGCCGTCATCGAAGATCTCCTCGATCGAAAGGTTGAACAGCCGGGCGATGCGAAAGGCCAGTGGCAGCGACGGATCGTGCTTGCCCGTCTCGATGGCATTGACCGCCTGGCGCGAGACGTCGAGCCGCACGGCCAGCTCGGCCTGGCTCCAGGCGCGCTCCGCACGCAGTGCTCGCAGCCGGTTCTTCATGTCAGACGAATGGCTCGATGTGTCAGGTAAACCTGACACTACCGGTCAAGCCGGGAGGTGTCAAGTAAACCTGACATGAGGTGGAAATCAGGGAATCCGGGGCTGCAGCGGCTCGTTGTAGCGCAGCGGGCCGATGTCGATATCCACCGCCTTGGCCTGGGCCCCATCGGCAATGGAGTACGAGTACGACACCGTGATCGGCTGATGGTCGGGCGGCACATCGCAGTCCTGCGCCGCTGGCGGAATCGGTGTGCCGTCCGCATGGATCAGCCACGCAGAGATAGCCACCGGCGTCATGCTGCACGGAACGGCGGGATCCATCTTCCGCAGATGCAGGATGGTGCTGCAGATGAAGGCGCTGCCGCGATCCGGAGCCGAGGCACACCGGTCGGTCATGTTGGTTTGGTTGTCGGCGGCATTCTGCGGCACCAGCGCCTGCAGTGCCTGCGCGACATTGACGATGCCCAGCCGATCCATTTCCTCCTTCGTGAGGGAGCGCACCGCCGTCCCGGACACGGGGGCCAGTGGCGTGAAGTTCGGGGACGGATTGAGCACGATCTCCAGCACGTAGGTATCCATCTGCCGGCTCCAGCTGGCGGACAACACCCATTCAGACTTCTTCACGTTGACCAGATCCTGTGCCGCCAGTGCGTAGGCGGCGGCAATGGCCTGCGCAACCAGCGATGCCAGGCACGCCACGAGCAGCATCCGTTGCGGTCGTTCCATCGTCCACCCCTGCTTCTCACCCGTTGCCGGGCAGTAGAGGCCCGCCTCCGGGGGGCTGTCAAATTCTGCAGGGGCCACTGCATCCATCGGGACCAAACCTGCATCTTGGGGTGCATAGTTGGAAACAACACCACAGGAGATACAGATGGAACATGCATATGGGGCCTGGGGCGCAGCGACTTTCTGGCTGTTCATTGCGGCAGCCGCCGTGGCTGGCAGCTGGGAGAAGGCCCGCCGCAATGCCGAGAAGCACGAAACCATGCGGCGCATCATCGAGAAGACCGGCACGATCGATGAGGCCAAGCTCAAGGAGCTGTTCAATGCTCGCGGCACGGACTGGGCGGGTGGTGCGCCAGGCGATGCATACCGCGCCCTGCGCATCGTGGGTGCCATCGTCATGGGCATTGCGGCGGGGCTGGCAGTGCTGTTCTTCACGCTCGCGCAAACGGAAGTACTCACCAGCAAGGCTGGTTCCATCGGCCTGGCTGTCGCGGGCGGTGTGGCGATGCTCAGCCTGGGGTTCTTCTTTTCATCCAGGTTTGCGCAACGACCGCCGGACCAGGGGAGCGGCCACAAAGACTAGCAAGTGCAGAGCCGCCTCGCGGTCGCCGAGCTCAAGGCGGCGCCCGACACCCTGGTGATCGCACTGGCCTGTGCCGGTGACCGCAGCGCCTTCGCCGAGGTGATGCGGCGCCGGCAGGCGCGCGTGCGCAAGTTCATGTACCACCTGTGCCGGCAGACTGGGCTGGGCGATGAGCTGGCGCAGGAGGTGTTCCTGACGGCGTGGCGCTCGCTGGGCCAATTGCGCGCGGCCGCGGCCTTCGATGGCTGGTTGAAGAAGATCATGGTCAGCACCTGGCTGGAAGAAGTGCGCCGGGGCCGGGTCCAGACCACAAGCGCCATCGACCCTGCAGATGTCGCCGTTCATTACGACATGACGACGGAGCGGATGGACCTGGACGCCGCGCTCGGCACGCTGCCGCCGGAGGTTCGTCTGTGCGTGGTGCTGGCCTACAGCGAAGGCCTGTCGCATCCGGAGATCGTTGCGCTAACCGCAATTCCGCTGGGCACGGTCAAATCCCACATCACACGCGGCGCGGCGCGCCTGCGTGAAGTACTCTCGGACTATGGAGAACGCTCATGAATGAGCCGGACGATTTCGATGCGCTGCTGAAGGCGCGCTTCGAGCGCGAGCACCAGCATGTGCCCGCCGATCCGTTCGTGGCCAACGCAATGCACAGGATCGGCGCCGAGCAGCGGCTGCAGGCCGGCGTGCGCATGGGGCTGTATGTCGCGGCGCTGATTGCAGCCATCGTCGCCTCGCCGTGGCTGATCGCCGGCGCTGCGCGGCTCAACGGCGCGCTGGCTTCCTCGCTTGTGTGGGCCGCGGGGCTGCCGGGCGTGTGGGTGGTCGGCGTGCTGGCAGTGGCGACATTGGTGGTGCAGCGGGTGCGCAGCCGCTAGCCATAGCCGGTTTGCCGGGTACACTGCGGTTTCAGGATCGGGAGGCAGCATGGCGAGATTTGCAGGGATCGCAGCGGCATCCATGGCAATTGCCGCAACCGTCGCGTTATCGGCCGAGCCCGATTACCTCGGCGCGGATGAACTCAAGGCCCTGATCATGGGCAAGACCATCGAGGTGGGCGATCCGTCCCGCGTGCTGTTCCGGGTCTACTTCGATGCCGATGGGCAGCGCTATGCGCTGCAGGATGGCGGCGAGTACGCACTGCCGTGGCGGGTCCTGCCGGATGGCACCCAATGCGTGACCACCAGCGAGGGCGATGACTGCGCGCGCGTTGCCCGCAATGGCGACGGCACCTACACGCGCTACCGCGACGGCAGTGCCGTGAACCTGTGGTTGCAGATCATTCCGGGCAAGGCCCTTGCGGCCCCGCCCTCGGCACCCGGCGTCTACGCGCGCAAGACCGGGCCGGACCACTACGTGGTGCTGGTGAATGGCCCGACGGTGACCGAGCGGACCGCGCGCGCGCAGGTGACCAAAGTTGCGCAGCAGGTGTGCAGCACGCTGCTGCCCGTACTGGGTGAGTACCGCTTCGAATCCACCGAAGCGGTGGGCGCGGGCGAGGCCACCAATGATTCGCGCGTCTTCCACTACACGCAGGAGGTTTCCTGCGTCGACGGCGTCAAGGCGTTGTTCGCCGACGGTGCGCCCACCCTGAAGACTGCCGAGGAATCCCGCGAGGTCGAAGAGGACATTCGTTCCCGGTCGGCCGAATTCTTCCGGCTGCTCGCGGCCAACCGCATGGAGGAGACCTTTGCGCAGGTGGATGGACGCGCCCTGGCCCAGGACCTGGCCACGTGGACGCGGGAGCGGCGGGCATTCCGGATGCTGGCCGGTGCGCCGGTACGCATCAACATCGTGAAGATCACGGTCTACGACAACCCGGCCGAGGCCCCCAACCCCGGTGTGTACGTGGCGGCGGACTACGTCAATGAATACCGCAACGTTCCCTTCCACTGCGGATACCTGATGTGGTTTCGCCCGATCGGCGGCGAGTTCCGCATCACCCGTGAAGAGACCGGCGACATCACCGCCGAGCAGCTGCAGCAGATTCCGGTCGAACAGCTGCCGGCCATCAAGCAGAGGATGCGCTGCGTTGGATCCTGAGCCTCGTGAGCAGCACCGCATCTTCACCATGGCGTTCGCAAAGGTGTACCCCGCGCTGGTCAACAAGGCCGAGCGCAAGGGCCGTACGAAAGCCGAAGTCGACCGGGTTATCTGCTGGCTGACGGGCTACACGCAGGCCGGCCTGCAGAAGCAGCTGAAGAAGGAGAGCACCTGCGAGGAGTTCTTCGCCGCCGCGCCAAAGATGAACCCCAAGCGCTCGCTGGTCACCGGTGTGGTGTGCGGCGTGCGCGTGGAAGACGTTGCCGACCCGTTGATGAAGAAGATCCGCCAGCTCGACAAGCTGGTGGACGAGCTGGCGAAGGGCAAGGCGATGGAGAAGATCCTGCGCGGCTGAAGTAGAGTAAGCCCTGATGGCAACAGCACCCACACCCGACGCGAAGCTCCTTGAGGGGCTCGCGAAGTCAGGCTCGGACCTGAAACAGTTGCATCGCTTCGAGTTCACATTGCGTGTGCCCACGAAGTTCTCCGCAGAGCGTGCCGAAGGCGAACTGATCGGCCTCGCGTTCGAGACCAAGGTGGAGCAGGGCAAGAGCGCCGATGCGTGGGTCGTGCACGGCTGGAAGGTGATGTATCCGGTCGAGTCCGATCTCGCGGGCCTGCGCGACAAGCTCGATGCCATCGCGGCAGAGGGCCACGGTACCTATGACGGCTGGAGCGCGAAGCTGTTCGTGCGCAAGCCCGCGGGCTGAACGAAACCTGAATTTCCGCGTTCCGGTTCTGTTCAGCAGCAACGCTTCAATCTGTGCGCCAGGGCCCCAACGAAGTCGGGGCCGTTGGAAGGAGAAAGCACATGAAGAAGCTCATTGTTGCACTGGCATTTGCATCCGCTGCCGTGGCCGGCCCCGCGCTCGCCGATGTGGGCATCTCGATTCGCATCGGTGAGCCCGGTTTCTATGGCCAGCTGGATATCGGCGGCTACCAGCCGCGCGTGATCTACAGCCGGCCGGTGATCGTGGAGCAGCGCTACCGGTATTCGACGCCCATCTACCTGCGCGTTCCGCCGGGGCAGGAGCGCAAGTGGCGGCGCTATTGCGGGCGCTACAGCGCCTGCAACCGGCCCGTGTATTTCGTGCGTGACGACTGGTACCGCAACGACTATGCGCCGCGCTACCGCCACCAGCACGAGCAGCGATACGACCGCCGCGACGATCGCCGGGATGATCGGCGTCAAGACCGGCGTGAAGATCGGCGCGACCATCACTAGCTGATCGCGCGCCGGCCGGCGGGCTTGCCGGCTGGCGCGCCGCAGCCCGGCCTCCCTACAATCGGCCATGGCCGGGCTGATCACCACACACATTTCATCATCGACCCGGGCCGCCGGATTCTGGTCCGCGGTGCTGTGCACCGTGTTCAGCAGCGCGTACTCGCTTGCCCAGATCGCCGAGTGGCTGGGATGGATGGGCTCCGGAGGCGGGGCCGAAAACGCCAGTACGCCGTTCGGCCTGGTGGTGCTGCTGACGCCTTCGCTGCTGCTGGGCTCGGCGTTTCTGGTGCTGAGCGTGGCCATCCACCAGCTGGCACCGGCCGAGCGCAAGGTGTGGAGTCTCGCGGCGCTGGCGTTTGCAACCATCTATGCGGCGCTGGTCAGCATCAATTATTTCGTGCAGCTCACCTGGGTGATGCCGCGCCTTCGAGCCGGCCGTACGGAAGGCATCGAGCAATTCCTGTTCACGCCCTTCGATTCGTTTCTCTACTCGGTGGACATCCTGGGCTACAGCTTCATGAGCGTGGCGACGCTGTTCGCTTCGCGAGTGTTCAGGGGTGGGGGGCTGGAGCGGGTCGTGCGGCTGTTCCTGCTGGCCAATGGCCTGCTGCTGCCATTCATTGCGCTGCAGATGTTCGTGCACTGGCTGATCTGGATTGCCGCCTTGTGGGCCGTGACGTTTCCGGGCGCGGTCTGGTCACTGGCGGTGCTGTTCCGGCGTCTTCCCGGGGAGAAGTGAATGGACTACCGGCCACTGGGGCGCACCGGCATCAAGGTCAGCGCGATCGGCCTGGGCACCATGACTTTTGGCGAGCAGAACAGCGAGGCCGAAGGGCACGAGCAGCTGGACTACGCGCTCGACCAGGGCGTGAACCTGATCGACATGGCCGAGATGTACCCGGTACCGCCGCGCGCCGAAACCTACGGCGCCACCGAACGCATCATTGGCAGCTGGCTGAAGCAGCGTGGCAGGCGAGACGACGTCATCCTGGCCACCAAGATTGCCGGCCCGGGCAACGTGGTGGGCGTGACCCATGTGCGCGGCGGCGACAACCGGCTGGATCGCGCCCACATCATCGCGGCGGTGGAAGCCAGCCTGCAGCGGTTGCAGACGGATTACATCGATATCTACCAGCCGCACTGGCCGAGCCGTCCGACGAATTTCTTCGGCCGGCTCGGCTACGAGCACGCCACGCAGCTGACCAGCGCACAGGCCGTGACCATCGATGAGACGCTCGCAGCGCTCGATGAGCTGGTGCGCGCGGGCAAGATCCGCCATGTGGGGGTGTCCAACGAGACGCCGTGGGGTGTGCACCGTTATCTCGAAGTGGCCGCCGCGCAGGGCATGGCGCGCATCGTGTCGATCCAGAACCCGTACAACCTCCTGAACCGCAGCTTCGAAATCGGTCTCGCCGAGATCACGATTCGCGAGTCCGTGGGCCTGCTCGGCTATTCACCGTTGGCCTTCGGCGTGCTGTCGGGCAAGTTCCTGAATGGGGCGCGGCCGCCCGGATCACGCGTTGTGCGGTGGACGCGCTTTTCGCGCTACACCAACGAATATGCGGAGCGGTCCACCGAGGCGTATGCCCAGATTGCCCGCAGGCATGGGCTTGACCTTGGCCAGATGGCCCTGGCCTTTGCGCTGCGGCAGCCATTCATGACCAGCGTGCTGATCGGGGCCACTACCATGGCGCAGCTCAGAACCAACCTGGCCAGTGCCACATTGCAGCTGAATGCGGAAGTGATTCGGGATATCGAAGCGGTACATCGCCAGCATCCGAACCCCTGCCCCTAGCGAGCAAGGGCCCTTTCTGTGCTCTTGTGCCCGGCAGTCAGGGACGCATACGGGGCGGTGGAGCAGGCGCGCGCCGCTTGTCACCCTTGCGATGCGGCTTTGACTTGCCGCCCGGCGATGCGTTGCTTGGCTCCAGAGCCAGTGCCTGCCCGCGAATGCGCACCTTCGACAGGCGCTCGATCACGGCCCTGGGCAGCGCGGCCGGCAAGCGCACGAGCGAGAAGTTGGCGCGCACGTCCACGCCGTTGATCTGCTGGCCGGCGAGCCGGGCCTCATTGGCGATGGCGCCGACAATGCTGCCGGGGTTGGCGCCGTGCCGCTGGCCGACCGCCAGTCGCCACGTGAGCTGCTTGCCGTCGTCCTCGAAGGCATAGCCGCCTTCGGGCACCGCGGGCAGATCGGCGGCGGGGGCATTCTCGCGCCGCGGCTTGCGCGGCCGTTCATCGCGCTCATGCGGGCGTTCGTCAGCCGGCGGCGCATAGTTCTTCGTGGGCGCGGCGGATTGCACCGGCGCGCCGCCTTCAACCAGTGAGGCAATCGCGGCGGCCACGTCGAGCAGGTCCGCGCCGGTTTCCAGCGCCACTTCCTGCACGGCCTTGCGATAGAACTCCGAATGCTTGCCGGCCATGGCCTCGCCGATGCGCGCCTTGAACTTGGCCAGACGGCGCGTGTTCACGTCATCGACAGTGGGCAGGCTCAGGGGCTCGATGGTCTGGCGCGTGGCGCGTTCGATCAGGCGCAGCAGGTTGCGCTCGCGTGGCGCGATGAACAGGATCGCCTCGCCGCTGCGGCCGGCGCGCCCGGTGCGGCCGATGCGATGCACATAGCTCTCGGTGTCGTAGGGCACGTCGAAGTTCACCACATGGGTGATGCGCTCCACGTCCAGGCCGCGCGCTGCCACGTCGGTGGCCACCAGGATGTCGATCTTGCCGGCCTTGAGCTGCGTGACGATCTTCTCGCGCATGTTCTGCTGGATGTCACCGTTGAGCGCCACGGCGGCGAAGCCGCGCGCCTGCAGGCGCTCGGCCAGGTCCACGGTGGATTGCTTGGTGCGCACGAACACCAGCATGGCGTCGAAGTCGGCCACCTCGACGATGCGGGTGAGCGCATCCAGCTTGTGCAGCCCGCTGACCATCCAGTAGGACTGCTTGATGTTGGCCGCCGTGCCGGTCTTGCCCTTGATCACCACCTCGCGCGGATTCGTCAGGTGCGTCTGCGCGATGCGGCGGATGTTCGGCGCCATGGTGGCCGAAAACAGCACCACCTGCTTCTGCTTCGGCGTCTGCGCCAGGATGGATTCCATTGCGTCGGCAAAGCCCATCGACAGCATCTCGTCGGCTTCGTCGAGCACCACCGTGCGGATGCTGTCGAGCTGCAGCGTGCCGCGCTCCAGATGATCGATGATGCGCCCCGGCGTGCCCACCACGACCTGCGGGCCGCGCTTCAATGCGCTGAACTGCGGCACATAGCTCTGGCCGCCATAGATCGGCAGCACATGGAAGGCATGCTGGCCGGCAGCGTACTTCTGGAAGGCTTCGGAGACCTGGATGGCGAGCTCGCGCGTCGGCACCATCACCAGCGCCTGCGGCACGCGATCCTTCATGTTGAGCTGCGAGAGAATCGGCAGCGCGAAGGCTGCGGTCTTGCCGGTGCCGGTCTGGGCCTGGGCAACGATGTCCACGCCTTCGAGCATGGCGGGAATGGTGGCGGCCTGGATCGGCGAGGCGGATTCGTAACCGATTCCCTTGACCGCCCGGACTACGGTCTCGGACAGGCCCAGGTCGCTGAAGAGGACGGAAATTGATTCGTCAGACATGGGGAGCTCGAACGGCGGGCGGGGGGCGAGAGTGTAGGGCCCGGGCCGGGTTTTGCACGGGTTTATGCATTGCGATTGCTGGCAATGCGCCAGGTCGTGGGCCAAGATGCGTCATCCAGCCTCAAGCAGGAGGCCGGCATCGAGTTTCCGAAGGCCAAGCTGAGCGCCGCCAGGGTCGAGATGGCGACGACCTATCGTCAGGATTTGCAGGTGAGGCGCAGGGCCGGTGGCCCTCAGGAACTGCGCGTGCTGGTGACCATGGGTTTTCCCATCGGCACCGGCTTCACCTATTACAGTGTGCCGCTGAATCGCACACCACAGGAGAAGAAACCATGAGCAGCCTCTACGGCATTCCCGTCAAGCGCATCAGCGGTGAGCCGGCCACGCTGGGCGACTGCCGGGGCAAGGTGCTGCTGGTGGTCAACGTGGCTTCCAAGTGCGGGCTCACGCCGCAGTACGAGGGTCTCGAGAAGCTCTATCAGGCGCGGCAGGCGCAGGGGCTGGAGGTGCTGGGCTTTCCCGCCAACAACTTCAAGGGGCAGGAGCCCGGTACGGAAGAGGAGATCCTGTCTTTCTGCACGACCACCTACGACGTGCACTTCCCGCTGTTCTCCAAGATTTCGGTGAAGGGAGCGGATCGGCACCCGCTGTACGACGCACTGACCACAGCGCAGCCCAGCGCCACCGGCGAGGGCCCGTTCCGCGAGAGGCTCAAGGGCTATGGCATCGACGGCGGGGCGCCGGATGAAGTGCTGTGGAACTTCGAGAAGTTCCTGGTGAACCGCAGGGGCGAGGTGGTGGCGCGCTTCTCGCCGGATGTCACGGCCAACGATCCGCGGCTGCTCGCCGCGGTGGATGCGGAGCTGTCGCGCAGCTGAGTCAGGCGGCCAGCGGCAGCTTGCGCCAGCGAAAGCAGACCCACCATGCGAATGCGCCGAGTGCTGCGCCGGCCAGCACATCGGCTGCGTAGTGCTGCTTGAACGTCATCGTGCTCAAAGCCAGAAGCGGCCCGATGACCAGCGCCATGCGGAACCAGCGGCTGCCGGCGAGCGTGAGCACGCACAGCGTGGCGGTCGAAACATGCAGGCTGGGCAGGCAGTTCACCGGCGCATCCGTGGCGCGCACGTAGTTCACCAGCGCCGCGCCGAGTGCGCTCGCGGTGTCCGGCAGCGGGAAGGCCTCGCGCGGATACTGCGTGGGCCAGAACACGAAGATCAGCATGCCGATGATCTGTGCCAGCACATTGGCATACAGGAAGCGCGTGGCCTGCTCCCGATCGCGCAAGGACAGGAACGTGGCGATCAGGAACAGGAAGGCTCCGAAGTAGACGACTCCGCTCGCCGGCCAGAACGGAATCGCGCGGTCCAGTGCCGTGAGCGGCAGCTCGGAAGGTGTGCCCACATGCCAGCGCTGCGGCAGGAAATACATCGGCGCGCACACCGCGATGGCCAGTAGGGCCGCAATGAAATGGCCCCGCGTGCTGCGGATGACGGGCAGCTTCACGGCGCGCGTTTGTTGCGGAAGAAGGTCCAGGCCTCTTCGACGGCTTCCACATCATGGTTCTGTGCACCGACGATGAGGCGATACAGCGCCGGGTAGTCGTACTTGAGGCTGGGTTCGATATGGCCCCCCTTGTCGATGGTCAGTACTTCAACCTGTGGCCCGGCATCCCTGCCCCAGGTCTGCTTGCTGGCGCTGGTCTTGTCCAGCACACCGCCCCGGCGCGGGAACTGGAACGACACGGACTTCTCGTTCTGCAGACCATCGGCGTTGAGCCAGTAGTCGCGCGTGGCCGCAACGCTCTGCGCACCCCCGCGATCGCGCTGGTTGCCCAGGCCCACCTGACCGCCGTCATACGGCACCAGTGGATCTTCCGTGCCGTGGATCAGCAGCACCGACACCGCGCGGGGCTTCGCATCGCATTCGGATTTCTGCGCCATGGTGCCGGCAGCCGCGGCAACTGCAGCGGGCCGGGGTTGCATCTGCAACGCCAGGCGCAGTGTCATGAACGCGCCATTGGACATGCCCATCACATAAATGCGGCGCGGGTCGACGCGACCCGCATCCAGCAGCCGCTTCACCACGGCTTCGGCGAACGCGACATCATCGGTATCCGGGTTGTTGTCGGCGTCGGCGCGGCAGTCGTTCCAGCCGGTGCGATCGTCCGGGCCTTTCACGCCCTGCAGTGCCGCGACCAGGATCTCTTCTCGTGCGGCCACATCGAGCCATGCCGAAAGCGGCGAGGGCGAGCGGCCCGAACCCAGCGCATTGGCGGCAGTGCCCGTGTGCCCATGCAGCACCAGCACCAGCGGCCTGAGTCCGGAAGGCATCGCAGCGGGTGTGACCAGCAGGTATTCGCGCGCCTGCCCCTTGACCTCAATGCGCTGCGACTGCGGCAGCGGCTCGACCGCCCGGGCGGCCGGTACCAGGCAGAGCAGTACGCATGCGGTGCGCAGGAACTTCAAATGATCTCCTCACTGTCCGGGGCTTTCGGCCGGCAAGTGCCGGGAACATACTACGGCATCATTCATCGGGAGGGTCACGGCCATGTACCAGGGACAATGCTTCTGCGGTTCAGTGCAATTCACCGTCAGCGGTGAGCCGGCCGGCATGGGCTATTGCCACTGCCGATCCTGCCGCAGCTGGTCCGCGGGCCCGGTCAATGCCTTCACGCTGTGGAAGCCCGAGGCCGTGCAGGTCACGCGCGGCGCCGAGCTCATCGATACCTTCAACAAGACGCCCGGCAGTTCGCGCAAGTGGTGCAGGAAGTGCGGTGGCCATCTGTTCACCGATCATCCGGGCATGGGGTTGATCGATGTGTACGCTGCGTCGATACCCGACCTGCCGTTCAAGCCCGGTATCCACGTGCACTATGGTGAGAGCGTGCTGCCGATCCGCGATGGCCTGCCCAAGATGCGCGACATGCCGGCGGAAATGGGCGGGTCCGGGGTTACCCTCCCGGAGTAGCCGGCGCGGCCTGCAGCTGCCTGCCGATGCGCTGCGCCTCGCCCAGCACGCGCAGCAGGTTGCCGCTCCACATGTTCGCGAGCTGCTCTTCCGTATAGCCCTCGGCCAGAAGGCGCGCGGTGATCTTTGGCAGGGCGGTGATGTCCTCCATGCCGGCTACACCACCCCCGCCATCCCAGTCAGCGCCGAAGCCCACGTGCTCGGGGCCGGCCACCTTCAGGATATGCAGTACATGCGCCATGTAATCGTCGAAGGTTGGTCCGCCTTCGCGGCTGCTCACGTAGGTGGGGTAGGAGTTCACCTGGATCACGCCACCCTTTGCGGCGAGCAGCCTCAGGCGCGTGTCATCGAGATTGCGCGGATGGTCGAAGACGGAGCGCGCGCTGCTGTGGGTGAGCACGATGGGCGCGGCTGACAGTTCCAGCAATTGATCGAAGACGTCGTCCGAAGCATGGGACTGGTCGATCAGGATGCCGAGCCGGTTGGCCTCGGCCACCAGCGCGCGTCCCGCGGGGGAAAGGCCATGCCATTCCGGCTCATCGGTGGCCGAGTCGGCGAAGCCATTGTTCTTGAAGTGCACCAGGCCCAGCACGCGCAGGCCCTTGGCGTAGTAGAACCCGAGCAGCGATGGGTCGGTGGACAGCGGCGTGGCATTTTCCATGCTGATGTACACCACGCGCTTGCCGCTGCCCGCGATGCGCGGTGCATCTTCGGGTGTCAGGGCGAGCTCGAACTGGTCCGGGTGTGCGGCCAGCAGTCTCTGGATCTGGATCAGGCGCGTGAGTCCGTGGTCGCGCGCCGCGCGATCATCTTCCGCAGTGCGACCCTTCTGCGGTGTGTAGATGGCCCACATGCCGCCGTCGAGCCCGCCTTCGAGCATGCGCGGGTAGTCCACCTGGTGACGGTGCCCGGCCGGCTCGTGGCGCTGCATGATGTCCCACTGCGGGTCGTCGAACTCGGCCGGGGTATCCAGATGACTGTCGAGCACCAGCAGCCGTTCATGCAGCGCGCGCGCCGGGTCTTCCTTGCTGGTGCAGGCCGTGAGCGCAGCGGCGATCGCCAGCACGGCCAGGGCTGCGGGCCGGCTCATTCGGCCACTTCCACGGCGACCGGTACATTGCAGATGTCGATGTGCCCGCTGGAGCGCTTGTAGAAGTCATCGATGCGGTTGCGACGCGCTGCGGTGGCATCACGGAAGGTCTGCGTATCGGTACGCAGCACGATCAGGCGGGTGCGTTGTTCCTTCGGTACGTCGCTGGCGAGCCGGATGGACTTGATGGGCGTGCGCTCGGCAGCATTCTCGTAGATGCCGGCTGGCGCCGGCCCGCGCCGGACGGTGGAGAGCAGCTCCATGCCGACCAGCACCTTGCCCACCACGGTGAGGTTGTTGTCGAGCTGCCGTGGCGACTGGCCGATGACCACATACAGCTCGGCGCCGGTGCTGCTGTCTTCCTCATTGCTGCGGCCGGCGCCGACCGTGCCATAGCAGTGCACGGGCCAGGCCTGGCCCGTCTTCGGATCGAGCGCCGCAGGAAAGCCGTCGACGAATCCGACCTGCGGGGCCCAGCCGTCGCTGTCCGGCAGCGCGGTGAAGTTCAGGCCCGCAGCCGGCCGACGGAATTCGGCCGGCAGATGCGTCTTCGCGCCGCGCAGCGATCGGGCCTTGGCCGGATCGTCGGCGTCGGCATCGCCGAACTGCACCACGAAGTTGTCCTGCGCGCGATAGATGCTGGTGCCGTCCCAGAAATGCTCCTGCGCCAGCTTCACGATGTTGGCCACATGCTCGGGCGCGAACTGCGGTGCCAGCTCGATGACCACGCGGCCCTGTGGCAATTCCATGTAGAGGAGGTTCGCCGGGTCCGGCAGGCGCCAGGCGCTGGGCGGGGCGGCCTCGATGATGTCGCCGGCACTGCGGTATGCGGATCTTCCCTCCGCGCCGCGCGGCGCGTCGGCCACGAAGCCGAGCAGGGCCAGAGTGGCCAGGCAGGCCAGTGCGAAGTTCGGTGGTGTCACGGTCGCAAGTTTAGTGGGTCGCGCGCCCCGGTGATTCGCTTTCGGGGCGTTGCGTGCGGGGCTCGAGGTCGTGATTCCGAAGGTCGAGCAGCTGCCGGAGAGCTGAGCCCCTTGTCTGTGACCGGTTTAAAGGCACTGAACCTGACCATGCTTATAATGCGTCCCCGAATGTCCCGTTTTCGTCACTTGAGGGTTCTGGCAGGGCTGCTTTGCGGCGCTCTGTGCATCGCTGGTGCGGTGCGCGCCGATGTGCTCACCCCGGCGACCAGCACTGCGTCCTCGCTGGGCCGCGCCCAGGATCTGCCAGTCGCGAACCGCGTGGTCGTGCACAAGGCCGAGCGGCGCCTGGATCTCATGCGGGGCGATGAGGTGCTGCGCACCTTCCGCGTCTCGCTGGGCCTGATGCCCACCGGCCACAAGGAGCGTTCGGGCGATTTCCGCACCCCGGAAGGCCGCTACTACCTCACCCGCCGCAATGCGCGCAGCGATTTCTTCCTGTCGATCCAGGTGTCGTATCCGAATGACCGCGATGTCCGCAATGCCCGCAGCAACGGCTGGGATCCGGGCGGCGCGATCATGATCCACGGCCTGCCCAACCAGCTGCGGCGCGAGCCCGAGTACTACGGGCGCGACTGGACCGATGGCTGCATCGCCGTTTCCAACTCCGACATGCTCGAGATCTGGCTGCTGACGCAGAACAACACGCCGATCGACATCCTGCCCTGATGGGGCGCTGACGACTTGGAAGCCAGGATCGATCTGCCGGATCTGGTTGATGCGAGCGTAGGGCCGCGCGGCAGCCTCGAGATGCTGTCGCAGTCGGAGATCGACATCCTGCTCGGCCGCGGGGCCGGGGGCATCCATCCGCTGTTCCGCAAGTGCGCGCTGGCCGTCCTGAACTCGGGCAGTGACAGCGACAACGCCAAGGAACTGTTCGAGCGCTTCCGCGAATTCGACGTGCAGCTGGTGCGTCATCCCTGGGGAATCCGGCTGGACATCCGCAATGCGCCGGCCGGGGCCTTTGTGGATGGGCAGATGATCCGCGGCATCAAGGAGCACCTGTTCGCGGTGCTGCGCGACGTGGTCTATATCGCGCACGAGATCGAGCAGGGCAACCGCTTCGATCTGACACAGAGCGCTGATATCACCAATGCGGTGTTCCACGTGCTGCGCAATGCCGGCGCGCTGGATCGCAAGATCAAGCCCAACCTGGCGGTGTGCTGGGGCGGACATTCGATCGGCGAGGCCGAGTACCAGTACACCAAGAAGGTGGGCTACGAGCTGGGCCTCCGGGGCATGGATGTGTGCACCGGCTGCGGGCCGGGAGCGATGAAAGGCCCGATGAAGGGCGCAACCATCGGCCATGCCAAGCAGCGCATTTCCTCGGGCCGCTACATCGGCCTCACCGAGCCGGGCATCATCGCGGCCGAGCCGCCCAATGCCATCGTCAATCAGCTGGTGATCATGCCGGACATCGAGAAACGCCTCGAGGCGTTCGTGCGCCTGGCGCACGGCGTGGTGGTGTTTCCCGGCGGTGCCGGCACGGCCGAAGAGATTCTCTATCTGCTGGGCATCCTGCTTGATCCGCGCAATGAAGAGGAGCGCCTGCCGGTGGTGCTCACCGGGCCACGCTCCAGCGTCGACTACTTCCAGCAGATCCAGACCTTCGTGTCGGCTGCGGTGGGTCCCGAAGCCCTCGAGCGGGTGAAGATCGTCATCGGCGATCCGGCCGGTGCGGCACGCACGCTGGTGCAGGAAGTGGTGCGCGTGCGCGCCCGGCGCCGGGCCAGCAACGATTCGTACGCGTTCAACTGGCTGCTGGCGGTGCCGGAAGACTTCCAGCACCCCTTCCAGGTGACCCACGAAAACATGCGGCGTCTGGAACTGCACCGGGACCAGCCGCGCCATCTGCTGCTGGCCAACCTGCGGCGGGCGTTTTCCGGCATCGTTTCCGGCAACGTGAAGGAACAAGGCATTGCCGCCATCGAGACCCATGGCCCGTTCGAGATCGCGGGTGATCCTGCCCTGATGCGTCCCCTGGACGAGCTGCTGCGGGCCTTCGTGGCCCAGGGGCGCATGAAACTGCCCGGCAGCGGCGCCTACCAGCCCTGCTATCGCATCGTGACGTGAAGCAGTTCCTGTCGATTTAACCGCCTGCTCCCATACCCTCGTCCCTGAGCTTCACTTTCAGGGCGAGTCAATGACGAACGGCGATGGACATGATGACCTGGCCACCTCGGGCGAGCGCCCGGGACCCGGCAGTTCCGAGCTGTTCTCCGACTGGGCTGCGCGCGTGCAGCGCGGGCGAGGCCGCCACGCGGCGATCAACCGCAACCTGAACACCTGGTCGAACTACAAGAACTGGTCGGACAAGGTCCGCCAGTCGTGGAAGTCAGACGTCACGGTGAAGCCCAAGTAGCCATGGAGCGCTTCCTGCTCCTCTGGGACGAGCTCGACGAGCTCGTGGGGATCGGCCGCCACGTGGCCGCGAACCTGTCCCACTCGATGGTCCGCCGCGTGCGCCGAACCCGGCAGCTGCTGCGCGGCCTCGCCGCAGATCAGGCTTGAAATAATCCTGCAGCACCCTATCTTCGGCGGCGGATTTCACCGCCCGCTGGAGCTTGCCCATGTCCGAGACTGCCGCACCCGCCGCTGAAACACTGGGTTTCAAGGCCGAGGTCCGTGAGCTGCTGAAGCTCATGATCCACTCGCTCTACAGCCACCGCGAGATCTTCCTCAGGGAGCTGATCTCCAACGCCTCCGACGCCAACGACAAGTTGCGCTTCCTGGCGCTGGCCACCCCGGAACTGCTGGGTGAGGAGAAGGAGCTGGCGGTATGGGTCACCCCCGACGACAAGGCCGGCACGGTCACCATCCGGGACAACGGCATCGGCATGACCCGCGAGGAGGCCGTGACCCACCTGGGCACCATCGCCAAGTCCGGCACGGCCGAGTTCTTCAGCAAGCTGACCGGCAACGCGCAGAAGGATTCGCAGCTGATCGGCCAGTTCGGCGTTGGCTTCTATTCCGCCTTCATCGTGGCTGAAAAGGTCGAAGTACTGTCGCGGAAGGCCGGCGAGCCGGCCGAGGCGGGCGTGCGCTGGAGCTCCGCGGCCGACGGCGACTTCACCGTGGAAACCGTGAATCACGCGCAGCGCGGCACCACGGTGATCCTGCACCTGAAGGAAGATGCGAAGGAATTCGCCGACAGCTGGCGGCTGCGCTCGCTGGTGCGGCGCTATTCGGATCACCTGGCCTTCCCGGTGTACATGCCCAAGACCGGCGCGGCCACGCTGGACTACGAGGCGGTCAACCAGGCCAAGGCGCTGTGGACGCGCCCGCGCACCGACATTAGTGACGAGGAGTACGGCGAGTTCTACCGCCATATTTCCCATGACAGCGAGGCACCGCTGGCCTGGAGCCACAACAAGGTCGAGGGCAAGCGCGAATACACCAGCCTGCTGTACCTGCCCGCCCGCGCGCCCTTCGACCTGTGGCAGCGCGACGCGGCCCGGGGCCTCAAGCTGTACGTGAAGCGCGTGTTCATCATGGACGATGCCGAGCAGTTCCTGCCGCTGTACCTGCGCTTCATCAAGGGCGTGCTCGATTCCAGCGACCTGCCGCTGAACGTCTCGCGCGAGCTGCTGCAGAAGGACCCGGAGGTCGAAGCCATGAAGGGCGCGCTGACCAAGCGCGCGCTGGACCTGATCGCCCGGCTCGCGAAGGACGAGCCCGAGAAGTACGCGAAGTTCTGGAAGGAATTCGGCCAGGTCTTGAAGGAAGGCGTGGCCGAGGACCATGCCAACCGGGACAAGCTGCTGCCGCTGCTGCGCTTTGCCAGCACCCACGAGAGCGCCGACGAGGACAAGGTCGCGCTCGCCGACTACGTGGCGCGCATGCAGCCGGGCCAGCAGAAGATCTACTACGTGCTGGCCGAGAGCCGTGCTGCCGCGCGCAGCAGCCCCTTCATCGAGCAGCTGCGGGCCCGCAAGGTCGAGGTGCTGCTGCTGGGCGACCGGGTGGACCCGTGGATCATGGGTCAGCTGCCGGAGTTCGAGGGCAAGGCATTCCAGGATGCGGCACGTGGAGACCTGGATCTGTCCGGGCTGGGCGAGGCCGGGGAGGGTGCCGGGGACGCATCCGCCGCCGAATCGCCCGGGAACAAGGCATTATTCGAGCGCGTCGCCAAGGCATTGGGCGATGCCGTGGCCGGCGTGAAGGCCAGCCGCCGCCTTGCCGAGTCACCGGCCTGTCTCACCCGCAGCGAAGATGAAATGAGCGAGCAGATGCGCCGCGTGCTGGCCGCGGCCGGTCGGGGTGACCTGCCACCGGCAAAGCCGGAACTGGAACTGAACCTGAACCATCCGCTGGTGAAGCGCCTGGAGGGCCTGGAGGGTGAGGATTTTGGCGAGCTGGCGCAACTGCTGTACGACCAGGCGCAGCTCACCGAGCAGGGCCAGCTGGCCAACCCGGGTGACTACGCGCGGCGCCTGAACAGCCTGTTGCTGAAGCTGCTGGGCAACAGCACCAGCACATGACGCTGGTCACGCCGCAACGGGTGGATCTGCACGGCGCGGCCGGCCGTCTCGAGGCAGTGGTGGAAGTTCCCGGGGAGGCCGCCGAGCCGGAGGCGTTCGTCGTGCTGTGCCATCCGCATCCGCTGCATGGCGGCACCATGGACAACAAGGTGGTCACGACCCTGGCGCGCACCGCGCAGCAGGCGGGTGTGGCATCCATCCGGTTCAACTATCGCGGTGTCGGCTCAAGCGCAGGCAGCTATGACGATGGCCGTGGCGAAACACTGGACGCATTGACCGCGGTCGCGTACGGGAGGCACCTCTGGCCTGCCGCACGACTCTGGCTGGCCGGGTTCTCTTTCGGCGGTTGCATTGCGTTGCGTTGTAGTACGGCGCCGGGCGTGGGTCATGTGGACCGGTTGCTCACCGTGGCGCCGGCGTTGGCCAGCCACTTCTCCACGCCGGCCGAAATCCGGGTGCCTGGGTGCCCGTGGCTGGTGATCCAGGGTCAGGAGGACGAAATCGTTGCCCCGCGGCAGGTGATCGACTGGGTGGAAGCGCTGGAACCTGCGCCCGAGGTGCTGCTGCTGCCCGGCGTCGGCCACTTCTTCCATGGCGCGCTCAATACGCTGCAGGAGCACGCCGGCCGCTTCTTCACGCAGAACCCGTAAACGAAAAAGCCCGGAAAACCAGTGGTATTCCGGGCTTCGACGGCCGAGGCCGTATGGCGGTGCGACCTTAGTTCACGAAGGACTTGAGGTTCTTCAGGGGCAGCGCGCGAACCTTCTTGCTGGCGGGCTTGGCCTTGAACATCGTCTCTTCACCCGTGAACGGGTTGATGCCCTTGCGCGCCTTGGTGGCGGGCTTCTTCACGACCTTGAGCTTCAGCAGGCCCGGCAGGGTGACGATGCCGTGGCTGCGCAGGCTCTTCCTGATGACGCCATGCAGGGAATCAAAAACCGCACTGACCTGCTTTCGCGAGAGCTCCGTGTCTTTGGAAATGGTTGTCAGAATTTCAGACTTGGTCGGTGCGCCGCCCTTCTTCGCCATGTGTGGATACTCCCGCGAGTTGGTGTTTGTGTAACGGGGATTATCCCCGCTGAGTAAATGTCCGCGCGAAACATAGCACATGCGCATAGGCGCGCAACTGCTTTTTTTATAGGACTTTCACGTCACGGCAGCATCCGCAGCAGCGCCTGCATCGCTATGCAGGCCCACAATGGCGACAAGTCAAGGCCGGCAACGGCAGGGATGACGCGGCGGATCGGATTCAGTACCGGATTGCAAATCGATGCGAGCAGCGATTGCGCAGGTGAGTAATTACCCGGTGCAACAAACGACAGTAGCGCATTGAGAACAATGGAATAAAAGTAAGTCCAGAGAACGAGCCCGGCCACGTCCAGCAGCGTGGCGCGCAGCAGATCAAGTGGCGCCACAGCCACGCGACCGGACAGCGCAAGGAGCAGCCATATCTTGACCGCCGCAAAGCCCACCACTGCGACGACGGAAGCTGTGTCGATCCTGCCGGCAGGCGGCAGTACCCGTCGCAGCGGGCGGATGAGTGGATCAGTCAACTGCACGATGCCGCGCCCGATGGGGTTGCGGAAGTCGGAGCGCGACATCTGCATGATCAGCCGCAGCAGCAGCACCGCGTTGTACAGCGTGCCGAGCGTGTCCAGGATGTAAAAGAGGCCCCGCATCGGATCGTCAGCTGTTGCCAAACTGATCCGCAAGTTCGCGGCCGCGCTCGGCCGCAGCCAGCATCGCCGCGGCGACCAGCCTGTCCAGGCCAAGCGCGGCAAAACGGTTCAATGCCGCCTCGGTTGTTCCGCCCCTGGAAGCGACCTCGGCGCTCATGCGCGCCAGATCGGGCGTCTGCTCGGCGGCGACGAGAGCGCCTGCACCGGCCAGCGTCTGGGCGGCCAGCTGTTGCGCAACGGCAGCATCCAGCCCCATCGCAGTGCCGGCTTCGGCCATCAGCTGTGCCAGACGGAAGAAATACGCCGGGCCGCTGCCCGAAAGCGCGGTGACCAGTTCCAGATCGCTTTCCCGCGGCACCCAGACCACGACACCGGCGGCGCCCAGCAGGCGCCCGGCAAGCGCGCGCTCTGCTTCGCCCACCGTTGGCGCGGCATACAGGCCGGTGGCGCCGAGGCCGACCAATGCCGGCCGGTTGGGCATCGCGCGCACCACCGGGACGGCGCCGCCGAGCCATCGCGTCAATTCGCTGGTGCGGATTCCCGCTGCCACCGAAATCACCAGTGGCCTGGTTGACTGCAATGCAGGCGCAAGCGCCCGCACGACCTCGCCAATGATCTGCGGCTTCACCGCCAGCACCACCACACGCGCCCTGGCCACAGCGGCCGCATTGTCGGCAGTGGTCGTGACCCCCATGTCGCGCGCCAGCGCGGCGCGCGTGGTGTCGCCTGGCTCCGCAACGGTCACCAGCGCCGGGTCCAGGCCGCGCTTCAGAAGTCCGCCAATCAGCGCGCGGCTCATGTTGCCGCCACCGATGAGCGCAATGGGTATCGAGTCAGCAGCTGTCATGGCGGCATTCTAGACGGCATCACGTCCTCTCGCCGAACAGCGCGGTGCCGATGCGCACCATCGTCGCACCGGCCGCGATGGCCGCCTCGAAGTCGGCGCTCATGCCCATCGAGAGCGTATCCAGTACCAGGCCGGCAGCACGCGCTTGCCGGGCGAGCTCGGCCACCTGCATGAAAGTGGCTCGTTGCTCTGCTGGCCCGATCCCGTAGGGGAGCATGCACATCAGGCCACGCAGGTTCAGGCGCGGCAGCGCTGCGATCGCCTGCAGCAGTGGCACCAGCTCGCCGGGCGCAACGCCACCCTTGGCAGGATCCGCGGCGACATGCACCTGCGCACAGACATTGAGTGGGGGCGCATGGAATGGGCGTTGCGCCGATAACCGCTCGGCGATGCGCAGTCGATCGACGCCATGCACCCAGGCAAAGTTTTCCGCGACCGCCCGTGTCTTGTTGCCCTGCAGCCGGCCGATGAAGTGCCAGCGGGCAGCGCTGCCGGCGAGCTGGCGGATCTTGGGCAGGGCTTCGTCCACGTAGTTTTCGCCGAATTCGGTGAGGCCCAGGTCCATCGCAGCGCGGATGTGGGTCACCGACTGACCCTTGCTCACAGCCAGAAGCGTGACCGAGCGCACATCCCGCCCGGCAGCCTCGGCAGCGCCTGTCATGCGCGCGCGGACATCTGCAAGACGCCCGGCCAGATCGGCGCTGTATCGACCATCAGGCGCTGAATTCTGCGGAGTGATTAACATAGGGAGGGTTGCTGCCCTGAACTATACTGCCCCGGTAAGTCTCGCGGAGCACTCATGGCCCTGGATATCGCCCAGCTTCTGGCGTTTGCCGTCAAGAACAAGGCTTCGGATCTGCATCTGTCGGCGGGTGTGCCGCCGATGATCCGCGTCGATGGCGACATGAAGCGCGTGAACATGCCTGCACTGTCCCACAAGGAAGTGCACAGCATGGTCTACGACATCATGAACGACACGCAGCGCAAGAACTACGAAGAGTTCTTCGAGACCGATTTCTCGTTCGAGATACCGAAGCTGGCGCGCTTCCGCGTCAACGCCTTCAACCAGAACCGCGGCGCCGGCGCCGTGTTCCGCACGATTCCGAGCAAGATCCTGACGCTCGAGCAGCTCAACGCGCCCA
>CAYWDZ010000012.1:0-26692 GCA_964456255.1 uncultured Steroidobacteraceae bacterium | reverse complement strand
CCGACCCGCGCATCACCACGGCGGTGGTGCTCAACAGCGGCATGATCACCGACGATGACCAGTACATGATCCGGCACGAGCTGAAGCGTTCGGTGCTCGACCAGATGCATGCACCCATCGCGTATTTCATCGGCGGCGAGACCGATATCGCCTATGCCAATTCGGAAATGGACTGGAAGGATCTGCAGACGCGCAGGATCCCGGCACTGAATGCGCAGATGGACGTGGGCCACGGCGCCACCTACAACCAGCCCAATGGCGGCCCGTTCGTCACCGGTCCGCTGGCCTGGCTGCAGTGGCAACTCAAAGGCGACGCGAAGGCGCGCGCGATGTTCGTCGGGGAGAACTGCGGTTTCTGCAGCGGCACCCCGTGGCGCCTCAGGCAGCACCTGCTGAAATAGCCCGCGCGCTGCCTACCAGGGCAGGTGCGCGCCGGCCGCTGACCTGGTTCGCAAGCGGGCGATCTGGCGTGGTGAGCCGGCGGCCGGAAGGGGGCGGATTCAGGCAATCAGGCTGGCCGATTTGCTGCAACCGACCTGCGGTTGGCACGCTCGGGCTCGACATATGACCCATTGTGCGAATTTGACTCCGGCAATCATGCGGGCTGAAAGTCCTATCCGCCGGCGCTGGGCCAGTCGCCACGCACCGTGAACAGGCTTTGGAGTGCGGCGCGAGCCTGGCTGCAGCGCGTTGATCACGCAGACCTGAATCTCCAGCCTTTGCTTCGGGGGTCTTCAGCATGAAGCGATGGGCAATCGTGGTGGCCATCCTGTATGGGTTGATCCTGCTGGCATTGACGTCAGTCGGAATGCTGGTTGCTTGGCCCCTGGACAAGGTTGGCCTGCAGGGACTCATGGACACCTACACCTCCTGGATCTTCTGGTCGCTGCTGTTGCTGCTGGTGTTGAGCCAGGCCGCATTGCTTGCCGTACCTGTGCGGATGGCGCAGCGAAGGCCGGTCACCCGCGGGGCAGTGTGGCCGACCATCCTCGCAGGTGGTCTGGCAGCGGGGCTCCTGGCCTTCGGGGCCGCAGCTGCGATCTTTGGATTTGCTTTTGGGGACGAACAACCGGGCGAGGATGGGGAATGGACGGTCCGCATCGCGCTGGCCGCGGGTGTGCTCTTGTGGGCAGTGTGGACCTTTGTGTTTTACCGTTGGGCCAGGTCGCTCACCTCTGCTGACTTGCTCGCCCGGCAGCGCAAAGGCCTGTTCAGAGGAAGCATTCTGGAACTGCTGGTCGCCGTACCCACACACATAGTTGTCCGGCAGCGCGATACCTGCTGCGCCGACGGGATCACGTTTGTGGGTATCGTGTGCGGAATGGCCGTCATGTTGTTCGCGTACGGTCCGGCGGTGTTCTTTCTCTTCGCTGCGCGTTGGCGTCGTCTGCATCCGCATGTCCCGGATTTGCCAGACAGGGTCGGCGGGCCGGCTGGGCGCTGATGGCAGCGTGCCAACGGACTACGCCAACTACGACGAGAGCAAGGCCACCGCGAAATCGCCGGTGCCTGCGCTGCTGGTGATGAATGACGGGCGAAAGATCACGACGCCGGCCATGTGGGAGCAGCGCCGCGAGGAACTTACGTCCGTCATCGGCCCGAGTCGACACTGCTCTACCGTCTCGTCGAGCAGCACTATCCCGCATTCCGTGATCTGCGATCCGAGACTGGTCGGCCACTGCCGGCTTACCTGCAGGAGGAGTTCGAGGCCTGTCTGAAGTGCGGCCGGCTGGAGGAAGGGTTCCTTCGCGTGCGCTGCGAGCACTGCCACGTCGAGAAGCTGGTGGCATTCAGTTGCAAGAAGCGCGGGTTCTGTCCCTCCTGCGGTCGGCACGATCTGGCTCGACATGTGACCCAATTGTGCGAATTCGACATCGGCAACCATGCGGGCTGAAAGTCCTAGCCTCGCCAGAGGCGCGGGTCCGCCAGGCGCTTGCAATCCGTCACCTGAAGTCGGCTTGGCCACCTGCTGAACCAGGGCTCTGTTCCCATTACCAGGGCAGTGCCGCCACCGACGGTTCGCGCTGCAGATCCAGCAGTCGCCCCGCGAGCGCGGTGGCATCGGTTGCAGGCAGCGACTTGCGCGCGCGGCCGGTGCATTCCACGAACTTGGCGATCAATGCGGCGTCGTCCAGTGCGCGTTGTGGCGAACCGAGTGGATCCAGGATTTCCTCGCGCAGTTCACGGCCGTCGGCCAGTACCACGCGCAGCGCACCGCACACCGCCTGGTCGCGACCCCAGTCCGCGCGCTGCTCGAATTCCACGCGCCCGGCAAGCTCACGCAGGTCGGGTCGCGCCAGGTTCGGGGCGCTGAACGTATCCAGTGTCACGGCGCCGTCGTGCAGCGCCGCGGCCACCGTGAATGGCAGGCTGAATTTCGCCTCGATGGCGCCGGCCGGCGCCAGCTTGCGCGCGCGCGGCTCGACCAGCATCTGATGAACTTCGCCGCCTTCGACGACGATGCGCGACAGCTTTGAGACATCTCCGATCGATCTGCGCAGACGCAGCGCGCACTCGATGGCCGCATGCGTGCCGCGACAGCTTGGCCACGGCTTGAAACTCAGCTCGCCGATGTACCAGTGCGGCCCCCACGGTCTGCGCAGCTCCGCGGCGTCGTAAAGACCGCCTGCGAACAGCCGGAAGAAACCATCACGTCCCTCCAGCGGTGCGCCGAATCCGCGCACGCCACTCGATGCCAGTTGCACGGCTCCCACTGCGGCCTGTGCTGGAAAGGCTTCGCGCACCGCGCGGATGGTGGATTCCTCCCCGTGCTTGATCTCGCCTGGCGTACTCGTCTGCAACATGGCCAGCGACCAGGCATCGAGCAGCTGGCCGGGTGTGAGCCGCAGCAGATGCGCGGCGCCGGCTACTGCTCCCCATGTGCCCAGTATCGGCGGCGGATACCAGCCGCCCAGTTCCAGCGGCTGGCGCAGGCTCAACGCGATCCGGCAGGTGGTTTCGCAGCCGACCGCAAGTGCGGTCAGCAGCGAGCTGCCGCTGACCCCGGGGTCGGTTTCGGCCAGCGCGAGCAGCGCCGGTATCAGTGCCGCGTTCGGATGCAATGGCGCGCGGTCGAACGCATCTTCGTAATCCAGCGCATGCGCCATCGCGCCATTGGCAAACGCAGCCAGCGCAGCAGGCGCCCGCAGGCCGGTGCCGAGGATGCTGGCCTGCGGGTGCCCGCCATGGGCGGTCGCGTGGAGGATGAACGGCGCGACCTCCGGAGCCAGCGCACTGGCAGCCTGCATGACGCCCACTGCATCGAGCAGTGCGCGTGCCGCGGCGTGCAGCGTGGTGGCAGGCATGTCTTCGCGGCGTACCGCGAGCAGGCGGGTGGCCAGCTCCAGCGAGAGACCCGGTGTTCCGGCGTCGTTCATTCCTGCCCCTGATATAGTCCCGACCGCGCGCGCCCATTGTGAGGCTTGTCGCCAGCGGAACCAACGAGAACAACAGGGGGTCCACATGGATCAGGCAGCACTTGCCGCCAAGGTGCGCGGGCGACTCGCATTGCCGTGCATCGCCTTCATGCTGATGAGCTCGCTCGATCGCGCGAACATCAGCTTCGCGGCCGCATCGATGAATGCCGAGCTGGGCTTCTCGCCATCGCAGTATGGCTTCGGTGCCGGCATCCTGTTCGCCGGCTTCCTTGCCGGGCAGTACCCGAGCCTGTGGCTGCTGCAACGCGTGGGCACGCGCGTGTGGCTGGCGAGCTGCGCGCTGTTGTGGGGTCTGGCGGCCGGCGCACTGGGCTTCATCGAAACCCATCTGCAGTTCTACGTGCTGCGCGTGCTGATCGGCGTGGCCGAAGGTGGCCTCGCGCCGGGCATCGTGCTGTACCTGAGCCAGTTCGCCGGCGAGCGCGAGCGCGCCACCACCTTCACCATGCCGGCGCTGGCGATTCCGGCCTCGGTGATCATCGGCGCGCCATTGTCCGGCTGGCTGCTGGGCCTGGATACCGGCCTGCCCGTCGCCAACTGGCGCTTCATGTTCATGGCCGAAGCCGTGCCCACGGTGCTGGCCGGAATCGCCGCGCTGTTCTACTTCCCGGATACACCCGCCGCGGCGAAGTTTCTGTCGCAGGACGAGAAGCTCTGGCTGCAGAACAATGCGGCGCGGCGCGCCGACGCAGCGCGGGTCAATGACTGGTCCATCCTGCTGCGGCCCATCGTGCCGCTGGCGGGCCTCTTGTGGTTCTGCCTGCTGTGCGGTTCCTATGGCGTGATCTTCTGGCTGCCGCAGGTGATCGAATCACTGACAGAGTTCGGTCCGTTCACGGTCGGATTGTTCGGCGCATTGCCGTGGGTGGGCGTCGCCTTCGGCATGTACTTCAATGCCCGGCACTCGGACAGGACCGGCGAGCGCTACTGGCACGTGGCGGTGCCGGCATTGCTGGCTGCCCTCGCATTGCTGGGCGCGTGGCAAATGGGGCCCGGTCCGACTGCTGCCGCGCTGCTGTTGATCGCCGGCGTTGGCCTCGGCAGTGCGCAGGGTGGCTTCTGGGCCATCCCCACGCAGCTGCTGACGCCGGCCGCGTTCAGCGTCGCGGTCGTGGGCATCAATATCCTCGGCAGTGCTGGTGGCCTGGTCATGCCGCAGCTGATGGGCATCGCCCGCGAAAGTAGCGGCGGGTTCGCCGCGCCGACGCTGCTGGTGGTCGGCGTATTGCTGGCCGCGGTGGTGCTGGTGGCGGGGATCCGCTGGCTGTATCGCCGCGAGGTCGCCGCCCTGAACCAGCGCGGCTGATCGCGTTAACTCAGCCGAACTTCAGCGGCACGCGCAATGCGCCGATCTCGGGCATGCGCGTGGGCATGATCGGGCCAGCCAGCGTGAAGCCGCCGGGCGTGTGGGCCAGCAGTTCCTCGAGCGCGACGCGCAACTGCAGCCGTGCCAGTGGCGCACCGAGGCACATGTGCGGGCCGCGGCCGAAGGCCACGGATTCCTTCATGTTCGGCCGGTCGATGCGGAAGCTGGCCGCATCGGGGAACACGTCTTCGTCGCGATTGGCCGAGGCATAGACCAGCGCGATCGGCTCGCCGGCGGGAATCGTGCGTCCGTGCAGCGTCACATCCACGCGCGCGGTGCGCGCGAAGCCGCGGTAGGGCGTGTACAGGCGCAGGAACTCTTCGGTGGCGGCGGCCGACAGCTGCGGATTTTCACGCAGGTGCTGCTGCAGGTCCGGATGGCGCGAGAGATGCACGGCGATGGAGCCGATCATCACCGTCGGCGCGATGATGCCGACCACCAGCACCTGGCGGATGGTGCCGACGATCATCTCCTCGGGCAGCGGCTGGCCGTCCACGCGCGCGGCCAGCAATGCGCTGGTGGCGTCCTGGTCCACCGGCAGTGGCCGCTGCTTGCGTTCGGCCAGCACCGCGCGCGCGATCTCATAGAGCTTCAGGCTCGATTCCTTCGTGGTGGCCTCGTCGTTGGACTGCACCGCGACGTTGTAGCGACGTCCGACCTCGGCCAGTTCATCGGCCTGTCCGGGCGCAAGGTTCATCCACGCGTTGAACACGCGGATGGGCATGCGCGAGGAAAATTCCTCGCAGATGTCGCCGCCGCCCCGGGCGGCCATGGGCCCGAGCAATTCGCGGCAGATGCCCCGGATCACTGGCTCGAAGGGCTCGATGCGGCGCGCCGACATCAGTGGCTGCAGCGCGCGCCGGTACGGCGTGTGTTCCGGCGGATCCAGATGCAGCGGCGGGCGCCGCCCGGTGAAGGCCACCTTGGGCACCACGTTCTGCTTCGAGGTGATGTAGATGTCGCTGTCACTGGCCGCATTCAATACGTCAGCGTGCCGCATCAATGCCCAGAAACCGCCCCAGGCATTGCTGTGCGCCACCGGGCATTCGCGGCGCAGCCGCGTGTACTCCACATGCGGGCTGTCGAAATCCTCGGGGGCCAGTGCGTCGAAGTCTTCTTTCATGGCCTGGCAGTATAGGTTGCCGGTTCCCGCTGCAGCTTTGGCGCGACGGTCAGCAGCACGATGGCACCGATGAGCAGCGCCGAGCCCAGCACCTCGGTGCCGGTGGGGCGGGGCATGTCCCAGATCCAGTACAGGATGAAGGCCGCCGACAGCCCGGCCACCAGGCTGGTCGAACGTTCCAGCGGCACGCAGTAGCTGTTCTCGTGCGGGTCCAGCAGGATGATGGCCGCGAACACCGAGACGATGGTGAGCGTCACCGCCGCGCCGGCCAGCGGCCAGAACACCGGGTCGGTCCACACCTCGATGAAGCCGAAGGTCAGCTCGCCGGATTGCGTGCCGAAGCCGGCCAGCGACAATGCGGCCAGCGCGAGGATGGACATCGGCAGGGCGATGACTTTTTCTTCCACGAAATACTGCCGCACCATGTCCGGGTCGCCGCGCTTGGCAATCCGCGTCATCACGGCGAGCCGCAGGAAATATCCAATCGTGTAGAGCACCACCGTGGCGATGGCCAGCGCCGACAGATGGAATCCGCCACGCTGCTTCACCACCAGCGTCAGCGCCAGCGCCACGATCACCAGCGCCGTCCAGCTCCACCAGCGCACGCGGCGCTTGAACATCAGGTCCACCAGCGGCGCGATGATCAGGATGTCGCCGCGCATCAGCAGCTGGATGAACGGAATGCTCACGTCGGTGAGCGTGAAGGACAGCGGCACGGTGAACAGCACCAGCGCCGTGCCGATGCCGGACAGGAAGGTGTAGCGCGTGGGCACGGGGACTCGCACCGGACCCAGCTGGTGGCCATGTGCATGGCGGTGCCAGCCGGACAGCCAGATGAACAGGTACGTGAGCACCATGTTCATGATCAGCGTGGAGGGCAGCGTTTCCAGCCCGGTGAGCGGGCGGCCCAGATCCGCGCGCGGCATCGAAGTGGCGAGCTTGGTCAGGATGATGTTGGGCAGGTAGCTGACGAAGTACATGAAGAGGATCAGCTCCAGCGGCCCGAATCCACGCTTCTTCATGATCCCTCCACCACCACATGATTGCCGCGCACGGCATAACGGCCGTTGAGGCCGGCCTCCGCCGTGACGGCACGCAGGTAATGGACCACTTCGCCGAAGCGCGGGTCTTCAGGTGCGAGCGCGCGTGGAATGGCGTCCCGGTCGATGTACAGCGGGATGAACCCGGCCTCCTGCACGCGGCCATCGGCAATCTGCAGCCGCGCGATCATCGACAGGCGCGAGGCCGGCGGAAAGTTGTACAGGCCGTCGAAATCCGGCTCCCAGTTTTCGCCCAGCTTCTGGATCTCCTTGAAGCTGGGTCGCGCCGCATGCTCCGGATCCATGCGCAGGTCGGTGGCGAAGTTGCACAGGCTGTGGAACACCGGCCGGCCATCGATGGTTTCGATGCCTTTCAATATGTGCGCATGGTGTCCGAGGATGGCATCGGCACCTGCCGCGACCGCGGCGCGCGCCACTTCGCGCTGGTAATCGGCGATCACCGCGCGCACGAAGTGGATGCCCCAGTGATGCGAGACCAGTACCACATCCGCAGCACGCTTCGCCGCGCGGATGTCGGCCTGCATCGCGGCCAGGTCGCCCGCGTGCGCCCAGGTATGGATGCGGGCCGGTGTGCCAGGCTGGTCTTGCTCGATCTGCTCGTACAACGTGTGTGCGCGCATGGGCGCGACGCCCGGGCGGTTTGCCTCGGCCCAGTAGGCCTGCGGCAGGATCGATGAGTACGCAAGGAACGCGACCCGCGTGCCGTCGGCCAGCGTGCGGATCACCGGCTGGCGCGCGGCCGCGATGTTCCTGCCTGCGCCGACCACGGCAATGCCGGCTGCCTCGAGATGAGAGAGCGTCTCGAAGAAGGCCTCGTTGCCCCAGTCCAGCGTGTGATTGCCCGCGAAGGAGATCACGTCGAACCCGGCGCGGGCCAGTGCACCGGCGCAGGCGGGCTGTGCCATCACGGCATGGCGCGCCTGCGGCAGGCGCGTGCCGCGCGTTGCGAAGCTGGTTTCGAGCTGGCCGAAGACCAGCTCGGCGTCGTTCAGCAACGCATGGGTGGCCGCGAAGCATTCATCAGGATGCTCGCGGTCGGGGGCAAGATCCCCGGTGGCAAGAACAATGCCGTTCATTCTGGCGGGTCCGCCCCGGGGTTGCGTGTTGTCCGGCTACTTGATCTTGTACATCGCGATGCACAGACCAGGCATCGAGCACTTGCCGCCACCGGGCGGCGAGCTCGCGTACTTGCCCGAGTTCAGCCACGCGAACTTGCCGTCCACGCTGGTCTCGAACACCGGGATCAACCCATTGCCCGGGCCCACATTGCGCACGACGATGATCTCGCCCGTGGTGGTCTGCCACATGTAGCGCGCGTCGATGGTCGGGCCGGAGCTCAGATTCTGGTAGTCGGCGCCGCCGAACAGCACCTTGCCGGACACCATGCCTTCCAGCGTGCCGCCGGTGATCGGGATGACGTTGCGGCTGCCGTTCTTGCCATTGCGGATGGCCTGGCTGCGGCCGAGCGCCACACCCTCGTTCAGGATGGTCTCGCCGCGTTCTTCACCCGGTTCGGCAATGCGGTAGCCCCAGGGCTGCGGCGGCTTGTCGGTGGGCTTGCTGATCTTCACGGTCTGCGCGGCGTCGATGGCCACGCCCGAGACTTCGTAGATGGACAGCGTCATCTTCTTCGCGGCGGCGTCGATGCTGCGGCGACCGACGTACTTGCCGGTGTTGAGCCACGCGAATGCGCCATCCTTCGGCGCTTCGAAGTCGTACACCACGCGCACATCGCCCGCGCTGGCGCCGGTGCCGACATTGCGCATGATGGCGTAGTTGTTGTCACTGGTCTGCAGCACCAGGATCTGCTCGACTTCCAGGACGCCGTTCGACAGTTCCAGGTTGAAGTCCAGCCCGCCCGGCAGCACCTTGGCCTGGATCTTCGGGCCGGTCATCGTGCCTTCCTGCGTCACGGCCACCACGCGCTGTCCGTAAGGGGTCTTGCCCACGTTGTAGACATTGTCGAGTGCCACTTCGGCGGTCAGCACCAGCGTGCCTTTCTCGGGAACCGGAATGCCGCCGGGCATGCCGGAGTTCCACGTTGCATCCGGTACCAGCGTCTTGCCGGCCGTGGCGACGCCCGACTTCGTGGAGCCGCTGCTGCCCGGCGTCGTGCTGCAGGCAACGGCACAAGTTGCGATGAACCCGATCAGGGCCGCGTGTGGCGTGAATCTCATGAACTCTCCATGGTCTCGAGTGGGATATCCGTGCCTCATTTTGCGCCTGCTGCGCAGGAATAGCTGGCCGCATCATCGCTGTTGCCGCCATTGAACCGCGCCTTCTGCGGATAGGGGCAGATGAGGTGCGTGCGCGTCACCTTGCCGCCTTCCACCTTCGAGGCAATCATCGGGCCGGGCGCCTTGCCCTTCTCGACCCACAGTTCAAGTGCCGTCAGCAGGTCGTGCTGGCCATCGAGGGTGGGTGCGTCGCTGCCTGCCCCGCCAAGCTGGTCGGCGCCGGGACCACCACTGCAGTGATACATGCCCGGCACCATGTACAGGCGCGAGGACTCTTCGGCCTTCTTCACGCCGACGATCCGGCGCACATCGTTCTGGTACTCGACCACCATGTTGGCCGACACGGCCGGGTCCATCCAGCCCGAGTACTGGATGAACTTGCCGCCGCGCGCGAAGA
This sequence comes from uncultured Steroidobacteraceae bacterium, assembly GCA_964456255.1. Lineage (GTDB taxonomy): Bacteria > Pseudomonadota > Gammaproteobacteria > Steroidobacterales > Steroidobacteraceae > ZC4RG30. The sequence goes on along the minus strand of CAYWDZ010000012.1, from coordinate 17,071 downwards.
AGGGCCCGAGATCGGCATCGGAGGCCGCGAGATCCGGCATGACCTTCCTGATGGCGGCCAGATCGTTCTTCACCGAGAACCCTTCGCCCTGCCAGTCCGGCTGCTTGCGTACCGCCTGGCCAAAGGTGGCGGGCGCCAGGCGCGAACGGCCGCTGTCCACCAGCACACCGGGGATCAGGCCGCTGTCGATGGCGCGCCCGTCTTCATCGCGCATCGGCTCGTAGAACTGGCGCGCGAACTCGATCTGCTGCGGGCTCAGGCACTTTCCGGTGCTGCCGGCCTTGCAGGCCAGTGCTTCGATATTGAGTTTGCAGTTGAGCGGATACTCCGCGATGCCGTCGGTGACGCCATCATCGGCATCGCAGGAGGCAATGGCATTCTGTTGCACCAGCTTCCAGTCGTCGGCCGACATGACGCCCGGGTTCCGGTCACGCAGCAACAGTTCCCACATGCGACGCGTGGTCATCTCGGGCGTCTTCGGGCCTGCGGCTCCGACGAGGATGCCGTCGTAGTCCTCCGGGAAGCGCTGCATTTCCTTCAGCCCCTGGCGCCCGCCGCCCGAGCAGCCCACGAAGTAGGAATGCTTGATGGCCGCGTGGTAGTAGTCCCTGATGATTTCCTTGCTCTTCACCGCCAGCAGGTGGTGGGCGCGGTATTCGAAGTTGGGCAGGCGCATCGGGTCGCCGAGCATCCAGTTGCGGTCGGCCGCCTTGTGTCCGGTATCGGTGGTGGCCGCGGCGTAGCCCCTGGCCAGGCCACGAGGCAGGTCCTGCAGGTTGAAGGAACCGGCATCGCCGCCCACGCCGCCGGCCAGGAACTTGCCGTTCCAGGCTTCCGGCAGCGGCAGCCACAATTCAAACCCGATTTCCTTTTCGATGGTGCCCTGCACGCGGCAGAAGGCCTGCTCCGGACTCACGCGCTGCCCGAACCCGCCACGCGCGGGTTGCTGACCGGCGTAGAGCTGGCCCGGCGCGATCGGGTCGGCGGCCGTGATGGTGACATCGGCGTACTTCGCCCGGGTGAGCGCGGTGCAAGCCTGGCCTGCATCAGCCGCCTGCGCCTGGGTCGCCATCAGGCCGGCAAGCACGGCTACCGACACCATCGACATCGTGAACAAGTGCCTGGTCTTCATGGCAGTTCTCAACGAAACAGTTTCGATCCGAAATCCACCAGCGAGGCGCGCCATACGCTCCATTCATGCCCGCCGGGGAAACTCGCGAAGGTGTTGGCAATGCCACGCTCCTTCAGCGCCTGGGCGGTGTCGGCGGTGAACTTCACGCGCGGATCCTCGGTGCCGCAGGAGAAGTACAGCAGCCTGAGCTTCTTGTTGGTCGCTGCCGGATTGCTGAAGAATCCGGGCGACAGACTCTCGGCGTTGAAGGGTTCGTAGGCCGCGCCATTGACGCCGCCGAACAGTCCCGTGCTGAACTCACCGATCCAGGCAAACTGGTCGAGGCGCTTCAGCCCCACGCTGATCGAAATGCCGCCACCCATCGACAGGCCGGCGATGGCGCGGTTCTCGCGGCCCTTGCGCACGCGGTAATGGGACTCGATGTAGCGGATCTGCCCATTGACGATGTCGTTGACGGCCTTGTCCATGTCCAGACCCATGGGCGGCGGGCCGCCGGGCCCGCCGGTATCGGTTCCGGCAACCGCGGGCGGTGAATGCGCTGGCGCGGCGGGCAGATCCCAGTTGGCGTTCGGCGTGACCACGATCATCGGCTTGATCTTTCCCGCGGCGATCAGGTTGTCGAGCGCGACATGCGCGAGGCCAGCATCAAACCAGTTGTCCTCGTTGCCACCACCACCGTGAAACAGATACAGCACCGGGTACCGGGTGCCGGAGGCTTCATACCCGGGTGGCGTGTAGACCATCATGCGACGCTCGGCCTTCGTCACCGGCGACGGGTACCACACCGCCGCGACCGTTCCATGCGGGACATTGGTCGGCTGGAACGGCGCGGGTGCAGGAGGCGGCGCGCCGCGACCACCCGGAGCGCCGGGTCCCGGCGGTCCACCGGCCCGCTGGGCGAGCGCCATCGGGGCGGCCGTCAGCAGCGCGCAGGCGCCGAGAATCCGGATGAGCTTGTTCATGTCAGTGGAAGCAGCCATAGGCATTGTCCGCGCGTGCCGCAAGCGCGTCGATCTCGGCTTTCATGGCCTGCTGCATGGCGCCGGGCTTCGCGGCTGCATACAGGTCGTGACTCTCGGCGGGATCGGCATTCAGGTCGTAGAACTGCCACCCACCCTTGTCCCAGGTGAGCTTGTGGTTGTCGCGGCTGATGAGGGTGTACATGTCCTTGATCGGGGCGCGTGTTGGCGGACACAGCAGCGTGAAGGCATAGTCGCGTCCATTCTTCGCATTCGCCTTCGCGAAGAACGGCGTGATCGAAAAGGAGTCGGTCATGCCCGCAGTGCTGGCACCCGCGACATCGGCCACGGTGGCAAACATGTCGGTGGCCACCACCAGTGCCGGCTCGCGCTCTCCATGGCGCTTCACGCCCGCACCGGCGACCAGCAGCGGTACGCGGATGCCGCCATCCTGAATATCCCACTTCGTGCCGCGCAGCGGACCGATGTTCTTGCGCTGCACGGCTGCGGGCGTGCCGTTGTCGCCCATGAAGATGATCAGCGTGTTGTCGCGTTCACCGATGGAGTCCAGATAGGCGAGCAGCCGGCCCAGTTCGGTGTCCATGGCCTGTGTCACCGCCTGATACACGGGGATGTCGCCATCGAAGATCCTGCCATCCACTGGCCGGTCCGCGATCGAGGGGATGTCCCGCTGGTTCCACAGGTTCTTCGGCGGCACCTGGAAGCCATCGTTCGGCGCGGTGCCGTGCGGTGCATTGAAGGCGAGGTAAAGAAACCAGGGTCGCCCGGAATTCTTCGCCCGTGCGTCATTGATGAACTCGATCGACCGGTTCACGAGGTGAGTGGTGGCGTATTCGGTCACCTTCTCCTCGGTGGTCACGCCATCCCGGTAGGTCGTCTCGGTCCAGTCGAAGTAGTTGGTGACATGGCTGTTGATCATGCCCTGGTAGAACGGCACGCCGATGTAGCCGAAGCGCCCCTGGCCAAGGTGCCATTTGCCGATCGCGGCGGTCGCGTAGTTGCCGGGACTGTGCTCGGCCAGATAGTGATGCAGCGAGTCCGTGGCTCCGGGCAATGCCACCGACACGTAGCCCACGCCGTTGGCCTGGGGATAGCGCCCCGACAGGATCATCGCGCGGGTCGGCGAACACAGTGGGGTCGCACGGGCGTTGTCGAACACGATCCCCTGGGCTGCCAGTGCTTCGAGCGTTGGCAGGGGAACGTTCTCGCCATCGGGGTCATGGCCCGGATAGAGCCGGGTGGAATCAATCCCGAGGTCGTCGGCCAGCACGAACAGGATATTGGGTGGGCGGTCGGCCTTGCTGCCCGGCGAGTCGGTCGAGCCTGGCGAGATGGCAGCGCAGGCCGCCAGCGCCAGGAATCCGAATGCTCCGAGCAAGGACTTCACGATTCGCGCTTCACCACAATCACGCATCTTGTTGTACCCCGGCGCCGTCTGCGGCGAGCCAGGATCCGGCACGACAGGAGTAAGGGGGCTCCTGTCGTGCCGGCTGGTTGCGGCAAGCCTTCTAGAACTTGGCGCGCAGGCTCACGGCCAGTTCAAGCCCCACGGGGTTGGTGACGGTGGCGTCATAACCGCCGCCGCCATTGGCACCGGGCCTGGAGTTCACATAGGGCGGATCCGTGTTGAACAGGTTGCGCAGTTCCACACCGAGGGTCAGCGCATCGACCTTGCCGACGTTGAAGGAATCCTTCAGCTGCCAGCCGAATGAAACATCGACCGGCATGTAGGACTTCACGCGCTGGACCGGGTTCACGAGGTCGTTGGTATAGCCGTTGACACGCGTGACCATCATGCGGGCATTGATGGGGCCGTGATCCCAGCCCACGGATGCACGAGCCTTGAACTTCAGCGGCTGGTAGATGTTGTTCAGCAGGCTGGTGTAATCACCGCCCGGCGTGAATGCCACGTCATAGGCAGTGAGGTACGTGCCGGTGAACTGGAATGTCAGCGAGTCGGAGCCATCGCCCACCTGCATCCGGTAGCGCGTGTCGAAATCGATGCCCTGCATCCTCGTGCGACCCAGATTCAGGCTGCGGCCGTCGACGAACACGCAGCTGGGGATGTTGATGCCGTTCGAGCAGTCGAAGGCGCCTGGTGGAAAGCCCGAGGGGCCGGAACGGAATGCAACCGGGCCACTGTTGCCCACGCCGTTGGCAACGATGTCGGTGATCCGGTCATAGGCCGCCTGGCCGAACAGGATGGTGTCGGTGCCGGCGTACTCGTCGGCATAGGTAAGCACCGCCAGGTTCGACAGCAGCCCGGAAATGGTGTCCTTGAAGGCAATGTCGAAATAGGTGAGCCCGATGTTCAGCCCCACCATGGGTTCGATATCGACGCCGAAGGTCCAGGTCGTTGCGGTCTCGGGCCCCAGGTCCGGGTTCGGACCGGAGCCCAGCGTGTAGCCTGGAATGCTGCCGGGGCCATTCGGGTTCTGGTAGGGCTGGATGTACAGCGCCGTGCTGTTGCCGAAGATTTCCGGGAAGGTCGGCGCGCGGAACGAAGTGCCGTAGCTGGCGCGAAGCTTGATCGTGTCGTTTGGCCGGTAGTTCACGCCGAACTTCGGATTGGTCGTGCTGCCCACGTCGCTGTAGTCGTCGAAGCGCAGAGCCGCGGTCATTTCCAGCTGCTGGATGCCCTTGCGAGAATTGGCGCTGCCGACGATGGGCAGATGCAGTTCGATGTATTCGGAGTTCACCTTGCGGGTGAACGTCCTGACTGTTGGCGTGCCGGCACCCAGGATCATGGTGAAGTCCTGGCCTTCGTAGCCAACGGCCGCCTTCACTTCACCGCCGGGCAGCGAGAACAGCGGCCCGTTGAAGCCGGCCTGCCAGGTCTTCAGCTCGGCGTTGGTGGGGAAGGTGGCGTCCGCATCGAAGATCAGCGCCCTGGTGGCCGCACTCGTGCGCCCCAGACCGTAGGGGTCGAATGCGGTGGCCGGATCATTGCTGGCCAGCGCCGCAGTCAACGCAGCGGTCACCAGACCATTGCTGGCATCGGCGCGATCCTCCGCCTTGCCGAAGGCGTAGACACCCTCGAACTTCCAGTCCTTGGGGAGACTGATGCGCAGGCCCGGCGTGGCCTGCCAGTTGCTCTGGTAGCCAAACAGGTCGTTCTGCGGCACGTCGTTCTGGAAGTTGTAGGCAATCGTGTAGGTGCCGGTGGTGTAGAAGCTGGGCGCCACGAACCATGCATTGGTCGACGGAACCACGAGGTTCGCCGTCAGCGCACCCGGGGCGCGCACGAACTTTCGCTTGTTGTAGTAGCCGTCGAAGACGAACTCGAAGCCATCCAGGAATTCGATGGTGGCCGTGGAGCTGACCGAGTCGTACTTCTGTTCGGGGAACAGGTCCATGCCGTATTGCAGGTCGCACTTGTTCGACGTGCCGGCCACCAGCGTGTTGGCATTGGCCGGAGTCAGCTGCGCTGGCAGGGCATAGGTCTGGCCGCCGTAGGTTAGCGTGCCCGGCGAACACTGGGTGGTCCGGTAATCCGGGCCGCCCCTTGCAGTCTGGTCGGAAGTGAAGAAGTCGCGATCGGCGCCCGACAGGTTCGAGCGGAACGCATGTTCATAGGCGAGCATGACCTGGCCGCGATCGAACACCTTGCCCCAGGCAAGTCCCGCGTTCCATTCGTGGAAGTCGCCTTCGCTGTCTGAACCGTAGCGGGAGTACGCCTCGGCACCGTCGAAATTGCGCCGCGGAATCAGGTTGACCACGCCGGCGACCGCGTCCGAGCCGTAGATCGCCGATGCGCCATCGGCAATCACTTCGATGCGATCGACGCCCAGCGTGGGCAGCACCGACGGGCTGATCGCACGGCCATTGGTGGTCATGCGATGGCCGTCGGTAATGATCAGGGTCGCAAAGGGGCTCAGTCCGCGCAGGTTGATTGAACTGGACCAGGTCGCGTTGCCGTTGCCGCCGGACTGCGCGCGGGAGGTTTCAGAGAAACCCAGGTCCAGCACCTGTGGCAGCTCCTTGATCATGCGATCAATGGTTACCTGCCCGGAATCCTCGATCTCCTCGCGGCCCAGAGTAGTGACGGTGGCGCCGACGGGTGCAACACCCACGATGCGACTGCCCGTCACGACGACCGCTTCCAGCTCGGTGGTTTCGTCGTCAGTCTTGCTCTCGGCTGCAACGACTGCCTGTGACAGCGCGACGCCACAAAGACCTGCGGTCAGCAGCGCTGCTGCGCCCCTGGTCCGCTTTTCCACACCATGGTTACCACTACTCATTTGAGACCCCCGGCTGCATTTACTGTTGACTATTCGCAATCGCCGACCAATGCGCGCGAACCGGACACTTCCGGTCGCAGGGCAAGTCTGTGACTTGCCACGCCCGATCTTCTGACCACGCCGCCCCCGCGAGCCTGGAAAGCCGGATATTCGGAAACCGCTGGTCGCAATTCAACCAGAATCTCGACGACAATTTTGTTGACAATCTCCGCAGGGCCTGAAATCTTGGCGAGCATGCCCAAGCCGGAACTCGCGAACGGACCCAAGGGCCCGACCTCCGCGGACATCGCGGACTGGATCCGTACCCGCATCCGCAATCGTCGCTTCGTTGCGGGCCAGCGCCTGGTTGAATTTGATATTACCCGCAAGACCGGTGGCAGCCGCTTCAAGGTGCGCGAGGCGCTGCAGCGCCTGGCGGCCGAAGGCCTGGTCACCATCGAGGAATTCCGGGGCGCATCCGTGCGCAGCGCCACCCTGGAAGAAGTGCGCCAGATCTACCGGGCGCGTGCGGCGCTGGAAGGCATCTGCGCTGCCGACTTCACCCGCGTTGCAACGGCCGAGCAGCGCGCCAGGCTCGCGAAGCAGACGCTGGCGATGGAGCACGCCATCGAAGCGGGCACGTCCGAGGACTTCGGCAGCCTCAATGCCGAATGGCATGGCCTGATCATGGAGGTATCCGGCAACGCATTGCTCCACGGACTCGTCCAGCGCCTGAATACGCCGGTGCACCATCTGGTGTTCGAGAGCTTCTACCGGGCCGATCGCCTCAGGTCTGCCGTGGCCGATCACAAGGGCATTCTCGAGGCCATCCTGGCTGGCGACGCGGAAGCTGCCGAAGGCCGCATGCGCGCGCATGTGGAGAATGGCCTGCGGTATCTGTTGAAGCTGGATGAATCCATGCACTTCGAGGGCAGCGATACCTGAGAACCCCGCTGCGGGCAGGCACCCCGGTTGCGCGGGGACTGGCCTGCTACTAGCCTGCAGGCCGTGGAGCTTCGCCATCTACGTTATTTCGTTGCCGTCGCGGAAGAGCTGAACTTCACGCGCGCGGCAGCCCGATTGCGTACGGCCCAGCCCTCACTCAGCCAGCAGATCCGCCAGCTCGAGAAATCCGTGGGCGCGCAATTGCTGGATCGCAGCCGCCATCACGTGGCGCTGACCAATGCCGGCAGAATCTTCCTCAGGCAGGCGCGGGACATCCTGGGCCGGGTCGAACATGCGCGGCGGCTCGCGAAGCAGGCCGCCGAGGGACGTGCCGGCGACATGTCCGTGGGCACCTTTCCCTCGGCCGACATCCGCATCCTGCCCGCCTTGCGACCCTTGATCGCCGCACATCTGCCAGACCTGCGGCTGATCATCCACAGCAAGTACACCATGGGCCACGTCGAAGGACTCAAGTCCGGCGAGCTGGACGTCGCCTTCATGCGCGGGCCGGTTGATGCCGAAGGACTGGACAGCGTCGAACTGCTGCGCGAGAAGATCGTCATCGTGCTGCCGTCGCACCACGCGCTGGCCCGGCGCAAGCGCATTCCGGTGGCCAGCCTCGATGACCTGCCGTGCATCGCCCTGGAGCGCTCGCTGTCACCACCGCTGTATGACACGGTAGCGGCGCTGTACCGGCAGGCCGGTATCCGCATGCACGCGGTCTCCAGTGCCGACAATGTGCTCGGCCATCTGCAGCTGGTGCAGGAAGGGCTGGGTTTTGCACTGCTGCCGGATTCCATCTCCGCGCTGCTGCCGCAGGGCGTGACCTTCCGGCCGCTGGACTGCGACCCTGCCCCCAGTCTGTCGCTGGTCGTTGCCTGGAAGAGCGGCAACACCTCGCGCCTGGTGCGCGAATTCGTGGAGCTGTCACGCCGCTGTGCCACGGAGCTAGAGACGCCGCGCGTCTGACCAGCGCTCGGGCAAAGTCTTGGCCGGTCCAGGATGCCCTCTCTAGACTGCGGCGGCATCCCGTTATGAGCAGCAATAGCCAAACCGAAACGCCGGCGGGTCCACTCGCGGGGCTCACTGTACTGGACATGACGCTGGCACTGGCTGGTCCGTACGCGACCTTCCTGCTGGCCAACATGGGCGCGCGCGTCATCAAGATCGAGAACCCGGCATTGCCGGATCCGGCACGCGAGAATGCACCTTTCATCGGCGCCAACGGCGTTTCGCTCGGTCGCACCAGCAAGGACGATGTCTCGGTCGCGGTGCTGAACCGCCTGCGTGGCAAGTACGCCGTCACGCTCGACCTGAAACGCCCCGGTTCGCGTGAAGTGTTTGCCGATCTCGTGCGCCAGGCCGACATCGTGGTCGAGAACTTCACCGCCGGCACCATGGACCGCCTGGGTGTCGGCTACGAATTTTCCAGCGCGCAGAATCCGCGCATCATCTACTGCTCCATTTCCGGTTTCGGAGCCAACCAGACATCGGGCACCGGCAAGGCGATGGACGCCATCATCCAGGCCCTGAGCGGATTGATGATGACCTCCGGTACACCCGGCGATCCGCCGGTGCGCGTCGGCGTGCCGTTTGCCGACCTGCTCGCGCCGGTGTTCGCCGTCACCGGAATCCTCGCCGCCCTGCGGCAACGTGATCTCACCGGCGTCGGTCAGCGCGTGGATGTATCGATGCTGGGGGCGCTGTCCTCGATGGTCGCGGCGGAACCCTTCGACCTGCTCGAGGCCTGCGGTATTCCCCAGCGCACCGGACGCATGGTGCCGCGACTGGCACCGTTCGGCATCTTCCAGTCGGCCGACGGGTGGGTCGCGATCTGCGCGCCCACCGAGCATTTTGCGCGCGGTGTATTCGCCGCGATGAACCGCCCCGACCTGGCCGCGGATGCGCGCTTTGCGACGCGTGATGCCCGGGTCGAGAACGTCGAAGCACTGAATGCCTGCCTGGAAACCTTCACGCGCAGCATGCCGAGTTCCCAGGTGGTGGAGCTGTTCGAGAAGCACGGGGTGCCGGCGGCACCCGTGCGCTCGCCCGCCGATGCCGTACGCGATCCGCGCGTGATCGATCGTGGCGAGACGGTGGCGCTGGAGCATCCGCGCTTCGGGCGCGTGGCCGATGTCATTGGTCCCGGGGTTCCGATCCGCTTTTCGGTCTCGGGAATTCCTGCGACGCGACCAGCACCGGGCCTCGGTCAGGACAACGCACTGGTGTATGGCACCTGGCTTGGTTACGACGACGCCCGGATCGAGCGGCTGCGGGCAGCCGGCAACATCTGAAGGCCGATCATGAGTTCCACCGCCATCGCCGCGTTGCACTCTGCCTTCACCGACTCTTTCAACCTGTTGGGGCAGGACGGCGGGCACGACAGTGATGTCGTGGTGGCTTCCTGGCCATCGGTTCCCGTGGAAGTCATCCGGGCGGCTGGGTTCTCGCCGGCATTTGCATGCAGCAGTGCCGGGGAAACACCCGCGGCCGACCAGGTACTCGAAGCCGGCGTGTTTCCCAACCGCATACGTCAGCTGCTGGAGGCGGCGCTGACCGGCAGGCTGAACCACGTTGCAGCCATCGTGCTGCCGCGCACCTCCGATGCGGACTACAAGGCCTATCTGTATCTGCAGGAATTGCGCCGACGCGGACGGCTTGATGCCCTGCCACCCGTGCTGCTGTTCGATCTGTTGCAGTCGCAGGGGCCGGAGATTCCCGTGTACGACAGTGACAGGGTGCGCGATCTGCTGGCGTGCCTCGCCGGACTCCATGGCAGGCAGGTGGCCGCTGATGATCTCGGCGTGCAGATCGAGACGGGCAATGCGGCGCGCGCCGCGGCGCGGCGCCTCGCGGCACTGCGCCGGCGTCCGGCGCGTGTCTCCGGCGCCGAGATGCTGCCGCTGCTGGGCGCGCGGTGGACTGTGCCGCCCGAGCGCTACGCCGCACTGGCGGACGAGGCCCTGCAAGAGCTGGCCCGGCGCGCACCGCGGGCGGGCGCGCGCGTACTGCTGGCCGGCACACCGGTGGACTCCCCGGCACCGCACCTGATGATCGAGTCGCTGCAGGCGACGGTCGTCGACGAGATCAGTCCGTATGGCAGCGATGGCACTGACGGTGACATCGATGCCGCCGCCGATCCATTCGCTGCGCTCGCCGCGTGGTACGGCGCACACTCGATCACGGCGCGCGCGCCAGTGGCAACGCTGATGCGGCGTTTCGAAGATTCACTGGCGGGCATCGATGCGGCCTTCATCGTGTTGCCGGTGGACGATGCGCGCTTCGGCTGGGATGTCCCGCGGCAGCGTCAGCTGCTCGATGCGCGCGGCATTGCCCATGCCGTGCTCAGTGGCGCCACCGCAGCCGATCGCGAGCGCGTGCGGGCTGTACTGGCCCGCAACCCGGCCATCCAGGCGGTGCGCCATGGCTGAGAAGCAGCTCGAATCCACCGTGGCGGCCGGCGCCTTCCAGAAGCAGTGGTTCGGGGATCTGCGCCGCAACGTGTTCGATGAACGCCGTCCCTATGCGCTCATCCAGGCCGATGTGCCATTCGAACTTTTTGACCTGCTCGGCATTCCAGCCATCAGCAACCAGTGGTGGTCGGCGATCATTTCGGCCAAGCGCCAGGCACCGGCATTCTTCAATGCCATGGCCGAGGATGGCTTGTCCGATGGCCTGTGCCGCTACTGCAGTCTCGGCATGGCAGCCACGCGCTATCGCGAGGCGGGCGAAGCGCCCTGGGGCGGCTTGCCCAGGCCCAGCCTGCTGTGCGCGCGCCTGACCTGCGACTGCATCGAGCCGGTGTTCAGGCTGTGGGCCGAGGCCTTCGGCAGCGAGCTGTTCGTCATCGACAACCCCGGCGCCGCCGCGCTGCCGCCGCGCTGGTGGGAACTGACGCGTCACAACTGGCGCGAGCTGGTGGAACCGCATCGCCTGCGGTTCGCGATCCAGTCGCTGGAACGGCTGGTCGCGCGCCTCGAGTCCATCAGCGGCACCAGGCTGGATCGCGGGGCGCTGGTAGAAAAGCTCGAACGGGTGAACCGCCAGGAAGAGATCTTCGATGCCACCCGCAAGCTGATCTCATCGGCACCGGTCACACCGGTGCGGATGACCGAGCAGATCGCCAACGTGATGGCCACGCAGTGGGTGCGCGGCACCGACTGGGCGCTGGCGCATGCCCGGCAGTTCCATGACGAAGTCGCCGCACGTGTTGCCGGTGGGGTGGCTGTCTGTCCCGACGAACGCATCCGCCTCATGTGGGTTGGCGCCGGCATGTGGCACGACACGGATTTCTACGCCGCCTTCGAGCAATCGCACGGCGCGGTGTTCGTGTGGTCGATGTACCTGGCGTTCGGACCTGATGGCTATATCCGCTACGGCCTCGAGGATCCGATGGCCGCGCTTGCGACCCGCACGGCGAGCTTCAACGAATACCTGCACAACCCGCCGTGGGCCTCCGAATGGATCGTGCACCAGGCGCGCGAGCACCGCATCGATGCGGCACTGGTGCTGCGCCCCGCAAGCGCGAAGCCCTCTGCCTCGGGCCGCCTGTTCATCGAGACGGCGCTCGAAGAGGCCGGCATTCCGGTGCTGCCGGTGGAGGCGGACATGGTCGATTCACGCGCCTGGAACCCCGCAGCCGCGCGCGCCGGGGTACGTCAATTTCTGGATCGCAGGGTGCTCCAATGAACGCCACCGCCGGTCAGGTGAACTCCCGCTCCTGGGTGCTGCCCTTCATCGCCACGCTGGTGGCGATGTTCACCATGCAGCTGTCGAACCTGGGGTTTGCGCCGCTGCTGCCGTCCATGCAGACCGACCTCGGCATGAGCTTCACGCAGCTCGGGCTGTTCACCGGCATCTACGGCATTCTGGCCATGTTGACCTCGGTGCCGGCCGGCTTCGCGGCACGGCAGTTCGGCGAGAAGCGCGTGCTGGTGCTGGGCCTCATTGGCCTCGCCATAGGCAGCGTGCTGCTGGGCCAGGTGCACACGTTCACGGGCGGCATCACCTTCCGCGCGCTGAGCATCTTCGGCTACCGCTTCGCCTTCGTCTGCGTGCTGGTGGCGGTGGCACTGACAGCCCCGCCGTCGATGCGGGGCCGCAGCATGGGCATCCTTGGCGCGACCTCGGCAATGGCTTCGGTCATCGGTTCGCCACTGGGTGGCGAAATGGTGGACTCGTTCGGCTGGCGCACCGCCATCCTGGGTTACGCCGGCATGGCATTGCTCGGCGCCCTGGTGTTCGGCCTGTTCTATCGTCCGACGACAACGGTCGCGAGCCCCGCGGAGCTGGAGGCCGACGAACAGCCGGGCCTGGGCAAGCGCAGCATGTTCAAGTCGCCGGTGCTGTGGCTGCTGACACTGGTGGTGGGCCTGGGCGGCTTCGGGCAATTCACGATTACCCACTTCATTCCCAGCGTGGCGGAGGGTGTTTACGGGCTCGACGCCGGCGCGGCCGGGTTCATCATCAGCACCGGATACATCTGCGCCATCATCATGAACCTGCTGATCGGCGCGTTGGCTGACCGCTTCAACAAGCTGGCCGTGCTTGGCGTGATGTTCGCGCTGATGATCATCGCCTCGGGTTCGATGACCATCCAGAACGAAACCGCGTTCCGCATCGCCAGTGCCGCGGTGATCAGCGTGGGCTTCTCGGCCACGAACCAGCTCTACGGCCTCGCCGGTGCGCTGATGCCGCGACGCGAAGCGGCCAGCGCCATGGGCATGGTGAGCCTGGGCGCGGGCCTGTTCGGCTACTTCGGTCCGCAGCTGCTGGGCATCCTGCGCGATGTCACGGGTGACTTCAACGCAGGCTTCTACCTGGTGATGTGCTCGGACATGGTGGCGCTCGCCCTGTTTGGTCTCCTGTACCGTCTGACACGCAGCTGGAGATGGAAATGATGAACCGCAGATCCTTCTGGTCGCGTGTTCCCGCGATCTCGGCCGCATTGCTGGTGGCTGCCGGAAGCGCCCTGGCGCAGGCGCCCGCACCGGGGCCGGGCCCCGGTGGTGCGCGCGGCGGCGCGCCGGGCGGATTTGGCGCGCGTGGTACTCCCGTGCCGGCCGTGCCTTCGGGCACCCGCGCCACCGGTGACCAGCAGCGCGAGTACGTGTTCGCGCCCACCGGGCAGAAGATTCCGTATCGCCTGTATGTGCCGAAGTCGTGGAACGGCAGGGATTCGCTGCCCATCATCCTGTTCCTGCATGGCGCCGGTGCGAACGAGCGCACCTACTTCGACATGAACGACGGCCAGATGATGAAGCTGGCCGAACAGCACGGCTACATCGTGGTCTCGGCGCTGGGCTTCACCGCGATGGGCGCCTTTGGCAATCCGCTGCGCCTGCCTGCGGTATGGGGCGCAGACCCGGCCATCGCAGCCCAGCAACGTGCTGCGGTGACACCGGAGCGGCGGCGTGAACTGGCATTGAGCGAACTGGAAGTGATCACCGCGCTGGAAGTGGTCACCGAGGAATACGGCGCGGACCGTTCGCGCACCTTTCTTGCCGGGCATTCGATGGGCAGCGGTGGCGCGTGGCACCTGGCCGCGCGCTGGCCGGATCGCTGGGCCGCAGTGGCGCCGTTGTCCGGTCCGTTCATGGATCAGAACTACCCGTTCGAATCGCTGCGCAACGTGCCCCTCTACATGACCGAGGGAACCCAGGGCACGCCGTCGCTGGCGGGCAGCCGCGCACTGGACAAGTACCTCAAGGCAAACAAGTTCGACAAGTTCCAGTACCTGGAGGTCGACGGCAATCACGGCAGCATGATCCCGATGGTGCTGCCGTCCATATTCGATTTCTTTGACCGGGTGGCCGGCAGCGGTAGGAAGCCATGAGATTTCCCCGTGACCTGGTATGGCTTGCGTCGCTGCTGGCCACCCCCTTTGCAATGGGCGCACAGAATACGGCGGCGGCGCCAACAGCGCCGACCGAAATGCGCCTGTGGCCCGGCAAGGCTCCCGGCACCGAGAAGTGGACCGTGCCCGAGACGGTCACCACTTCACCCAATGGTGATCGCACGGTATCGAATGTCAGCGATCCCACGCTGACCGTGTTCCTGCCCGACCCGTCCATGGCCACCGGTACCGCGGTGATCCTGGCGCCGGGCGGCGCACTGCGTCTGCTCGGTATCGACAGCAATGGCACCCACATCGCCCGGTGGTTGAACGCCAAAGGCATCGCCGCCTTCGTGCTCAAGTACCGCACGCTGCAGCAGGCCGCGGGCGGTGGTGGCCCGCGTGCTGGCGGCCCGCCTGCCGGTGGTGGTCCCCGCGCTGGCGGCCCGCCCGGTGGCGGCGGTGCGCGACAGGAAATGGAGATCCACAACGCGAATGCCAATCCCGCTCCGGATGATGCGGCGCTGACCGAGGTGCTGCACATGGGCGTCGCCGATGCCCAGGAAGCCTTCAAGCTCATCAGAAAGAACGCGCAGCAGTGGAAGATCGACCCGACGCGCGTGGGCATCATGGGTTTCTCGGCCGGCGGAGGCGTGGCCGTGGGCGCCGCGCTGGGGCCGAAGTCCGATGCCTATCCGGATTTCCTGATGTCCATCTACGGTCCCGCGCTACAGGATGTGAACGTGCCGGATTACGCGCCGCCGCTGTTCGTCGCGGTGGGCTCCACGCACTTCAACGTGACCAATGGCTGCATCGCGTTGTTCCAGGTGTGGAAGGCCGCTGGCAAGCCCGCCGAAATGCACGTGTATGACGGGGTCAGCGGAGGGTTCGGGCTATCGGATCGCGGCCGGCCGGTGGACGGCTGGATCGATCGGGCATATGAATGGATGGTGGCGAGGAAGATCACTGATCGCAGATAGGCAGCAAGGTGGTCACGGGGGTAATCGAATCATGCGTCGCACCTGGGTAGTCCCGCTCGCAGCAGCGACGGGCGCATTTTTTCTGCTGGCAGCAACGCTGGCTGCCGAGCGTTCCACCAGCCAGTGGTGGGAGCCGGGCTCCGGTCATCCATTGCCGGCGCGGGTCGAGTACAACGACCCCAGCGGCAAATTCGGATTGATCAACGCCTCCGGGCCGATCACCACCAAGGGTCATCCCTTCTTTGAACCCCTTGGCACCAATGGCCGCGCCTGCGTGTCCTGCCATCAGCCCGCCGACGGCATGTCGATCTCGGTGGCCACCATCGACGATCGGTGGAAGGTAACCGGCGGCAAGGATCCGATCTTCGCGCCCATCGACGGCGCCAACTGTCCCAACCTGCCGGTCGCGGATGCCGGGTCGCATTCACTGCTGCTCAAGCGCGGCCTGTTCCGCGTCGGGCTGCCGTGGCCGCCGCGCGACGACAGCGGCAAGACCATCACCCCCGAATTCACCATCGAAGTGGTGCGCGACCCGACCAGCTGCAACAGCGGCCCCGAGTACGGCATCAACGGCACGCGCCACGAGATCTCGGTGTATCGCCGGCCGCGTCCGGCCGTGAACCTGCGCTACGTCGCCTCGTCGGGCTTCGGTGTCTCGCCGTTCATCGGCAAGACCGGCCAGCTGGCCGCCGTGGACCCGGAGACGGGACGGCCGCTGAACATGAACATGATGGCCGACGCGCGCAAGTCCACGCTGAAGACGCAGGCGCAATCCGCCGCGCACGATCACATGCAGGTGGCGCAGCCGCTCACGCCGGAGCAGCTGAACAAGATCCAGGAGTTCGAGCTGCAGCTGTACGGGGCGCAGTCCTGGTCAACGCTGGGCGGCCCGCTGCATGAAGCCGATGGTCCCTCCGGCCTTGGCCCCGAAGCCATGCAGAAGGGCCGCGATGGCGTGCTGGGCAACAACACCACGCAGTACGTCATCCCGACCGAGAACAAGTGGGCCGATCTGCCCGCGGGCGCAACGCCCGAGGAAAAGGCCCGCAACGAATTCCGCGAATCCATCCAGCGCGGCCACGACGTGTTCTTCTTCCGCACCTTCTGGATCCGCGACGCGGTGCATATCAACACCGTGGGCCTGGGCAACCCGATCAAGCGCACCTGCGCGACCTGCCATGGCATGCACATGACCGGCATGGACACGGCCAACGGCTGGATGGATCTCGGCACCACCAATCACCCGTGGGCGCTGGAACCAGCCGAGAGTCCGTGGGCGAAGGACCTGCCGCCGCTGCCGCTGTTCAAGGTGACCTGCCGCGAGGACCTGCCGCCGCATCCCTTCCTCGGCCGCGTGATCTACACGCAGGACCCGGGGCGCGCGCTGATCTCCGGCAAGTGCGAAGACGTGGGCGCCATCGTGATCCAGCAGTTCCGCGGCCTGGCGGCGCGCGCGCCGTACTTCTCCAATGGTTCGGCCGCGACCCTGCGCGAACTGGTGGATTTCTACGACCGGCGTTTCAACATCAAGTACACGGAAGCTGAAAAGACGGATCTGATCCATTTCCTGGAGTCACTATGATGCGCACGCGACGCCGTCGACTCGTTGCCCTCGTGCTGCTGGTGCCATCGGTGCTGAATGCAGCGCCGCCGGCCGGCAGCCACATCAGCTTCGTCAGCTGCCCCATCATCCGCGACACGCGCTCGGTGCCGTGCTGGCTCAGCGATTACAAGTCGGATCGCTACTACCTGACCATCCAGAGCGACGTCAGCGCCGAGGTGCAGCCGCCGTACCTCGGCCACCAGGTGCTGGTGGAAGGCGTCGTCACCGCCGATCCGAAGATCTGCGGCGGCATCGTGCTGTCGAACGTGCACCTCTCGGTGATGCCGGAGCTCGACGCCAACTGCAACGAGCAGCTGCCGGCCGAAGACCGCTACGTGGTGGACTTCAACCCGCGGCCGCCCGGCCCCAGCGGCGG
>CAYWDZ010000011.1:16192-26810 GCA_964456255.1 uncultured Steroidobacteraceae bacterium | reverse complement strand
CAGCGCAGCGCGGCATAGGACCAGTCGATCGGCACCGGCAGGCGCTCGCGCACGTACTGCGGGAACTGCGTGTGATACGAAGTGGTGAAGCGCAGATCATGCTTGCGGCAGAAGGCGCGCGCGGCGAGACCAATCGGTCCTTCCGTGGCCACATGCACTGCCTCGGGCCGGAAGCTCGCAAACAGTTCCCGGACGCCGCGCTGCAGCCCGACAGCGAGCCGGATCTCGCCATAACCGGGACAGGCCACGGTGGCGAAGCGCTGCGGAGTCAGCATCTCCACTTGATGTCCGCGACGCTGCAGGTGGCTGACGGTATGGCGCAGCGTACTCACCACACCGTTGGTCTGCGGCAGCCAGGCATCCGTGGCAATCAGGATTCGCACGGGCAGTCTTTATAGGCATGCGGGATGACCGCACGATGACAGGTGCATGCAAGCTGATGTCACGGGGCTGCAACGAGACCGCTATAAAAACCCGTAAACCTCAACAGGATGGGTGAATGAAAGACTTCCTTGAAACACTGCGCGTTCAGCGCTGGGACGATCACCGCTACTACCATCACAGCCGCATCAATCAGTCGCTTCACTTCATCAGCGCACTGAGCTTCCTGTGGGCGTACATCCTGCTGTTTGCCGACCCCGCGGCCGCGGCGCTGGTGGCCTGGTTCATCTCCATGACTTCGCGTCAGGCCGGACACTTCTTCTTCGAGCCCAGGGGCTACGACGAGGTCAATCACGCCACACATGAGTACAAGGAAGAAATCAAGGTGGGCTACAACCTGCGACGCAAGGTGGTGCTCATGAGCATCTGGGCACTGGCGCCAGTGGTGATGCTCGCCGACCCGAGCTTGAACGGGCTGCTGCCCACCGCGACGACGCCTGGCGCATTCCTGCACAACGTGGGCATGGTCTGGTTCGTGGTGGGTGTGGGCGGACTGCTGTTCCGCACTGCGCAGCTGTGCTTCAAGCGCGACCCGCAGACCGGCCTTGCGTGGATGACCAAGATCCTCACGGACCCCTTCCACGACGCGAAGCTGTACTACAAGGCGCCCTTCCACCTGCTGCGCGGCGAGCTGGTGGACCCGAACCACGCGCGCCACCGGGCCTGAAGCAGTTCACGGGCGAGTCCGCGGCGCAGGATGCGCCGCGGGTTTTCCACTGCCGGCGCCCACCACCAACCAGCGTCCCGCATCTTCGTGGCTGCAGCCACGATGCGCTCCACGACCAGCTGATAGTCCTCTTCGGTGTAGTCGAGGCTGAAGATGACGCGGCCGCTGCCGACCCAACTCAGCGACAACCCCTCGGCGCGCAAATAGAGCTGCAGCATCCACAGGTAGCGCGAGGGCTGCTCATACAGGAACGTCCACACGCTCCCCAGCGCGGCCACGCGCAATGGCAGCCCCGCGGCCTCCAACCGCTCATTGAGCGCTGCCGCGCGGGCACCCCAGAGTTCATTGCCTTCGAGCAGCAGTCGCTGCACCTCGGGCTGCTCCAGGTGCCGCAGGAATTCATGCATGGCTCCCATCACATAGGGATGGGCATTGAAGGTGCCGCGCGCGAAGCAGAAATCGGCGGGGCGATCCTCGCGGTAGCGGCGCATCAGTTCCGCGCGCCCGCACAGCACGCCCACCGGCAATCCACCGCCCAGGCTCTTCCCGTACGTGACCATGTCGGCCTTCACGCCGAAATACTCCTGCGCGCCGCCGGTTCCGAGGCGGAAGCCCATCATCACTTCGTCCATGATCAGCACGATGCCCCGACGCGTGCACACCTCGCGCAGTTGCCGCAGCCAGCGCGAATACGCGTCCCGGTCAAAGTGCGCACGGCGCGCTCCATCCACCAGCGTCGAGTCGGCCGGCGCGGCGCCGTTGGGATGCAGTGCCTGCAGCGGATTGACCAGCACACAGGCGATGTCCCTGCGCGTATCGAGCACACGCAGTGACAGCGGATTCATGTCCGACAACGTGAAGGTATCCCGCTCGGTCTGCGGATTGCCGACTCCCGGCTGCACGTCGCCCCACCAGCCGTGGTAGGCACCGCAGAAACGAACGAGCTTGTGTCGTGCCGTGTGATAGCGCGCCAGGCGTACCGCCTGCATCACGGCTTCCGTACCCGACATGTGGAATGACACAGAGTCCAGACCGGAGATTTCCCGCAGGCGACGGACGTTGTACTGCACTACCGGATGCAGGGAACCCAGCACCGGCCCGAGATCTGCAACCAGTCGCGCGCCGCGCTCGATGCAGCCCTTGTAGAAGTCGTTGCCCAGCAGGTTCACGCCATAGGATCCGGTCAGGTCCAGGCTGCGATTGCCGTCCAGGTCGATGAGCCACGGGCCTTCGGACCCGGCCAGCATGGTTCCCTGGGAAATTTGCTGCCGCAGCCAGTTGCTGAACGGAAACGGCACGCGGTAGCGGGAGGTGAAATCCACATCCGCGACGGCCGGGACCAGTTCCCGCAGCGCGGCAGCGGTCTTCGGATAGCGCCTGTGGAACAAGGCCTGCAGTTCGCCGAAGGCCTGCCGGCGCCGCGACACCACGTCCTCGGGCGCCCCATCCGCGCTGTAGAACTGCGCTTCGTCGTAGGGCAGCGGCGGAACGAGTCGGGCCACCCGTCGGGCCATACGGGGATGGCCCGCCAGACCCGGCTGCTTTGAGCGTGACAGCAGCAACCTCGCGTGGGCGCGACGTCCTGCCCAGAGGGCCGCCGCCACAGCGGCCACGATCAGCCCCGACTTGCCCATTCCGCCCATGCGCCACCCACGACTTGTGGCACACGGTAAGAGCGCCACATGACGTAATGATGAACAGGGGTGGCTTTCGACACAGTTTTGTCACGAATTGGTCACTTATCCGTAGCTCGTGCCCCACAATATGGCGACCACAGATGGCACGTATCTCCGCACCCGCACCGATCTCCGAGTGGCTCGCCTGGCTGGACCAGGCCGAGCTCGTGGCCTGCCGCCGCTTCAACCGGATGGTTCACACGGCGGGCTTCCTGAAGCTGTTCCAGGTCGCCAGTCGCGTGGGCGACGGCGTGCTCTGGTACACGCTGATTGCGGTGCTGGCGCTGACCTACGGGGAGGAAGGCCGGCAGATTTCCCTGCAGTGCGCGATCGCCGGGCTCACGGGTCTCGCGCTGTATCGCGCACTGAAGAACGTGCTGGTGCGCGAGCGGCCCTACATCACCCACGCGATCATCGTGTGCGCCGGGCGGCCACTGGATCGCTTCAGCTTCCCGTCGGGGCACACGCTGCATGCGGTGAGCTTCACCGTCATCATCTGCAGCGGCATTCCGGTACTGGGCTTCGTGTTGATCCCGATGGCACTGCTGATCGCTGGCTCGCGCGTGGTGCTGGGCCTGCACTACCCCACGGACGTGGTGGCGGGCGGATTGATCGGTGCGCTGCTGGCCACACTGACCATGACGCTGATCGGCTTCTAGCCGCGCTGCCTGACCGCTTCGTAAAGAAGCATTCCGCAGGCCACCGACACATTCATGCTTTCCACCGCGCCCAGCTGCGGCAGGCGCACGAGGTAGTCGCAGGACTTGCGGGTCAGTTCCCTGAGGCCGTCGCCCTCGCCGCCCATGACGATCGAGCGCGATCCGGTGAGATCCACCTGCCAGGCAAGATCCTCGCCGCTCATGTCGGCGCCGACGATCCACTGCCCGGCTTCCTTCAGCATCCTGAGCGTGCGCGCCAGGTTCGTGACCGTGGCCAGCGGCATGGTCTCGGCCGCGCCCGCTGCCACCTTGCGCACGCCGGCATTCATGCCTGCGGCGCGATCTTTGGGTACAACCACAGCCAGGGCACCACACGCATCGGCCGTGCGCAGGCAAGCCCCGAGATTGTGCGGGTCCTGAACGCCATCGAGCACCAGTACCAGCGGCGCGCTCGCCGCCACCACCGCCTCGATCAGTTCATCTTCATGCCAGGGCGCAAGCGGCTCGACCTCGGCCACCACACCCTGGTGCGCAACTTCCCCCACTCGCCCGGCAAGCTGTTGGGCACTGACGCGCTCGGCATGGATGCCGCCCTGGCCGGCAAGCTCCAGCACTTCGCGCATGCGCGGGTCATCGCGACGCGCATCGACATACAGTCGCCGCAACCGCACCGGCGATCGCAGCAGCAGCGCCCGCACGGCATGCAGCCCGTAGACGGTCGCCGTGGCGCTCATCGAGCGCGCTTGCCCTTGCCGCCCGATGCGGCCGGGCCTTCGGATACGAGATCGAGGTCAATCAGCCCCTCGACCGGATTGACCGCCGTGACGATCACGCGCACGTGATCGCCCAGCTGCAGGCGCCGCTTGCTGCGCACGCCCACCCAGGCATGCAGGTCGTCATCCTTCACGTATTCGTCGTCGCGCAGGTTGTCCAGGTGCAGCAGACCATCGGCCGCCGCTTCGATGATCTGCACGAAGCAGCCGAAATCCACCACCGTGGTGATGACCGCCTCGAATACCTGCCCGATGCGGTCCCGCAGGTAGATGCACTTCAGGTAGGCATCGACGTAGCGGTCTGCCTCATCGGCCCGCTTCTCGCACAGCGTCAGCTGCGCGCCGAGTACGGCGAGCGGCTCCGCCTCGTAGGCGCGACCGGCCGGATCGCCGGCCTTGAGCATGGCCTTGATCGTCCGGTGCACCACCAGATCGGGGTAGCGGCGAATCGGCGAAGTGAAATGGGCGTAGTGCGTGAGGGCGAGGCCGAAGTGACCGATGTTCTCCGGCTGATAGACGGCCTGCATCAGCGAGCGCACCACCAGTGTCTCGATGAAGGGCTTGAGCGCCGGATCCTTGATGCGCGGCGCGATCTTCTGCAGGTCGCGGGTGGTGACCTCCGCGGGCAATTCCAGACCCACGCCCACGGCGCGCAGCGTCGACACCAGAACCTCGAGCTTGCGCTCGTCCGGCTCGCCATGAACGCGATACAGCGTCGGGCGATGGTGCCGATCCAGCGCCAGCGCCGCGGCCACATTGGCCAGCACCATGCATTCCTCGATCAGCTTGTGCGCATCATTGCGCCGCGGCAGGTCGATGGCGCTGATCTGCTCCGCATCGTTGAGCACGAACTTCGGTTCCGGCGCGTCGAAATCCAGCGCGCCCCGCCGCTGCCTGGCCTTCAGCAGCACGCGGTAGACGTCCACCAGTGGCAGCAGCTTCTCGAGCAGCGGGCCAAGCTGCGCCCGCGCTTCGGGGCGCCCTTCAAACAGGGCAGCATGAGCCTGGCCATAGGTCAGGCGTGCGTGCGAGCGCATCACGGCGGGATAGAAGCGAATGTCCTGCAGCTGCCCGTTGCGCGAGATGTTCATGTCGGCCACGAGACACAGGCGGTCGACGTCCGGTTTCAGGGAACACAGTTCGTCCGACAGCGCAGGCGGCAACATGGGCAATACGCGTCGCGGGAAATACACCGACGTACCGCGCTCGCGTGCCTCGGCATCAAGCTGAGTGCCTTCGCGCACGTAGTGGCTCACGTCGGCAATCGCCACCACCACGCGGAACCCATGCTCCGTGGTTTCGGCAAAGACCGCGTCATCGAAATCGCGCGCATCCTCGCCGTCGATGGTGACCAGCGGCAGGTTGCGCAGATCCACGCGGCGCCCGGACTCGGCAGCATCGACCACCGTGCCATGCTTCAGCGCATCGGCCACCGCTTCGGCGGAGAAGTCCCGCGGCAGTGACAGCTTGGCAATCGCCGCCTCGGTGGCCAGTGTCACCGGCTGCTCGGGGTCCAGTATCCGCTCGACCTTCGCCACACCGATGCCACCGTCCTGCGGATAGGTGATCACGCGGGCGATCACCCAATTGCCCTGGCGGGCGCCGTTCAGGTGTTCGGCGGGCACCGAGCAGGAAAGATTCAGGCGCCGATCCGCCGACTGCGCCATGGCCGTGCGGCCGCGGATATCCACGGTGGCCAGGAAGGCCCCGACTCCACGCGCCAGCACTTCCAGCAATCTGCCCGACCAGCGGCCGTCGCGGCCCTGCATGGCGGCAACGCGCACCTGGTCGCCGTGCATCACACCGGCCATTTCCTTGGGCGGCAGGAACACGCTTTCGGCCAGATCCTCGCTGCGTACAAAACCGAACCCCGCGCGATTGGCGGAGACGATGCCGATCAGATTGCGGGAGGGTCCGGAAGGCGCATGGCCCCGATGGTGGCCACCGAATTGCGGTGCGCGACGTGAGGGCCGGGGCGTGGAACCGGCTCTGGCATGGCGGGATTTCTTGTTGCGGGATCGTTTCAGAAGGAGGTCTCGATGGGGCCGCGGGGGCCGGAAAGTGCGCCAAGTCTAGCCGCTGGCCCAACCCGGCGCCCGTTCATTGACTTGCCCTGGCCGCTCTCGTACATTGCGCCGCCCACCGATGCCCAGGTGGCGGAATTGGTAGACGCACTAGTTTCAGGTACTAGCGGGTAACACCGTGGAGGTTCGAGTCCTCTCCTGGGCACCAACACAGCGTTTCAAGACATCTCACCAAGTCTCGAAATGACACCAAAACCCCGCAATTCGCGGGGTTTTTTGTCTCTGAACGTCTCGCGCCGTATCATGCAAGCGCGGCGTTCGTGGGGGTACAAATGGGGGTATCTCACCGACCACCAAAGTTGTGCCCACTTTTGGGGGTATCGACTTCTTCTTCCGTGATATCGACTCTTTTCGATCTGGCATTCGTTCTCTACGGTGGGCAACGATGGCGATTGAAACAAACAAACTCACTGCGCTCGCTCTCAAGTCCATTGCTCATGAGGGCGCACCCGCACAGAAGCTTTTTGACGGTGGCGGATTGCACCTAGATGTAAGGGAGAACGGTTCCCGTTACTGGCGCATGAAGTATCGATACGCCGGGCGCGAGAAACTTCTGGCGCTCGGTGTCTATCCCGAGGTTAGTCTGGCGGAAGCCCGCCGTCGGCGGGATGCCGCGCGAGCCCAACTACGAAGTGGAACTGACCCGGGTGCCGCCAAGGCCGAACGGAAGATGGACGACCGGCGAACCGCAGAAGCGGCCTTCGCCATGATTGCCTCCTCTTGGTTAGCACTTAAGAAGAAGGAATGGTCAGAGGCCACTTTCCGTAAGGCCAGGTACGTCAACGAGGCTTACCTGATCCCGGCGCTTCGTCGACAGTCAATCGCGACCTTGAGCACCAAGAATGCTGCAGATGCTTTGCAGAACATTCCACCATCGCTGGCCAGCAAGGCCCGACAATACCTTGGCGGCATTGTGCAACATGCAATCCGCCAGGGACTGCGGGATGACGGGCGCCTGCTGTCGCTTAGGGGCACAGTCCCCAAGACACGTACCAAGCACATTCCGGCAGCCACTTCCCCTTCGGAAGTGCGTGTCGTTGTGGAGGCCGTCCATGGCTACAGCATCCCGGTGACTCGCTTTGCCCTCCTGATCACCATGCTTACCGCACAACGTCCAGGCGTTGTAGCTGCGATGGAATGGAGCGAAGTCGATCTGGACGAGGCTGAATGGTCGATCCCTGGCGACAAGATGAAGTGCGGGCACCCCCACTTGGTGCCTCTTCCCACCCAAGCCGTGCAGGTACTGCGTGAGATGCAGGCATACACGGCCGGGAAGCGCTATGTGTTCCCTCCCCTTGCTCGCCAACAGACGGATCATTTGCATCGGGATGCACTCTCCAACGCACTGCGGCGAGCAGGTTTGCAGGGCAAGCATTCAACTCACGGATTTCGTGCCATGTTCCGGACCCTCGGTCGAGAACGCTTGAACATCTCGATGGACGTTCTGGAGGCACAACTGGCGCACGCCAAACGTGATGAAGTCCAGAAGGCCTACGATCGGACAAGATTCGATGACGCTCGGCGCGACGCCATGCAGAGTTGGGCAGACTATCTTGAAAAGCTACGAACGGGCGTCGCTACAGAGCAGCGCAAAGCAGCCTGAGGTGTTCTGAAGAGTGAGGGATTCGAATCGCGACCCTAACCGCCTGTTTTACTGGTAGATCCCTTGAGCTAAGCATTTCGGTACCGTAAGAAATACCGTTGGCTACCGCCTCAGAAAATCAATCCAGATCTCGCCTGACCAAACGACTCTCGACTCCGGGCGGATTATATCTATGCGGTCGGGCCAGGCCCACCGTGCCGGGCAAATACCACCGTGTTACCCGATGCCAGTACCAACTCGACAGTGTACGACTGGACCGTGCCATCTGGCGCCTCCATGCCCGGCGAGCCCAGTGGCATGCCCGGCAGCACCAGACCCTTGCCGGCCGGACGCTCCGCGAGCAGGCGCTGCACATCCTGGGCCGGAACATGGCCTTCGACAAAATAGCCCCCGACCTCTGCCGTGTGGCAGGAGCCCTTGCCGAAAGGCACACCGACGCGCGTCTTGATGTCATTCATGTTGCTCACTTCGTGGACCTCGATGGCAAATCCCGCGCGCCGCATGTGTTGCACCCATCCATCGCAGCAGGCACAACCCTCGCTCTTGTGCACAACCATTGCCGTGGATTGCTGCTCCGCCGCGCGCTGCTTGCACGCAGTGGCCGCAAGGCCGATCAGACCGGAAACAAAGGTTCTGCGATGCATGAGGATGCTCCTTGAGACTAGAACCAGAGACGCAGCCCGGCGACCAGTCGCAAGTCCCCGACGTCCTGCGCGGCTGCTCGTCGCAAGTCGGCTGTATCGCCGAAAGCACGTTCATAAGCCAGACCGACATAAGGGGCAACCCGGCGCGTGAACTCGTAGCGCAGACGCAGCCCCAGGTCCGCCGAGCTGAGGCCCGACCCGATACCGCGCGACGGATCGCTCTTGCCATAGGCGGACATTTCCAGCAGCGGCTGCAGCATCAGCCGATTGGTGAACAGCAGCTCGTATTCGGACTCGAACCGCAGCAGAGTCTGGCTCCCGGTGCCGACGTAGCCCGTCAGTGACAGCTCAAACCGCTGTGGCGCCAGCCCCTGCACACCGAACGCTGCAAAGGTGCGGTCCCCGCCAGGCTTGAAGTCCTGGCGCACACCCACCACCCAGTCCCACCACGGGTTGAAGCTGTGGCCGTACGCGAGCTCCACGTTCGCCGCTTCGGTCTCGCCACCCACGTGCTCTCCCTCCGTGCGCCACCACAGCCGGTTGATGTCCCGACCGATCCAGCCCTGCCCCTCCCAGGCCAGACCCGCGCCCGGATTCGCGTCCCAGGTCTCCAGGCGGTTCACCAGCGAGTAGCTGTGTATCGCCTCCTCGTCGGTCATCGGCATGGCGCTGGGTGGCAAGGCCGACTGTCGATCGGCTTCCGTCAATTCGGGGATGGGCGTCCGCAACGTCCCGCCACCAGCAGAACTCGTGCTGTCCATGGACGAACCCGCCTGCCCATGATCCATTTGCGAGTGATCCACCTGCGCCGCCGCCGGCAGTGCGAGGATCCACAGCGCCGCAGCGCAGACATGGCCACGCCTCACGATGACTTCTCCTCGACCCGCACCATGCGCATCATGCCCGTGTCCATGTGATAGGCCAGGTGACAGTGATAAGCCCATTGCCCCAGCGCATCTGCCCGCACGCGATAGCTGCGCCTGCTGCCCGGTGGCATGTCCACCGTGTGCCTGCGCACCATGAAGTTGCCGTGGTCGTCCTCCACATCGCTCCATAGTCCGTGCAGGTGAATCGGATGAGCCATCATCGTGTCGTTCACGAGCACGATGCGAACGCGCTCGCCGTAGTGCAACCGGATGGGTTCGGCGGCGGAGAACTTCACGCCATTGAAGCTCCACGCGAACTTTTCCATGTGGCCGGTCAGGTGGAACTCCAGTTCCCGCTCCGGATCGCGACCGTCCGGATCCTCGAATGCGCTCTTGAGCATGGCGTACGTCAGCACGGTGCGACCATTGCCCTTCAGTCCGTTGCCGGGGTCATCCAGCCGCGACACAGGACTCATTACCTGGCTGTCCACCAGCGGGTTGCCCTGCTCGCTCGCCGGATGCCACACCATCGACTCGCCGTGATCCATGCCGGGCATGTCCATACCACCCATGTCACCGCCCATGTCCATGCTGCCCATGCCCATGTCGACCATGGTGAGCAGCGGCCGCGGATCGAGCGGCGGCACCGGCGCCTCCAGACCTGCGTGCACCGCCAGCGTGCCCCGGACATAGCCGGTACGCGCGGCATCCTGCGCGAAGATGGTGAAAGCGTCCTGGCCAGTGGGTTCGACCAGCACGTCGAAGGTTTCGGCGACCGCGATACGAAACTCGTCCACGGAGACCGGATGCACGTATTGACCATCAACCGCCACGACGGTCATCTTCAAACCAGGAATGCGCACGTCGAAGTAGGTCATCGCCGCGCCATTGATGAATCTGAGCCTGACCTTTTCTCCAGGATTGAACAGCCCGGTCCAGTTGGCCGGCGCGGTCGTGCCATTCATCAGGTAGGTGTAGGTGTGGGCATTGACGTCAGACAGATCACTGGGCGACATGCGCATCTGCCCCCACATGAGCCGATCATCGATGGTCGCCTTCAGTCCGTTGCGTCCTGCGTCGCGGATGAAATCCCCCACCGTCCGGTGGTAGTAGTTGTCGTAGCCCGACATCTTCTTCAGCCGGGCCAGCAGTGCAGCCGGATTCAGGTCCGTCCAGTCCGAGAGCATCACCACGTAGTCGCGCTG
>CAYWDZ010000011.1:9549-16092 GCA_964456255.1 uncultured Steroidobacteraceae bacterium | reverse complement strand
GGTCTCCATCTTTCACTCTTCATGCGGTCTCCAGACAATCCAGGACTCAGGATCCAGGCGACCAGAAGGTCGTCAGGATCGCCGTACCCATCAACACCATTGCGATCAGCAGGAATTCGATTCCGATGTTGCGGCGAAGCCTTCTCGGCGCTGCGCGGCCACCGCGCAGCAATGCCGGCCCCAGTCGCCACTTGTTGAGCGCAGCCAGGCCCATCAGCAGCGTGAACAGGCACACCTTCACCAGCAGGCCGATGCCGTAGGGCTTCCAGATGGCGTCCACACCCGGCAGCAAGGCGGCCGCAACCATCAGGCCCGCCACGAAGATCAGCGGCACCAGCCAGGTGGCCAGCTTCGAGAATCGCTCCACCACGCGCGCGGCGAACGCAGCGGCCTCGCGCTCACCAACAAGAATCAGCGGGAGCAGTGCGCCGAACCAGAACTCCACCACAAGCAGGTGCACGCCCAGCACCGGCATCAGCCACCATCGCCCAGCATGCTCCGCGCTGTGCCCGATCAGCGGAAACGACAGGGCGATCAGGAGTGCACCGGCAACACCCAGGCCGTGCAGCCTCACGCCGTTGCCCCGCAATGCCAGGGCCAGCAGCAGCAGCCCTGCCAGTCTCACAGCCAGCACCAGCGCCGCACGAGTATGCAACGCGAAAACCTGCAGCTCCGCGTCGAACACCCCGGACAGTGCTCCGGCCATGCGCGCCGGCTCCAGAAGAAACTGAAACACCAGCAGTACGGCGGCGGTCGGCGCGGCGATGCGCGTGAGCCGCAGAATCCCCCGCCGCGAGGCATCCAGGTCGCGCCGGAACACCGCGAGAAACAATGCCGCGCCCCCGGCCTGCAGAACGACCACGAACCCCAGCGCACGCAGCGCCGCCGACAGGATGTCCGGTATCAATATCGTCATGTCCGAATCGCCGGATCATCGCAAATCAATGATCGTGCTGGTGCTCCCCAGTCTCACTCTCCTTGCTGCCATCCGCGGACTTGTTGTGATCCATGTGTTCCATATGGTCATGGTCATCCATCATCTTGCCGTCGTGCATGGAACCCATCGCGGCAGCCGGTGCGGCCGGATCCACCGTGAATCCGAATTTGCCCGACATGACATGACCGTCATCGCCAGCGACCCGCCAGTTCACCACGTAGTCTCCCGGCGCCAGTGCAGCCATCGGCACCGAGATATCGGCCGCTGCCTTCGACGGCAGGGGTTTGACCGGCTGAGCAGCCTCCTTGCCCTTCTGAATCGTCAAGGCAGTCAGCTTGGCCGCTTCGGAAAAATGCAGCTCGATGGCGGCCGGTGCCTTCACCCGGCTCTTGTCGGCCGGCACGGATCCCTCCAGATGCGTATGGGCCTGGACGGCAGCGGCGAACACCGTCATCAACAACGCCTGTACAACTGTGCGGACTTTCATGATGGTCTCCTGGATTGCAGTGATTGAATCAACGAATGGGTGCGATTCTCGTAATGGTGCCGGCCATGCCTTTGACCTCGAAATCGAAGTCCACTTTCTGACCGACCTCGATGTTCCTCGCGAGTTCGGTGCTGATCTTGAACGTCATGGTCATGGCCGGCCACTTGATGGCCGGTACCGCATCATGGGAAATCGTCACCATGCCCTTCTTCGCGTCGATCTCCTTGACCACGCCCCGAGCGTGGTTGACGTCGCCTTTCCCCAAAGCCGCTTCCGTCCGCATGCCATCCATGTCCATGCCGGATTTCTCCGCGGCCGGCAGGGACGCCGCACCAAGCAGTGCAAGGCCGATGGTGAACACCATTGCTCTCGATTTCATCTCGCCACTCCTCGTTCAAGCCTGATCCAGCCGGTTACCAGCGCAGCATCCGCGGCCCCAGCAGCAGGCCCAGCAGAGCGGGCAGCAGCATCCCCAGGCCGTACCAGGTGGCTACAAAAGCCGTGGAGGTCTCATCGCAGTGCAGGCTGTACACGGCCGCCGCGACTGCCCCGGCCAGCAGGCCGCCACTGAATCCAGCCAGCCTGAAGCGCGTCGGCGCGAATCTTCGAAACGCCCACAGCACTGCCAGCAAAAGTGGCACCGACAGTGCCGCGATCAGCCACAGGCATTCGAGCGCCGAGTGCCCACGAACCAGCATGGCGCGCTCTGCCGGCGAAACACCGAGTACTTCGATGCTGGCCATGCCTGCCGCAAAGAGCGGGGGCACCATCACTGCCGCAAGCCACCAGCCCGGCCCGCTCTCGGGCCGCGCCACGCGCGCGCAAAGCCCAAAGGCAGCCGCAGCCATGGTCAGTGCGAACGTCCACTTCATCCAGAACGCACCCGTCTGCATCGCCTGCGCCAGATCCGTACGGAATCCGTTGACGACCCACAACACACCGAGCGCCCCCAGGGCGCCGGCAAGGATTGCCAGCGCCAGACGCGTCACGCGCGATGGCGCCGGTCGCAGCCCGGCAGCCAAATGATCGATCAGCTCAGCGGTCTTCATGATTGCCTTCGCG
The DNA here is from genome assembly GCA_964456255.1 of uncultured Steroidobacteraceae bacterium. GTDB lineage: Bacteria > Pseudomonadota > Gammaproteobacteria > Steroidobacterales > Steroidobacteraceae > ZC4RG30. The sequence continues at coordinate 13,606 of CAYWDZ010000011.1, read as the reverse complement.
TTGCAGATACTCGCGCAGCCGCTTCAGCCCGCGGTGTATGCCCACCTTGATCGCCGATTGGGACTGTCCCGATGCATGCGCGGCCTCGCCGATCGAGCGCCCTTCGATGCGGGTCATCCAGATGGCATCGCGCTGCTTGCCCGGCAGCATGGATAGCATTCGCTCCACATCCATCTCCGTCGCCACCCGCTCGGCATCCTCGCTCCCGAACATGTCCTCCAGTTCATCGAGCGAAGTGGTAGCGCGCACTCGCGCACGACGCTGATGGTCCACCAGCCGGTAGCGCGCAATGGCAAACACCCAGGGCGTGAGCAGCTGGGTCCTGTCGTAGCTCGCACGCCGCGCGTCCACCGTGATCAGCGTTTCCTGCACCAGATCCTCGACGACATTCTGGTCATCCGGCAATCGACGTCGGTAGTAGGTGCGTAGATACAAGGACAACTCCTGCAACAACTCGCGGTAGGCCTTCGCGTCCCCGTCGAGGCCCGCGAGCATCAATGCCCGCAACCGGGCTTCGTCATGGAACACGGACTCTCCTTGAACGCTATTCCGCACGAGCCCCCGGAATGGTTACAGCGGATACCGAAACGGGTGGCTGGCTTGTGACAGGTTCAAGAGCACCTTGACCAGTCGGCAGGCCTCCTTGCACCGCGACGGCTTCGATCCTGGCGACAGACAATATGCTGCCAAATCAAATGGTTGGATGTCTTCTTTCCGATCCTGGACCGGAGGCGCTGCGCCCAGTGCGCGATCACTGGAAACGCCTATTCGCATTCTCCCCTGACGACAGCCTCTGCTTCCAGCCAGTCGCTCAATTCGTGACCAGGAGCGAAACCGCGCCTTTCCGCGCAGAAGTACGCGGTGAGTCGAATTCGCTCCTCGAGGTCCGGCGCGTGTTCCTCACGGTCACCCGAAAGCTCGTGGTCCTCGTGTGTTGCATCAGGGCCAGCTCGGGTTTCTTCGGCCTCCGCTTGCGTCCGGTCATTGTGGTGCTTGCGTCTGCTTTTCATGTGCTGTTTTCCCTCACGGTCAGCTGTCAATACTGCACAGCAACTCATACCTGCAACGCCGATGCCATCTGGCGTTGCGAACTGATCAGGTTCTCGCTGCACTGCCCGTTCCACAGATCGCCCGGACTCAACACCGTTATGCCGCCAGCGGAGCGTTCTCCAGCCGAGTGAGCATCGCCTCCCACTACGCAGTCATCCGGAACCTCGCAGCCCTGCCCCACGATGACCCGATGCAGCCGCACGCCGCGACCAATCCTGGCGCCAGGCAGAACAACACACTCGTCCAGAATGGCGCCCTCCCCCACTTTCACTCCCGGAGCGATGGAAGAGCGGCGCACCCTTGCACTCGACTTCAAGCGGGCCGTCCCGGTCCTGGTTTCGGCCTGGGATATCGCTGCGGTCCGGAACTGCGGCCGTTCCACGATCGGACCCTCGATGGTCCAGCGCGGATCGGCCAGATCAATCGGCGGATTGACGGAAAGCAGTTCCATGTGGGTCTGCCAGTACGCGTCGATGGTACCGACGTCGCGCCAGTATCTGGATGACGGCTCGACCGGGTCATGAAACCGGTGCGCGGAAATCCTGGCGCGTCGTACCCAATTCGGCAGGATGTCCCGGCCGAAATCGAGTCCACCTTCCCGCAGACACGCTACCAAGGCATCGCGCTCGAAGACGTAGATCCCCATGGAAGCCAGGCTGTATCCGGGCTTGCCTGGTATCGTCGGCGGACGCTCCGGCTTCTCGTCAAACCTGATGATGCGATCGTCTTCGTCCACTCCGACGACTCCAAACGATCGCGCCTCGGCCTGCTTCACCTCGACGCAAGCAACGGTCACGTCCGCCCTGCGTGCCGCGTGATCCCGCAGCAGCGCGCGATAGTCCATGCGGTACACATGATCCCCGGCCAGCACCAGAATGCGACGCGCGGCAAGCAGGTCAGTTCGGGCAAGGACGCGCGCCACCGCGTCGGCCGTGCCGCGAAATGCGCTTGATCCATCCGGTTCGAAACTCCCCAGACAAATGTGCGCAGAGCGCATGCGCGCCCGCCAGCTCTGGTTCACGTATGGCACCAGCGAATCGGCCCGGTACTGGGCAAGCAGTGCAATGCGGGGCACGGAGGAGTGCAGGCAGTTGCTGAGCGTGAAGTCGATGGTGCGGTGCCGCCCCGCAAAGGGCAGGGCTGGCTTGCAGCAATCCAGCGTCAGGGGCGCCAGGCGCCGGCCTTCGCCACCTGCCAGGATGACGGCAGCCAACTCAGGAAGCGGATGTTCAGCCCGAATGACGCCTTCCCTGGTCGCAGACATGTTCTGGTTCTCCATGGTTTCTGCTTCATTTGATTGAGCGTGAAGCCTGGAGCCCAAATGTCTTGAAATCGTCCCGCCGAGGGATCGATTTGGTCGGCTGGCGAATCAGGGAATCAGGACCGTTGCATCGACGGCTTGAATCCCACCCCTGCGCAGGTTCCCGTTCAACCCGAGGCTGCGCTACCCAGTCCCGACAAGTGAACTTTCGCCGGCGGCACGTTGATGGAGAACGTGGTGCCGGCACCCTCCCGCGATTGCACCGACACGGGAAGCTCCAGCAAGGTTGACAGCCGCCGCACAATGCCGAGCCCGAGCCCGAAGCCCTCGTGATCCACCTTCCGGGCGGTTTCCGCGCGATGAAAGTCCTCGAAGATCTGTCGCATCTCGGTCTGTGGTATGCCGATTCCCGTATCAGAAACGAGAAGCTCCAGACCGCCACTGCCGGGAGTCAGGCACCGGACCTTCACCTCGCCCCGCGGTGTGTAGCGAATGGCGTTGCTGACGAGATTGGACAGCATTCCGCGCAGCAGCACGGGATCCGTCTCCACGATGTGGGAGCATGGCTCATTGAGGTAACGCAAGGACTTGGCCCTCGCGGAGGCGGCGAACTGGCGCTCCAGATCACTGAATACCGCCGCGATCTGTACCTGTTCAAGATGGACCTTCAACGATCCGGAATCAGCCCGGGCGATGTCCCCCAGCATGACCAGCAGCTGGCGCATTCGTCTCACGCAGGCGTCGGCCTCCTGGAACAGTTCACCACTCTCCGCTGTGGACGACCCACGTCGCTCCATGGAACCCACGAGCAGCTCCAGTGTCTGCAGGGGCTGGCTGAGGTCATGCGCCGCCATCCCCAGGAACTCACCCTTGAGCCTGGCCACGGTTTCGGCCAGTCGGCGGGCTTCACGCAGCTCGTTCTGAAATGCATGCCGCTGGGTTGCATCACGCACCGCAGCAACGGTCCAGCTCACTCCGTCGATCTCCGTGGGCGCAAGCTGGATGTCGACTGCCAGCTCGGTGCCATCGCTGCGTCGCGCAATGAACTCCTGTCCGGTGCCACCCATTGGACGGATGGACGGAGCTGCTGCATAGCGAGCCCGATGCTCATGGTGTCTGTCGCGCACCCGCTCCGGAAGCAACATCTCGACAGGCCTGCCAACCAGCTCGTCGGATCGATAGCCCAGGAGCCGGGTGATACCCGAATTGGAATAGCCGATCGCGCCCGAGGCATCCACCAGGAGAATACCGTCGGGAACCAGATCGAAGGCTTTGCATTGCGCCGGCGTCAGCATTCACCACTCCTCTGGCGGAGGTCGTTGACCATGAAGACCTACCTTAAGGTATGTGTGACATACAGGTTCAAGGCCACCCGACCCCCTTGAGTCCACGCCTCCGCAATGGCCGCTTCGAAGCAGGCAGACCGTCATCTCCAACAGACTCGATCAGCGCGCAGATGTGATCGCCGGTTGGCGCCTGATCCGCCATTCCCTCCCAAAGCTCACTCGCGTGTTGCATCCGCTGCTGCAGCGCGCGCAGGTAGTCCAGGCGCTCCCGATTCTCCGTCAAGCGGCGCTTGATCGTGTCTCGGACCATCGGGCACGGCTTCTGGCCGCTGCGGCTCTTCCGAAAAATGTGCTCGATCTCGGCGAGGGAAAACCCCAAGCCCTGTGCCACACGGATGAATCGTACGCGCTTGACATCCAGCGGCGAGAACAGCCGATAGCTGTTGGCGGCAACCCTCGC
>CAYWDZ010000011.1:0-9449 GCA_964456255.1 uncultured Steroidobacteraceae bacterium | reverse complement strand
TATTCGCCGAGCCGCTGTTGATCCGCCTCAGGGATTCCTGGCCCGGTATTGTGGATTTCCACGCGGACCCGGTCACCGGCGCCGGCGACTCCAACCGTCACCCGTCCCGCCGGTCCGGCGTGGCGCACCGCGTTCTCGACAAGGTTGTCGAGGACGCGCTCGATGATCCCGATGTCGCCGACCACCTGCGGAACACGCTGCGGCGGCCCCAATTCCATGGTGACCCCAGCGCTGTGTGCCGCCGCCTCATGCTTCATGGCCACATCGTGCACGAGTTCGGCAATCTGGAACGGCTCCGGCTGGAGTGCCACTTGACCGGCTTCTATTCTGACCAGATCCAGAGTGCGTTCCACCAGCCTTGCCAACCGGCCGCTCTGCTGCAATGTGATGGCGATACTGGATCGCCGCTCCGCAGCTGGCAGATTTTCATCGGCTGCCAGCAATTCCAGATGGGCCTGCAGCGTCGATAGCGGCGTTCTGAGGTCATGGGAGACATTGACCAGAAGCTCTCGCAACTGGGTTTCACTGCTTTGCAAGTCGCTCATCTGCACCCGGATTCGCGTCGCCAGTTCCCCGCACAGCACTCTGAGCCTTTCTATCTCGTCATCCGGAAGCACTCGCTTGGGGTCGCTCTTTGGAGCAGGTACTGTCTCGCGGAAATCACTGTCTCGAAATCTCTCCATGCTGTGCTGCAGGGATTCGAGTCGCGTGGTGAGCAGCCTCAGAAACCAGGCGCTGCCTGCGAAAGCGAGGACGACAGCAGTCAAAAGAAAGCCTGCCCCCTCACCAATCTCATACGTTTTCTTGAGGGCTGCAGCGGGAGCATTGACCTCATGGCGATTCAGGACAACGTACAAATACGCTGCAGGGCTGCCCTGAATGGACAGTGGCGCCGCAGAGAACACCTGCAGGCCCTTGGCCGACGTCGGATCATCACCCCTGATGGGAAGACTCACCTGCGGATCCAGAAGACGGGTGATGGGCGCCAGATCCACCCTCGAGCGCACGATTTCTTCGTCTGGTGCAGAACTGGCCATGATCTGCCCGCTGGCATTCAGCACGTAGACGTTGACGTCAGGGTTGATTGCGGTGATGTGGGTCAGGGCATTCGCGTAGTTGCGACCGGTCAACGGCGCATCGCCGACGAGCAGATCGGCATTCACGTACTGCTGGGCCAGATTCCGGTTCGCCAGCTGATCGAACTCGGCGTGATATCGCCGGTGGGACACGCCCATGATCAGCAGGAACGCCACGAACATCAACGCGCCAAAGCCGAGGAACAGGAGCAGCAGCTTCGCAAACAAGGTGCGTGGCCTGAGCACGATCTGGTTGCCGTCAGGAGGACGGCACCTCCTCCGGTGCAAACTTGTAACCCACACCCCAGACCGTCTGCAGCAGCTCCGGATTGCCGGCGTCGCGCTCGATCTTGCTGCGCAGGCGGTTCATGTGGCAATTAATGGCATGCTCATAGCCTTCGTGGCTGTAGCCCCATACTGCGTCGAGCAACTGGCTGCGGGAATAGACCCGACCCGGGTTGCGGGCCAGATGCAACAGCAGGTCGAATTCCTTGTGTGTCAATGACACCGGGGCACCGCGCACCAGCACTTCGCGCGAAGCCGGGTCAATGGACAGCATTTCGCCAAAACGCAACACCTGAGGGGCCTCGCGGGCGATCTGGGACAGGCTGTCCACACGACGGAATATGGCCTTGACCCGGGCAGACAGTTCCGCCGTGCTGAACGGCTTGGTCATGTAATCGTCCGCACCCATCTCCAGACCCAACACCTTGTCGACCTCGGTCGCGCGGGCCGTCAGCATCAGCACCGGTGTATAGGCGCGACGCGTGCGCAGGCGGCGACACACCTCCAGGCCATCCATCCCTGGCAGCATGCCGTCCAGCAAGACCAGGTCGAACTGCCCGGCCTCAGCCATCCTGAGACCCGTATCGCCCGCATGCGCCACCTGCACGGTGCAGGACAGATCCTCCAGATGGCGCTTGAGTACCCTGGCAAGTGCCTGTTCATCCTCGATGATCAACACATTGCGGTTCATGATTGTCGCGACAGTCCCGTCCCAAAGGCCTGGGGCCACCACATGCCGTTGACCCACATGGTCATGATACTTTTTGATGCAGACAAATCGTCTCCAAATCCTCTCGGAACCCTCACGGCAGCTCCGCTCCGGCACCGGCCCGAATTACGCGCTGGGCTTGACGCACCATCTCGCCCTCTTCGTCCGCCCGGACCACCAGGATCCGCACCCGCGCACCCGGAGCCGTCAGGTCCGCCACCGGCTGGGTTGTCGACATATTCAGATCTCCATTACCCGCTCGGTCTAGCCCCACCCCCAGGAATTCCAAACCATCCAGACAGCGTTGACGGACCGCCGCACTGTTTTCTCCCACTCCGCCCGTGAAGGCGATCACGTCGACTCCGCCCATCGCCGCCGCGTAGGCACCCATGTACTTGCGCACACGATAGGCATACAGCGCCAGGGCGAACTCGCAGCGACTGTCCCCCCGCGCGGCGCGCTGCTCGATGTCCCGCATGTCCGCTGTACCCGCGAGGGCGAACATTCCGGCGCGCCGATACAACAGATCTTCCAGTGCGGCGACATCCATGCCGGGACGCCGCAGAATCTCGAGCAGAATGCCCGGGTCCACGTCACCTGCGCGCGTACCCATGACCAGACCCTCAAGTGGTGTCATGCCCATGCTGGTCTCAATGCTCTTGCCATGCTGGATGGCCGTCACACTGGACCCTCCACCCAGATGGCACGACAGAATGCGCAGCGATTCGACGTCTCTGCGCGAGGCAGAGGCCGTCGCCTGCGCCACGTGCGCATGGCTGAGCCCATGAAAGCCGAACCGCCGGATGCCCAGGTTTGCGCAAAGCTCGGGAGGCAGGGCATAGGCCCTGGCCACTGCAGGCAGCGTGCTGTGAAAGCTGGTATCGAAGACCGCCACGTGAGGAACCTCAGGCAGCCGCGCCCGCGCATCGGCCATCACTTGCAGGGCAAGCCTGTTGTGAAGTGGTGCAAGATGCTCAAGCCGTATCAGTTGCCCAGCGACGGCATCATCGACTTGTACCGGGCCGGCAAAGCGCTCACCGCCGTGCACGATGCGATGGACGACCAACTCCACAGACTCGTTGAGGTCGCGCAGGAGCTCACGCAGTTCCGATGCCAACAGATCGGATTCTCCTGCGCTACCTGGCCCAACCTCCGAACTGCCCAGATCGATCCGCAGGTCACGCTGCCGCACTCCATCTCGCGTATCGATCACCGCGATCTTGACGTTCGAGCTACCGCAGTTGATGGCGAGCGCTGGCATGATTTCAGTGGATGCCGCACATCAGGATTCTGGTTGGGGATGATCACCCTTTGGCAGGTGACAGTCTGCCGGCATGTGTTCCTGCGTGGGTTCCGTTCCCGCGCGATCGCAGGTCATGGTCCTCGCGAAGGCCGGCGTGGCGGCGTCCATCTCCTCACTCAGCCGCGCCTTCAGGGCATCAAACGCCTCCAGTGGTGTATCCACGAAGTGAAACAGCTTCAGATCCTGTGGACTGATCATTCCATGACGGGCAAGCGCTTCGAAATTGATGATCTCCTCCCAATACTCGCGACCATAGAGCAGTACCGGTATGGGCCTAGCCAGTTTGCCCGTCTGTGAGAGCGTCAGGATCTCGCACAGTTCATCGAGCGTTCCGAAGCCTCCGGGGAACGTCACCATGGCGCGGGCAAGATGCGCAAACCACAGCTTGCGCGTGAAGAAGTAGTGAAATTCGAATCCCAGCCCCGGAGTGATGTAGGGATTCGGCCTTTGTTCGTGGGGCAACCCGATGTTCAGGCCAATGGTGCGGCCGCCCGCTTCTGCCGCTCCGCGATTGGCCGCCTCCATGATGCCGCCGCCGCCACCCGAACACACGATGAAGCGACGCTCCTGGCACTGCAACGACAGCGACCATTGCGTCAGCAGACGCGCAAGTTCGCGAGCCGCGGTGTAGTAGCGCCCCAATGGCCCGTCTTCCCGCAATCTCGCCGAGCCGAAGAAGACGACGGTGTCATGTACCCGCTCCCGCTGAAACGCCTGCAGAGGCTGGAGATACTCCGCCAGTATCCTCAGTGGCCTGCCGCCTTCGCCTTCAACAAATCGCTCGTTCAGGTACGCCAGGTGAGAACCGGAACTCATAGCTCGACTCTCGTTCCGGCCGCAGGCACCTGTACGTTCCAGCCAAACGTGTCCTTAAGGCGCCGGCGAAATGCATCCGCGGCCGATGCTTCGCCATGCGTGACGAACACGCGCCGCGGGGAAAGCTTGCCGGCCGCGAACCAGTCGAGCATCTCGCGGTAATCGGCGTGCGCTGACAGTCCCTGAGCCTGAACCACCCCGGCTCGAACCGGCACGTACTGACCATGAATCTTCACTTCATCGGTTCCGTCCACGATGGAGCGCCCCCGCGTTCCCGCCGCCTGGAATCCGACGAACAGCACCGCGTTGTTCGGATCCGGCAGGAACTGCTTCAGATGGTGCACGATGCGGCCACCCGTGGCCATGCCGCTGGCCGATATGACGATCATCGGCCCCTTGCTCTGGTCAATCGCCCTGGACTCGTCCGGCGTACGCGCATAGTGAACGCCATCGCACATGCGATCGCATTCGGCATCGCTGAGCCGATGATCCTGCTTGTTGTTGCAGAAGATCGACGTGGCCTTGATCGCCATCGGACTGTCGAGATGGATGGGCACATCCGGAATGCGCCTGGCAGCCTTCAATTCCGCCAGCAGGTGCAACAAATGCTGCGCCCTGCCGACGGCAAACGCGGGCACCAGAATCACCCCGCCGTTCCCCGCCGTTTCTTTGACCACACGCTCCAGCACGGTGCGCACATCCTCGGTGGGATGGCGGCGGTCGCCGTAGGTGGACTCGGTGATCAATGCGTCTGCTTCAGCCAGCGGATCCGGCGGCTTCATGATGGGATCCACCGGGCGCCCCACATCGCCGGTGAAGGCAATCCTGGTTTGACCCGCCAGCATGGCCACACACGCAGAGCCCAGAATGTGCCCGGCCCGCGTGAAGCGCACCGAAACACCAGGCGCGATTTCAAACGTCTCGTAGAAGGACCTGACCGAGAGTTGCTGCAGGCAATACTGGGCGTCCTGTTGCGTGTACAGCGGCATGGCCGGACGATGTTTGCTGTATCCCCACTTGTTGGCGTGACGCGCCTCCTCCTCCTGCAGGTGGCCCGAATCCGCCAACAGGATGCGCAGCAGGTCACCCGTTCCGCCCGTGCAGTAGATCGGGCCGGTATAGCCCATCGTGCACAGTCTCGGCAGGTACCCCGTGTGATCGATGTGCGCGTGCGTAAGGACCACGGCATCCAGTGATGCCGCATCAAAGGGAAGTGGTGCCCAGTTCTGTTCGCGCTGCGCCTTCAGACCCTGGAACAGTCCACAGTCCACCAGCACCCGCGCGCCGCCGGTCTCGACGAGATAGCGTGAGCCGGTGACAGTCTGGGCGGCGCCCAGAAACGTGATCGATGTGCTCATCTGGCGGGCTTGCGCCGCGCGCCGAGCAGAAACACGTTGTAAAGCGGCACCCATATCAGCGCAATGAACCAGCCGTAGCCGTAGCTCTCGACCAGTCCGAGCAGGAGACTCTTCCAGTTCAACCACTCGAACCCGGGCAGCAGCCCAACCCACGTCTGGTACATCGCGTGTGACGGGAATATGAGGTCAAACATCACACAAAGTGAGTACGTAATGGCCAGAAACAGGCTCGTTGCATGGCCAGCTGCGCGTACCGAGAATCCGGTTCTCATGAGTTGTGCCCCTCGTGCATGTGAGCCTTGTTATTGGTAGCCAAATACTGCTGCGGATTGGCGTCGAACTTGTCGAGGCATGATCGCGAGCAGAAGCGCAATTCCGCGCCGCCGTATCTGCGCGAATAACCCGCGTCCGGCTGGACCTTCATGCCGCACACCGGGTCGACCTCCGTTTGCGCCGACTTGCCCTTCTCGCCATGATGATCGCCGTGGCCCCCATGCCCCGCGTGCGCTCCACAACCAAACCGCATCATCAGGAAGAACACACCTGCGAATAGCAGGAAACTGACTAGACCACTCATGACTACCTCGCTGTGTTCCGGAATGAAGAGCCGACACCCTTAGGCGAGCTGCGCCTGATCCTTGAGCCTGAGCATGCGCGCATTGATGGCCACAATGACGGTACTCAGCGACATGAAAACCGCTCCCAGGGCAGGACCCAGCACAAGGCCATATGGCGCGAGCACTCCGGCCGCGGCGGGAATGGCGAAGGTGTTGTAGCCGGTCGCCCAGAAGAGATTCTGGATCATCTTCCGGTAGGTCGCCTTGGCCAGCCCCAGGATCGCAGCGACATCATTCGGATTGCTCTTGACCAGAATGATGTCGGCGGTTTCGATAGCGACGTCCGTGCCGGCACCCACGGCGATTCCGACGTCGGCCTGGGCCAGCGCCGGCGCATCGTTCACGCCATCGCCCGTCATCGCCACGATCAGGCCGCGCGATTGCACTTCCTTGATCTTTTCGGCCTTCTGCCCGGGCAGGACCTCCGCAATCACCTCATCCAGGCCGATCTCGCGCGCCACCCATTCGGCGACCTCCCGCTTGTCGCCCGTCATCATGATGCAGCGGATACCCATCTGCTTGAGCTTGGCGATCGCCGTCTTGCTTTCCGGTCGGATCTTGTCCGCCAGCGCGATCGCACCGGCGAGAATCTCGTCAATGAGAACAAAGATCACGGTCTTGCCCTGACGACTCAGTTCGCCAATGCGCGGATCCTCGGCCGGGATGCCCTGCTCGCGAAGATAGCCCGGGCTCACTGCCCTGACCCGCCTGCCCTTTACAGTCCCCTCGGCGCCCTTGCCGGGGATAGCCTGGAAATCCACTACTTCCCATTTTTGGGCTGCATCGTTGACGATGCCCCTCGCAATCGGATGCTCGGAATACTGCTCGATGGAGGCCGCATAGGCCGCGACGTCCTGGTCGGTGAACCCCGCATCGAACACCAGCACGTCGGTAATACCGAACGCCCCTTCCGTGAGCGTGCCGGTCTTGTCAAAGACGATGGCCTGGGTCTTGCGCGCCTCCTCGAAGGCGGTGCGATCCCGGATGAGCAGACCATTGGCGGCGGCAATGCTGGTCGAGACGGCAACCACCAGTGGCACGGCAAGGCCCAGCGCATGGGGACAGGAGATCACCAGCACGGTGACGGCGCGTTCCATGGCGTAGGCGAGACTTCTCTCCGTGAATGCAAACCAGACGAACAGGGTCAATGTACCCATTGACAGCGCCGCGACCGTCAACCAGAACGCGGCGCGATTGGCCAGATCCTGGGTGCGGGACTTGCTCGCCTGCGCATCCCGCACCAGCTTGATGATGCCGGAGAGGAAACTGGCCTCACCGGTATGCTTTACGACAACGGTGACGGCGCCCTCGCCGTTGATCGACCCGCCGATCACCGCATCGCCCTTCGCCTTGGCAACCGGTTTCGACTCACCTGTCAGCATGGATTCGTTGGCGGAAGTCGTTCCGGCGGCGATGACGCCATCGGCCGGCACCTTTTCGCCCGGCTTGACCAGCAATCGATCACCACTCTTCAATTCCGCCACCGCCACCTCTTCGGTGCTGCCGTCGTCGCGCAGACGGTGGGCCGTGTCAGGCATCAGTGCCGCCAACTTCTCCAGCGCCTTGCCGGCACCCATGACCGACGTCATCTCGATCCAGTGGCCCACCAGCATGATGTCGATGAGGGTGGCCAGCTCCCAGAAGAAGTCCGAACCCTGCAGGCCGGCCACGGAGGCGATGCTGTAGATATAGGCAGCGGTAATCGCCACCCCGATCAACGTCATCATGCCGGGGTTGCGACCGGACACTTCCCGCCACAAGCCCTTCAGAAACGGTGTACCGCCGTAGAAGTAGATGAAGCTCGACAGCGCCGCGAGCCACCACAGATCGCCCGTGAACCGCCAGCTTTCTCCGAGCCCCAGGGCATGCTGAATCATCGGAGACAGCGCCAGCACGGGAATAGTCAGCAGCACGGAGATCCAGAACCGCCGGCGAAAATCGGCGATCATCTTCGCGTGATCATGACCGTGCCCGGCGTGTCCGGAATGGGCGGCATTCCCTGAGTGACCAGCGGCCGCTGCATTGTGCGAATGCCCGGCATGGGATTGGGCCGGGTGGTGCCCGGCGTGGTCATGGGCCTGGTTCATGTCGATCGATGCTCCATTCCGTCCATCTGCGTCCCATCAGCCGGCAGTGCTTTGGCTGTCGGACCAATGAGTATCGACCGTAACTGTTCTCGAAAGTGTCTCGACCTTCACGCCGTCCGACTGTTCATGCCGGCACCATCTCCGCATCACCTTGCCAGACGACCGTCTTCGATACTGGCGAGGTCGAACTCAAAGGCGATCCGCGGGTCCGGCAGCACCAACTGCTCGTCCTTGCCTGCATAGTGCAGCCGACTGAGCAGATCCTTGATGATATTGAGCCGCGCAAGGTGTTTGTTATCGGCGCGCACGACGGTCCATGGCACCCCGGACTTGTGGGTATGCACGAGCATCGCGTCCCGCGCCAGGCCGTAGGGTTTCCACTTCTCGATCGCGAGATCGTCGAGCGAGCTGATCTTCCACTGGGTGAGCGGATCCCGCTTGCGCTCCCTCAGTCGGTTCTTCTGCTCGGACTTGCTGATGTCGAGATAGTACTTGAAGAGCTTGATCCCGGAGCGAACCAGCATGTGCTCAAACTCGGAGACCGAGCTCATGAACTCCTGATACTCGGCCTCGGTGCAAAAGCCCATGACCCGCTCGACTCCCGCCCGGTTGTACCAGCTGCGATTGAACAGCACCAGCTCCCCGGCCGCTGGCAGATGCGGCACATAACGCTGGAAGTACCAAGAGGTTCGGTCGCGGTCCGAGGGTTTTCCGAGGGCCACGACGCGGGTCTCGCGCGGACTCAAATGGGCGACGATGCGCTTGATCGTTCCGTCCTTGCCGGCGGCATCCCGGCCTTCAAGGATAACCAGGATCTTGTCATCGCACTGGATGAAATGCCGCTGCAGTTTGACCAGCTCGATCTGAAGTTTGTGCAGATCCTTTTTGTATGCCTTCTTCGCAATCGTGGGTGGATCGTCAGCCTGGACCCGCTTCGTTCTCTTCTTGTTCATTCCGATTACCTCACCTAGCCGCATGCCTCCGGTGGCGATCAGACAGCCATAGCACGGCCGCACCACCTGCAGCCGAACACAAAGATCCGATGACGATACTAAGACGCGCCGCTTCGAACACAGCCGGATCGGGAAACGCCAGCCCGGCAATGAACAGGCTCATGGTAAAGCCGATTCCGGCCAGCACAGCCGTCCCATAGAGCTGACGCCAGCCCACTGCCTGCGGCATCCGTGCCACGCCCGAG
>CAYWDZ010000010.1:0-28463 GCA_964456255.1 uncultured Steroidobacteraceae bacterium | reverse complement strand
TTGCGGACAATCCCGCATTGCTGGCCGCCACGCGCGCTGCGCGGCAGGTGGTTCCGGTGTTCATCTGGAGCCCGGAAGAAGAGGGCGAGTGGGCGCCGGGCGCGGCCGCGTGCTGGTGGCTGCACGAATCCCTGCAGCAACTGGATGCCTCGCTGCGCGAGCGTGGCTCGCGCCTGACGTTGCTGCGCGGCCCCACGCTCGATGCGCTGCAGTCGCTGGTCAATGCGACCGGCGCCACGCAGCTGTACTGGAACTGCCGCTACGAACCTGCCGCACTGCGCGTCGAAGCTCGGCTGCAGCACTGGCTGGCAGGGTCAGGTCTCCACAGTCACGGCTTCCATTCATCGCGCCTGGTCGAGCCGGGCACCGTGCGCGGCACGAGCGGCGACTGCGTGCAGGTGTTCACGCCCTTCTGGCGCGCGTTCCTGGCGCAGGCACGCATCGAGGCGCCTGAAGCATCGCCCAGGGAAATTCCTGCTCCACGCCGCTGGCCGCAATCGCTGGCGCTCGCTGATCTGTCGTTGCGGTCTTCACACCGCTGGTACGAGAAGCTCGCGGCGCACTGGCAGCCGGGCGAAACGTCGGCGCGGGCCGCGCTGAAGCAATTCGTGCAAGGGCGACTGGCTGCGTATGCAGAAACGCGCGATCGCACGGATCTCGCCGCCACCGCGCGGCTTTCACCCTTCCTGCGTCATGGCGAGCTCTCTGCTCGCCAGGTCTGGACCGCGGTGATCAAGGCCGGCGCGCGCAGCGGCATTGGCGAGGAAGAGATGCGGCGCGACAAGTTCTGCAGCGAACTCGTCTGGCGCGAGTTCGCCGCGCAGCAACTGGTGCTGCATCCGGCACTGCCGGATCGCGCGCGCAGCGGCGCGTTTGACGCGATGAAGTGGCGCGATGACGCGCGCGAGTTCCAGGCCTGGACCCGCGGCGAGACCGGCGAGGACCTGGTCGATGCCGGGATGCGTGAGCTGTGGCAGACCGGCTGGATGCACAACCGGGTGCGCATGGTCGTGGCCTCGTACCTGGTGAAGAACCTGCTGCACGACTGGCGCCGCGGCGAGCGCTGGTTCTGGGACACGCTGGTGGATGCCGACCTCGCCAGCAATGCCTGTAACTGGCAATGGGTGGCCGGCACCAGTCCGGATGCCGCGCCCTGGTTCCGCATCTTCAATCCGCAGACGCAGGCGGAGAAGTTCGATCCGGAGGGCGCTTATCGGCAGCGCTTCCTCGCGCGTGCAGAGCGTCCTGCCACGGCACTCGTCGACCTGAAGCAAAGCCGGCAGCGCGCGCTCGCTGCCTACAGGCAGGCCAGCGGACGCTGATCAGCGCGGCAGCCACTCCAGCAGGAACGAAGCGCTCACCGTCCCGCCTGCTTCGAGCACGTGCCCGGGGTAGAGGTTGAACGCATCCGGTGAGCCCGTCTGCGGTTCCACGCAGGTGGCATGCGCGCGCTCGTCGAACACCACCCAGTGCTCGCATTCCGATACCAGCCGCAGCGCTTGACCCGCACGGTGCAGTACCGGCGGCACGGTGTTGATGAAGCAATCATCCCAGGGCTTGCCCCAGGGCGGCTCGGCCAGTGGCAGCGTGGAGATGTAGTTGTCATCGCGCGGGTAGTACTGCGTGGGCCTGAAATCCAGGCGCTCGGGCTTCAGGAACCACGGATGCCAGCCCAGCGTCGGCCGTGGCATGGCCGCGTCGCCGGCCGTCACCGCCAGCTCCAGCCGCAGGTTGCGACCTGCAACCGCAAAGCGCTGGTTCGCCATGCCCCCGAAGGGCCAGCGTTCATCCCGGGGCAATTGCAGCGACAGATCGACCTGCGACGCCGTCTGCGCCGTGACCTGCCACGGCAGCACGAAGCCCACGCCATGGATGGCATGCGGACCCAGCGTGATGGGCAGTTGATAGTCACGTCCACCGAAGGAGAACCGTCCGCGGCGGATGCGCCCGACCCACGGCACCATGGCATAGCAACCCCAGGCAATCGCGCCGTTGTTCTCGGCGCTGTAGCCGGCCAGCCAGTCCACGCCATCGCAGCGGATCTGCGCGATGCGTCCGCCTGCCTCGGGCGCCACATCCACTTCCAGTGCATCGCTGCGGATCTGGAGCAGCCTGCCGGGTGCCAGTGGTCGCAGTGACGGGTCCAGCATTGCGCTACCGGCCGTAGGGATGCAGCGTGACGATGCGACCGTCGGCGTCGTACTTGAGTTCCGCAACCTTGATGTTGCGCAGGTGCGAGACGCCGCCGGACAGGATGGCATCGTGGTAGTACAGCCACCACCTGCCACCGAATTCCACGATGGAATGATGTGTGGTCCAGCCGATCACGGGCGTGAGGATTACGCCCTGGTAGCGATAGGGGCCATACGGGTTGTCGGCCGTCGCATAGCACAACAGGTGCGTGTTGCCGGTGGACCAGGACAGGTAGTAGCGGCCCTGGTACTTGTGCAACCACGGGCCTTCGAAGAAGCGCCGCGAATGATCACCTGCGCGCAGTGGCACACCATGCTCGTCGAGGATCGTCAGTTCGTGCGGGGCTTCCGCAAACTGCTTCATGTCGGCGGCCAGGCGCGCAATGCGCGGCCCGAGCGCAGGTTCTCCATCGGCCGGTTCCGCATTGGATTCGGCGTACCCATTGTTGCGGTACTTCTGCAGCTGCCCGCCCCACAGCCCGCCAAACACCATGTAGTACGCCCCGTCATCCGCCAGCACCGCCGGATCGATGGAGTAGCTTCCCTCGATGGCGCGTGGTTCCGGCTTGAAGGGCCCTTCCGGGCGATCGCCCACCGCGACCCCGATCTGGAAGATGCCGTCGGCGCGCTTGGCCGGGAAATACAGGTAATAGCGGCCATCCTTGCACGCTGCGTCCGGCGCCCACATCTGCTTCGCCGCCCAGGGCACGTCCTTCACGTGCAGCGCCACGCCGCAGTCCTCGGCCTCGCTGCCGGGAGAAGCCTGCCGGAACACGTGGTAGTCCACCATCGCGTAGTGGCTGCCCAGGTCGTCGGCCGGCACGCCGCCGTCGATGTCATGCGAGGGATAGATATAGACCTTGCCCTCGAACACATGCGCCGAAGGATCAGCCGTGTGGATAGCGCGCACCAGCGGCGGAGAAATGGCGCGCGCGGCCAGGCGTTCCAGTTCTTCCCGGTCGTATTCGTCAGCCATGACCGATGACTACGCCGCCGCGCGCCGCGCCGCCAGGTCCTGCTCGATCTTCACTTCGGTCTCCTTGTTGATCTCGTAGAAGAACAGCAGGCCGACGCAGAGCAGGAACGGAACCGAGCTGTACACACTGACCGCCATCTTGATCCCCTGTACCGCACCGGCAGGCTGGGCCGTGAGGTCCGGATCGTAACCGTAGATGGCGAGGATCTCCGCCACCAGCGCGCCACCGACGGCGAGCCCGATCTTCAGGCCCACCATGATGGCCGAGAACACGATGGCCGTGGCGCGGCGGTTGTTGCGCCATTCGGAGAAGTCCGCGACATCCGCCACCATCGACCACAGGATCGGCGTGGTGATGCCATAGAAGAAGCCATGCAGCATGCCGGTGAGCACCACCGCGCCCGCTGCATTCGGCGGATACAGCAGAAAGGCGAGCAGGCACAGTGTCGAGACCAGCAGCGCGGCACCGAACACATCGCGCTTGCCGAAGCGGTCGGCCAGGCGCTTCGAAAGACCGATGCCGATGATGCCGCAGAGGATGCCGCAGCCATTGAACAGCGAGAGCGCCGAGGTCGGCGCATCCTTCGGCCACTGGAATTCGGTCAGCCCCATGCCGGTGAGCATGGCGTTGAGTCCGTCGATGAAGCGATTGAAGCCGATGTTCTGCAGGAAGGCCGCGAGGTCGGCCTCATTCATGTAGTACTTGAAGTAGTACACGTACATGCCGCCCTTGAGCGCCAGCGTGATGAATACCAGGACGGTCAGGACCAGCATCAGCTGCCAGGGGCGGTTGCCCGCGAGGTCGGCGATGTCCTGGCGGATGGTGGTCTTCTGGCTGGCTTCGGGAACGACCCGCTCCTTCGTGGTGAAGAACGAGATGAAGAAGAACACGGTGCCCACCGCGGCAAAGATCGCCATGGTGTTCGAGAAGCCCACCGCCTTGTCACCACCGCCCAGGATCAGCACCAGCGGCAGCAGCAGCACCTGGATCACGAACTGCGCGATCATCACCGCCACGAAGCGGTACGAGGACATGCTGTTGCGCTGTGCCATGTTGCCGGTGAGCACGCCGGAGAGCGCGCCATAGGGCAGATTGTTGGCCACGTACACCGCCACCAGCAGCGTGTACGTGATCAGCGCGTAGATCACCTTGCCGTGATCGCCCAGGTCCGGCGTGCTGAAGGCCAGCAACGCAAAGACACCGAAGGGGATGGCGGTCCACAGGATCCACGGCCGGAACTTGCCCCAGCGGGTGCGGGTGCGGTCGGCGACGAGGCCCATCAGGGGCGTGAACCCGAAAGCACCCAGCAGCCCCACCCAGAAGATGATCTTGGCGGCGGTGTCTGCCGGGATGCGATACACATCCGTATAGAAGAAGGCGAGGAAGCTCACCAGCGTCTGGAAGATCAGGTTGGCGGACAGGTCTCCCAGGCTGTAGCCGATCTTTTCAACGACTGAAAGCTTCTGGGTGTTGTTGTTCGCGGTCTGCACCGTTCTCCCCCTTGTTGTTTCCGGCTGCCTTGCCGTGGCGCGCCATCATACCCTTGAGCTGCGCGGCTGCGGTCGACATGAACCATGCGGATGGCATAAGTTGTCATTCACCATGGCCATGAATTCCGCCTCCGCACTCGTGCTGCACGAAGACCGCCTGTTCCCGTCCGACCCTGCACAGCGGGATATCGCGCGCCGGCTCTACGGCGCGGTGGCGAAACTGCCCATCATCAGCCCGCACGGGCACACCGACCCGGCGTGGTTCGCCGGCAATGCGCCGTTCGCCAATGCCACCGAGTTGCTGCTGGTTCCTGACCACTATGTGTTCCGCATGCTCTACAGCCAGGGCATCTCGCTGGAGCAGCTCGGCATCCCGCGTCGCGACGGGTCGCGCGCACATGTCGATCCGCGCGTCGCGTGGCGACTGTTCGCGCAGAACTTCCATCTGTTCCGGGGCACGCCATCGGCGCTGTGGCTGAACCATGTGTTCCATGAGGTGTTTGGTCTGAAGGTGCGTCTGGGCGAGGGCACCGCGGATCACTACTACGACACCATCACCGCGGCGCTGCACACGGAGGCCTTTCGGCCACGTGCGCTGTTCGAGCGCTTCAACATCGAGGTCATCGCCACCACCGAAGGCCCGAACGATTCGCTGGAACATCACCAGGTGATCCGGGATAGCGGCTGGCAGGGCCGCGTGATCACGGCCTATCGTCCCGACGCGGTGGTCGACCCGGAACACGAGCAATTTCCGCACGCATTGCGCCGCTTTGGAGAGATCACCGGCGAGAACGTATTCACCTGGGAGGGCTATCTCGCGGCGCATCGCCAGCGGCGCGCGTTCTTCGCGGCGATGGGCGCGACCTCCACCGACCACGGCCACGTGAGCTGCGCCACGGCCGATCTGTCCCACGCCGAGGCGGACCGCTTGTTCAACAAGATCGTGCGCGGCCATCCCACGGCCGCGGATGCGGAACTGTTCCGCGCGCAGGTGCTGACCGAGATGGCCGCGATGAGCGTCGAGGACGGGCTGGTGATGCAGATCCACCCCGGCTCGTTCCGCAACCACAACCGCGACCTGTTCGAGATGTATGGCCGAGACAAAGGCGCTGACATCCCGACCCCCACCGAATACGTGCGCGCATTGAAACCGCTGCTGGACCGCTTCGGCAACGAGCCACGCTTCAGGCTGGTGCTGTTCACGCTGGATGAAAGCACCTATGCACGTGAGCTCGCGCCGCTGGCCGGGCATTACCCCTGCCTGTTCCTCGGGCCGGCGTGGTGGTTCCACGATGCGCCCGAGGGCATGTGGCGCTTTCGCGAACAGACGCTGGCGAGCGCAGGCTTCTACAACACCATCGGCTTCAACGACGACACGCGTGCGTTCATGTCGATTCCCGCGCGCCACGACGTGGCACGCCGCATCGACTGCGCGGTGCTGGCGAAGCTGGTGGCCGAACATCGCCTGGATGAGGACGAAGCCGCGGAGGTTGCGGTGGATCTGGCGTATCGCTTGCCCAAGAAGGCGTACCGGCTGTGAACAACAGACTCCCAATGACCGCCCTCGCGCTGTGCGCATCCGCGCTGGTGCTGCGCGCGGCCGCGGCGGAATACGAGTCCATCGGCAAGGTCACCATCTTCGATCCCGCATTTGCAGCAGTGGCCGGCGCCGACGCGCGGATCGAGAAGATCGCCGACGGCATCTCCTGGGCCGAAGGCCCGGTGTGGATCAAGGATGGCGGCTATCTGCTGTTCACCGACCCGAAGGCAAATCGCATTTATCGCTGGTCGGAGCCGGGCGGCCTGTCGGTGTTCATGGAACCGGCCGGCTACGCCGGCCCGCCGGATTCCAACCTGCGCGAGCCCGGCGCGAACGGCCTGTTCCTGGAACCCAAGGGCACTCTCCTGCTGGCGGATTCGGGCACGCGTGCACTGATGCGCCTGGATCCTGCGACGAAGCGCAAGTCCGTGCTGGCGGATCGCTTCGAAGGCAAGCGCTTCAACAGCCCCAACGATGTGGTGCGCGGCGCGGATGGCAATGTGTACTTCACGGATCCGCCCTATGGCCTGACCGGCATCGACAACTCGCCGGTGCGTGAACTGGCCATCAGCGGTGTGTATCGCATGGATCCGCAGGGCAAGGTGCATCTGGTGGACGACAGCCTGAAATATCCGAATGGCGTGATCCTGTCGCCGGATGGGCGGCATCTGTATGTGTCCAACACCGACCAGGCCAATCCGGTGTGGATGGACTATGCGCTGGACGCGCGGGGCGAGGTCACCGGCAAGCGCGTGTTCGCCAATGCGCGCGACCTGCCGCGCGGGCCGGGCAACCCAGACGGGATGTGCATGGCCGCTGACGGCACGCTGTTCACTTCGTCGCCGGGCGGCCTGACCGTGTTCTCGCCCGAGGGCAAGGCGCTGGGGCGTTTCGAAACTGGCACGACGGTCTCCAACTGCACCTTTGGCGATGATGGTCACATGCTGTACATGACGTCGAACACTTTCATCGCCCGCGTGCGCGTGGGCGTTAGCGGACTGGGATACGCGCGCTGACCGGAACGAACAGGAGAACTTGAATGTTGCGCAGAACTTTCCTGGGCCTGGCCCTGTGCCTGGCATGGAGTGCGGCTACACCGGCGGCGGAGACCGAATCCATCTCCGGCACATTGCCCGATGGCACGCGCTGGGAGATTTCCAGACCCGCGAACTGGAACGGCACGATCATCGTGGACCTGGATGGCGCATCACTGGCCGGGGCCCGCGGCCCCACGCAGCGCGTCGATCCGTATCGCGAATGGCTGTTTTCCCAGGGCTTCGCCACCGGTGGCACCCAGCGTGAACCGGTGGGCTACGACTTCCTGAAGGCCGTGGACAACCTCATGGCGGTCCGTCAGCAGTTCATCGACAAGTGGGGGACCCCGAAGCGCACGCTGGTTTCCGGCACCTCGCGCGGGGGCTTCGTCACGCGCCTGGCCATGGAACGAAGGCCGGAGATCTTTGCTGGCGCGCTGATCATGGCCGGCGGTGGTGGCGGCCAGATCGCCGGCCAGCGCGACAAGTTGAACGCCGTGTTCGCGCTGAAGTCGCTGGTGGATCCGGCGGCGCCGCTGAAGCTGGTGAACATCGACAACGTGCAGGCCGAGACCGCGGCGCTGAACGAGCTGGTGAAGAAGGCCGCGTCAACACCACACGGGCGGGCGCGGCTGGCGCTGGCCTCGTCATTCGAACAGTTCGCGCTGTGGACCGACCGCAACCAGCCGAAGCCGGGCCCCACGGACTACGACGCGCAGCTGGACCAGATCGCGGCGAACTTCGCGTTCGCCAATCCGGCCAGCGTGCGCGCCGGGGTCGAGAAGGTGGCCGGCGGCAATGTGTCGTGGAACACCGATGTGGACTATGCCGATCTGCTCCAGCGCTCCGGCCGCGCCGCCATGGTCGAAGCCGCTTACAGAAAGGTGGGTCTTGATCTGAAGGCCGACCTTGCCACGCTGGCCAAAGCTCCGCGCATCAAGGCCGATCCGGCCGCGGTCGCGCGTGAAGAACCGCTGGGTTCCTACACGGGAAAGATCAAGGGTCCGGTGGTCAACGTGGACAACGACGATCCCGTCGATGCGGCCCCCTACAAGCTGGCGTATCTCGCAACCCTGAAGAAGGCCGGCACGGATCATCTGTTCCGGATGCTGTGGACCGACACAGCCGGGCATGCCTCGATGCCGGCCGTGGACAAGGCGGTGGGCTTCAGGCTGCTGATCCGCTACCTGGATACGGGCAAGTGGGGCGACACCTCGCTCGCGGCGACGCAGGCCATGGCCGCCGAGCTGATGCGCGAGGCGCCGGGGCTGGGTGCGTCGAAGCTGTTCGACCCGGGCCCGATCCCGCCGCCCCTGTTCACCTGGGATGGGTCGAACTGGGGAACGTACACGGGCAGGTAGCCGCAGCGATGCAAGAGTTCTTTCCAAATGGCATCGGGCCCTACCTCGTCGGCGGGTTGCTGATCGGCGTGGCCGTGGCCTTCGCCTTCGCCATGTCGGGCCTGATCACCGGCATGAGCACGGTGTTCAGCTCCACGTGGTCGTACTTTTCGCGGCTGCCGTTCTTCCAGCAGGAACGCTTCCTCGCCAGCCGCGGCTGGCGGCTGGCGCTCGCCATTGGCCTCGTAATCGGCGGCGCGCTGTTCCTGTTCACCAGCGCGCACGGCATCACATACCGGACCGGCGTGCCCTGGTGGCGGCTGGCAGTGGGCGGCTTTCTCGCCGGCTTCGGCGCGCGCATGAGCAATGGCTGCACGTCGGGCCATGGCATCTGCGGTCTTGCTTCGTTCCAGTTGCCGTCGCTGCTGGCGGTGGTGATCTTCCTTGGCGCCGCGATCGTCACGGCGCAACTCGTGACGGCATTCGGAGGCGTGTGATGAAGGCCTCCACGCTCATCGTCGCGCTCATCACCGGTGTGCTGTTTGGATTCGGACTTTCCTGTTCGTCGATGGTGAAGCCGGAGGTGGTGCTTTCCTTCCTGCGCTTCCAGGACTTCGGCCTGCTGCTGGTGCTCGGCGGCGCGGTGGTCGTCACTACGATCGCGTATCAGGGATTGCCGCGGGTCCTGTCGCGCCCGGTGCTCGGCGGCACCTTCGGCCGGCATCCCTCCGACATGAACTGGCGCACGCTGGGCGGCGCGGCGCTGTTCGGCATCGGCTGGGGGCTGAGTGGTGTTTGCCCCGGGCCTGCGATCGCCGGTCTCGGCACCGGCAACTGGCCGCTGCTGCTCGCGCTCGACGGGATGATCGTCGGCGCGTACGTGCAGGGGTGGCTCGCGAGCCGGGGCGCCGCGCGTTGCTGACCTGGCTCGGCGCGCTGGTCGTTGGCCTTTCGCTGGGCCTGCTCGGCTCGGGCGGTTCGATTCTCACGGTACCGATCCTGGTTTACGTCGTCGGCATGTCGACCAAGCTGGCGGTTGCTGCTTCGCTGGCGATCGTCGGCATCATCGCGATGACCGGTGCGGCCAGCCATGCGCGTCAGCGGCTGGTCAACTGGCGCTATGTCGTCAGCTTCGGGCTGCCGGGCATCGTCGCGACCTATGCGGGTGCCTGGGTCTCGCATTGGGTCAGCGGCGCGGTGCAGCTGATCGTATTCGCGGTCATCATGGGGTTGGCCTCTTTCTCCATGCTGCGACCTGCACCCTCCACGCCGGATGCAGCGCCGCAGCGCCACTTCGCATGGCTGCTTGCCGCCGGAGTGGGCGTCGGGCTGATCACGGGATTTGTTGGAGTGGGCGGCGGCTTCCTGTTCGTGCCGGCACTGGTCATTCTCGGGGGCCTGTCGATGCGGCAGGCCGTGGGCACCAGCCTCGCGGTCATCGCATTGAATTCAGCCAGCGGGTTCGTGGGCCACTACGTGCAACTTGCCGGCGCACAGGTGCGGATGCCGTGGGCCGAGATCGCAGTCTTTGCCGCAGTCGGTACGTTTGGCAGTCTCGCGGGCCAGATGCTCGGCCGCAGGCTCGCGCACGCCAGCCTGCGGCGTGCATTCGGCGTGCTGCTGATCGTGATGAGCGGCTTCGTGCTGTGGCGGACGCTGCCGCTTCTGTAGCCCATTACGGTTTCCGTTGACGCCCCGCGCGAACCGGCAGCAGTATCCGGCTGGGTCTCAACATAGAAGTCACAACAATGAAAACTTCACTTCGAATCGGTGGTCTCGCCTGCGTCGCATTGCTGGGCATGGCGGCGTGCGGCGGCGGAGGCACGGGAGGCGTGTCGGGCAAGTATGCCGGCCAGTTGCCGGGCGGCGGTGGTTCCATGACCTTTGATTTTCAGGGCGATGGAAAGGCCACGATGAGCGTGGGCGAGGGCGGCAACAGCGTCAGCCTCGACTGCACCTGGCAGAAGGGCGAGAAGACCATCGCGGTCAGTTGCCCGGGAAGCTCGGGCATCACGATGACGCCGCTGGATGGTGGTGACCTCGAAGCCAACATGGGCGGCACCATCGTGCGCTTCGAGAAGGACTAGTCCAGACGGGTAGCGCCGGGATTACTGGCCCGGCGGCTGCTGCATCACTTCGCGTTCACGCTGCTGCACGCGATCGTTGGCCGAGTCGATGGTTGCGCGTTGCTGGAACCGGCCGCGCATCAGCTCCAGTTGCTGCCCGTCGAGAAACCCGGTCGAGGCCTGCAGGATGTTGCGGTTGGCTTCGGCCTGACGCTCGGCCGGCGACTTCGTTTCGGCCTGTCCGGCATCGGCGAGTGCCCTGGATTCTGCTTCCATGCGCTTCTGCTCGGCGATGATCACGCGAGTCAGCGATTGCGTCTGAGCGGGCGTCATCGGATGCCCTGACCGCGCCAGCAGCGTCGTGAGATTGTTCACGCGCGTTCGCGACGGCTGCGTCTCTTCGAATTCCATCAACTGGTTGAAGCCATCCTCGCCAATCAACGCCGAGACATCCGTCTTCAGTTGCTGCTGATACTGCTCGGCCTGGCGCTGCATCTCCGCCACCGAAGCTTCATCGTGCGGCGTGCCATTCGCCAGCAGCTCGGTTGTCTGGTCGCTGTCGCGCAGCTGGGATTCGACCAGGATGTCGATGACCTTGTCCATCTGCTGCTGCGAGATGCCGAGCTGCTGCGCGAGGCCGGCGTAGCGCTGCCTGAGGTTGATGCGCGCCTGCTCCTGGCGCGCCTTGCGGTATTCGGTGTCGGCCATCAGTGCCTGCTGTCGCTTGACCGCCTCGGCGATCACCACTGCATTCGTGCTTTCCGCCGATACCATTGCAGGGGCGGCGGGCGCAGGTTCGACCACAGGCGCCGGCGGTGGGGGAGCTGCAATCTGCACCACTGGTCGCGCCGCCAGTTCGGTTCTGGCCGCAACGAGCTCCGAACGCAGGTCGGCGCTGATCTGCCGCTCCGCATTCAGGTCGCGCCACATCAATCCAGACAAGGTACCCGCCGCGACGGCGAGCGCTGCGCACACCGATACAAGGATCTTCATGGACAACTCCCTGTCGCCCGCCAGTACCGACGCCGGGTCGGGCTACTGCCCGGTCGGCATATTCTGCCAGCCATTCTTGCCGGGGCCGTACCAATTCGTGTTCCACCCGGTGGGCTTGTCGTCACTGCGATTGACCAGCACCGCCTGGACCTCCTGGATCTTGCCGGCCTTGGCCGTAAAGAACTCCCCGACGATGCGATCGATCGAAGTCACCGAGGCGGCGTTCTGCACGCCCGCGACCTTTCCAAAGCGCAGGATGACGAGCACGATGCCGCGCTCCTCGTCCACCACGGGATAGCGGCGATCCCACAGGTTGCGGCCCTTGAACTGGCCGCGGTCGAAGCCGTCCATCACGGTCGCGTACACGCCATTGCGCACCAGGCCGGTGAAGTGCGCGCCGTTCTCGAAGCGGGTGGTGTCGGGCAGCACGTCCGTGCGGTGGTAGTCCGGCGTGCCGTTGGTCTGGAAGGCGCGCCAGTAGCCATCGGCGATGGCGACCAGCCCGTAGTAACCATCGCGTTCAGCCGGCGGGATCGGCAGCTTCAGGTAAGCAGAAGGCTCGGGGTCCAGTTGCTCGGGCCCCCACCATGCATCGCCGCCATCGCCCTTGTTGCAGCGGACGATCTCCATCTCGGTGATCGCGCCACTGGCCACCTTCAGGCGCAGCACTTCCATGGTCTCCGAGCCATCGGCATTGGTGACCACCACCTGCGTGCCGGTGTCGCCCAGCTGCTGGTTCACGATGTCGAAGCGCCAGCGCACCTTGTTGGCGCTTTCCCAGAACACCTTGCTCAACGGCACCTCATCGCCGTTCAGCGTGATGCGTGCGCGCGCGGCTTCCGGTAGTGCGCGCGTGTCGTTGGCGACCAGTGCTGCGTAGTACTTGTCGACGAATTTCGTGAGGCAGGCGCGATCGCAGGTGACCGGCGCCCAGCCGCCGCGCGTGGGGCCATAGTCCGGCGCCCAGGCAGAGGGCAGCTTCTCGTCGCGATTGACCATCACCGCCTGGATGTCCCAGATCTGCCCCTTGCGCACTGCAAAGAACTCGGCCACCAGCCGCGTCGAAGCCTGCGAGGAGCTCTTCGGCGTGGCGCCGGTCTTGAGCCCGAAGCGCGCGAAGCTCATCACCACGCCGTATTCCTCGTCCACCACCGGGTAGCGAATGTCCCAGATGTTGCGCCCGGCATGGCGGCCGGTGTCGAACTGCTCGGCCGCGCTCATCGGCGCGTTGCCGCCGACGCTGACGTCGGTGGTCCGGTAGCCATTCTCCAGGCGCACGACGTTCGGCCAGAACGGCGCAGGGGTGTATTCGGGTGTGCCGTTGGAGTTGAAGGCGCGCCAGTAACCTTCAGCCGCGGCGACCAGGTCGTAGTAGGAATCCTGCTCGGCGGGGCGGATGCGGATGTTGAAGTTGGGGTTGGGCTTCTGCAGCGTCTTCACATCGAACAATCCGCCTTCGTCCACATTGCGGATCAGCATGGCTTCGGCCTCGGTGATGCGCGAGTTCTTCACCTTGAGCCGGAACGCATAGATGTATTGCGAGCCATCGGCGTTGTTGATGACCGCCTGCGTGCCGGTATCGCCCCAGCGCGGGTTGGCGATGTCGATGCGCGCCTGCACCGAGGCGGCCTGGTCCCAGAACAGCTTGCCCGCGGGCACCACATCATCGTTCAGCGTGAGCTTTGCGCCGGGCGCGAACGGCACGCGCGCCGGGTCATTGGCGATCAGCCCCGCGACATACGCATCGACCACCCTGGTCAGGCAGGCGCGGTCACAGGCATAGGTGATGTCGCTCTGGTTCTGCGCCAGGGTCGTTGAGGCAAGCAGCAGGGCGCCCAGGGCGCAGGTCATGCGGAAACGGATCATCGGGAGTCCCCCTTGTTGGTACTTCGAATCGGAACACACCAGCCGGCGCCTTGTCACTCATCAACGCGGCTCCGGCCGCGGGTCGGTCTCGGGGCCGGGGCCCAGGCGCAGAACTTGGGGTAATAATGAGACCCTCGGCGCCAGCCAGCGGGGTGTGGGATGTCCAGTTTCGCGAATTCGTGCGTGCGCAGTTGCCGGCCATGGGCGGCAATGCTGCTGGTGAGCCTGGCTGGTCCGGCCTTCGCCCAGCACGTGGCCGATCCTGGATTCAGGAGCGTGGGCCGCGGTGCACCGCTGGCTCGCGCGCTGCCCGTACCTCGGCTCCCGCCCAATGACGGCAGCGCAACGCCGGAGCAGATTGCCCTCGCTGATGTCGACCTTGCCACTTACCCGTTCGTTGGGCCGCTGATGATGCCGACTGTCGGCCTGCCGCGCGCGCAGCGCGACAAGATGCCAACCACCCCGGTCGGTTCGGCCTGGAACGGCGCTACCCCTCCGGGCATTGTTGCCCTCCCCGTGGATATCTTTACATCGAAGGATTTCTACCAGGATCGGGCGCTGTGGACCGACCCGCGCTATTTCCGCTGCAACAGCCCGCAGGGGCTCGAGATGCAGCGTGGAGCCATCTACGCGCCAACGATCGGCAGCGACCCGCCGCGCACGGCGGCCTGGGGTTTCTGCGATCGCGACTATCCGCGTGAGGCCATCGTCAGCCCGTATGGATTCAAGACCGCACAGGCGCACTACGAAGCGCTGCTCGCGGAGACGAAGCGCCGCGGCGGGCCCACGAAACACACCTATGCCACCGTGCCTGGCGAACTCAACGGCCGCTATGCGCCGGGCAATTACCTCGGCAACTGGTACTCGATGATGTTTGCGGTGCAGTTTCCGACAGTGCTGTCGCTGCTGACGCCGGAGTACCAGAAGCGCATGGTGCAGGACGCCTACCACCAGGGGAACACGGACGCCCCGCAGTGGCCATCGCAATACTGCTGGCCGGAAGGCTTCATGCGCCGCTGGTACGCCTTTTCCATCCAGTTCCCGCAATCGTTCATCGTGACGCCTTCACTGGTGCAGATCATGGCGGGCGTGGCGGACAACTTCGTCACCAGCATTCACATCGGCCGTGAGTTCCGCATGGACGGCAAGGTGCCGCGACTGGGCGCCGACGTACCGCGCTGGTATGGCGAGACGATCGGCTTCTGGGACCGTGACGTGCTGATCACCTGGACTTCCAACATCCAGGGGTGGGCAGCGCATGGGGCATTCGAATTCTCCAGCAGCATGCAGACGATCGAGATCTACACGCCCAATCGCGATGCCAGGGGCCAGGTCACCGGCCTCAACCATGAGTCGATCTTCTACGATCCGGAAGCGCTGGTGGAGCCCATTCGCATCATCCAGAACTACACGAAGCTCAGCGGCTTCGAAGATGGCGACCCCTATACGTACATTGAATGCATCCCGACCATCCTGCCGGTGAAGGGCAAGGCAACCAATGTTTCTCCCGGCCAGACCGTCGAGTATGAAGTGCCGGACATGTACGGTCGCCCCTGGGCGCAATTGTGGGAGAAGTATTTCGAAAGCGGCATGCAGCGGCCGGCAGAGGACGACATCTTCGATTTCAAGTAGCGCAGCTGCAGTCGGCGCTGCCCTTGCACTCATCTTCGTTGGATCGGGGGGAACCCATGAAAGGTTTGACCATCTTTGCCGTGACTGCCGCACTTGCCCTGTTTGGCGCGCCGGCGCGTGCCGCGGACTGTGATCGTGCTTGTCTCGAGTCACTGATGAATCGCTACCTCACTGCGCTGGATGCGCACGATGTCAAACAGGTGCCGCTGGCGCGCAATGCAAGGTTCACCGAGAACACGGTTGCGCTGACTCCGGGGGATGGCTTCTGGCAAACCATCGACAAGGGCAGTCAGTCACCGACCTCGCGCCTGATCATTGCCGACCCGGCCACATCGCAGGTGGCGTTCTACGGCGCTGCGAAGGAAAACGGCCATGGTGTGCTGTTCGGTGTGCGACTGAAGCACAAGGCGCAACGCATCAGCGAGATCGAGCAGTTCGTGATCCGGCGTGGGCCGGCGCAGATCGGCGAGTTCGACAATCCCACGGCTTTCGACGCGGCGTGGACGGAGACGTTGCCAGTCGCCGAGCGCCTGCCGCGTACGGAGCTGGTGCGAATCGCAAACCTGTATTTCGAAGGCATCGAGAAGTCCAACGGGGACATCATCCCCCTGGTTCCGGAGACCAGCCGCGTGGAGAACAGCGTTCGCATGGCGCCGCGCCCGCCGGCAGCCGACGGCACGCCGGCCCAGAGCATCCGCGAAACCTTCAACAGCGGAATGTTCCAGTACATCCGCGAGATCAAGCCGCGTCGTTTTCTGCTGGTGGATGAAGAGCGGGGCGTGGTCTATGCGATGGTGATGTTTCAGCACCCGGGCAATGTGCGGGGGTTGCCGCAGTGGGACAAACAGTACAAGGACCCGACCAGCATCATTGTTTATCCCAATTCAATGGCGATGACGGAGTCGTTCCGTATTCGTGGCGGGAAGATCACCCACATCATCGCGCAGATGGTGATGCTGCCTTATCGCCAGCCGACGGGATGGCCCGCTCCGTGAGAGAAGCCCGAAGGCTTCCGGGGCTCAATGCTGGCGCCGCGGCGCGGACGGCAAGGCCCGGGTCTGCTCTGCTGCCCGATTTGCACCTACAATGCCGATGACTCACCGGAGACGATAACAATGAGATTCAGCGGGGCAATCCTGGGCCTGGCACTTGGCGCAGCGCTGTTTACACCGGGCGTGAAGTCCCAGGGGGCGGTGTACAAGAAGCCGACGGCGGCAGACTGGGCGGCGCTCGCCAACCTCCCGGACTTCAGCGGCGTGTGGGAACGCGGTGGTGGTGGCGGAGCCCGAGGCGCGGCTGCGGGCGGCCGTGGTGCCGGTCCCGGTCCTGGAGGTGCGGCTCCGGGCGGTCGCGGTGCTGCTCCAGGCGCACGTGGCGCAGCGCCTGGTGGCCGCGGTGGTGGTGGCGGCGTTTCGCCAACGCCGGAATACGCCGCGCTGCGCGACAAGCTGCGCGCGAGTGCCACTGCGAGCCAGAGCGCGAACTGCCTGCCGCCCGGCATGCCGGGGATCATGACGCAGCCCTATCCGATGGAAATCCTGATGACACCCGGCAAGGTCACGATCGTCATCGAGGCCTACACGCAGGTGCGACACATCTACACGGACGGCCGCAAGCTGCCCGAGGAGCCGGATCCGCGCTTCTTCGGCACCTCGATCGGTCACTGGGAAGGCGATACGCTCGTGGTTGAGTCCGTTGGCTTCAACGATCTGGTCACGATCAGCGGGGTTCCGCACAGCGATCAGATGAAGATCACCGAACGCTTCAGGCTTCTCGACGACAACACGCTGCAGGTCGAAACGACCATCACCGACCCGAAGGCCCTGACGCAGCCCTACACGACTTCCGGCACCTACGCCCGGCACCGTGACTGGACGATTGCCGAATATGTTTGCGAGGAGAACAATCGCAACTACGTCGACTCTTCTGGCCAGGAAGGCATCGTTCTGGACAACCCCGGCGGCCTTCCCCCGCCGGCCAAATGAGGAATGAGCACCGCCATGAACATCAGATTTGCATTCGCGGCCCTGGTCCTGTCAACGACCGCAGGCATCGCCGCGGCCCATCACTCGTTTTCCGTGTTCAACATGCAGGAGCAGATCACCATCAAGGGCACGGTGAACAAGGTGCAGTGGACCAACCCGCACATCTGGGTGTGGATCGACGTCAAGGGCGAGGACGGCAAGGTCGTCACCTGGGGCCTGGAAGGCATGAGCCCGAACTTTCTCGCACGCCGCGGCTGGACCCGGACCACGCTGAAGGCCGGCGATGAGGTTACTGTGCGGCTGAATCCGCTGAAGAGCGGCGAACCCGGCGGCATGTTCCAGTCGACGACGACACCTGATGGCGTCGTGCTCAGCATGGGCGGCGGCCGCGAGGAAGAATAGCGCACCCCATCTTCATTCCCGGGATTGCGGCACCTTCTGGACGCTTGAAACATCGTAGCCGTTCGCGGCGACGATCTGCAGCAGGTGCTGGTAGTCAGCCTCGGGAATCTGCGGCGTGCGCGCCATGATCCACACGTAGTCGCGCTTCTGCCGTCCGATCACGGTCTGGGTGTAGTCATCATTCAGGTGGATGATGCGGTAGTCGGCCTTCACCGGCCAGACGAAGCGCATGGCCCAGCGGGCATTGCTCCCGTCATCGCGCACGAACCCGCGCGGGTTCCACGTCTTCTGCTTCCCGTCGAAGCCATCCTTGCGGAAGGTGAAGCGGGTGGCGATGGTGCCGTCTGCGTCCAGCTTGTAGCTCTCCACCGCATTGTGCGCGCCGCGCTCGATGAAGGTCGGGATGTTGGCGATCACGTACCAGTCGCCCATGAAGCGCTGCAGATCGACGTAGCCGACAGTGGGCATGGGCGCGGGCGGGCGGGTCTGGCACGCGGCCAGTAGCGCCAGCATCGGAACAGCCAGCAGCAGTCGTGCGGTCATGATGGGTACCAGGCAGTTTGCAGTTGATCTCCTGCGCAGCAGTATGCGCACTGCGCGGTACGCGGGATACGACGGGTCGAGATTTGTTACACAGTGATACAGATTCACTCGCTCCGCCTGCATCCCGTAACAAAGTGTTTCTGTGCAGCCAGGGTTCGGAACTGGACGAGGTGTCGCACGGTCTGATCCGCCGACAGACTCGTTTCAATACAGGAGAACCATGTCATGCAGAGGTCTTCAGGATTGGTGTGGATTGCAGTTGCGACGCTCGGCTTTGCCACGGCAGCCAGTGCGTCGCCCAATGGTACGAGCAGCGTTCAGGTCAGCTCGGTAACGGTCAGCTACGACGTTGCAGATGTAGCCACGTCACAAGGCGCCCGGGAACTGTTCGACCGGATCCGCCAGGCTGCCGACAAGGTGTGCCGTACCGCGTCGTTTCCGGTAGGCGCTGAGCGCTGGGAACAGCACGCGTGCGAAGCGCAGGCCGTGTCCGAAGCCGTGCGCCAGGCCAATATCCAGCCACTGTTGGAACAGCGCAAAGGGCGCGAAAGCTCCTCGCTGACCGCCGCTCGCTGAAGGTTCTCGATCCTGCAATACCCGGGCCGCGAGGCCCGGGTGTTTCCCTTGAGTGGCGGATCCCGGGAGGCTAACCTGCGACGCAAACCAGGGAGAGGTGATGCAGTCGCGAATATCCAGGCGATCCATGCTAGCTGCCGCAGGCTGTGCGGCCGTGGGGTCCGCAGTCGGGCCATTGCTGTCCGTGGCACGCGCGCAGGAGGCAGCCCGGGCGCGGCAGGGCCAGGCTGGCGGTATCTGCCTGTCGATGGTCTTCGAAGACGGCGCCAAGGTGAAATTCGATACTGAAAAGTATGTGAAGAACCACCTGCCGCTGCTGCGCGAGGTGTACGGCGACAGCGTCGAGAGAATCGAAGGGATGGTGGGGCCGGAGCGCGACCCCAAGGCGCTCATCGTTTCAGTGCCGATGTTCGCCGGCATTCCCATGCCCTGCGCAGTCACCACGCTGTGGATCAGCGATGTCGCGGCGTTCAGCCAGAAACTCGCGGCCAATGCCGACCGGATCAACAAGGACCTGGAGACGGTGTCGCATGGCAACCGCCTGGTGCAACCAAACCGGGTGGTGCTGGAACTGGGGGATGCACGTAGCCAGATCACGACCGATACCCAGGTGGACTCGAACTTCTACCGGCAGCACGTGGCCTACAAGGGAACCAATGTGAACGTTCCCGCCCCGTCGCCTGGCAGTGTGCCCCCGTTTGACACGCGCCTGTTCGTCGAGGACTACCTGCCGAGGATATTCTCGCTGTACGGGCCCGATGCGGTCCGCCGCCTCGAGGCCACCGTGGGGATGGACCAGGGCGGGAAGGCGGCCGTCCAGATTGCCTCCTTCCACATCTTCATCCGCGATCGCAGTGCCTTCGACGCCAGGACGGCGGACGTCTACCAGCAGGTGAAGGAAGAGACCGCGAAGCTCAATCCGAGCGCCGTGAGACTGTTCAGCCAGCTGCGCGTGAAGGGAGTTGCCTGAGCCAGGCTGGCCTTGGTGGTGGAGTGGGCGAAGGGGACCGTTGCCGCTGGCGGTCGTTTCCAGGAAATGATCAGCCCGACACGAATATGATGCGGACTGGCGCCGGAATCTTCTCCAACCCGGGGGTGGCTGACATGGACCGTCCAATTTCTGCAGCGATTCTTTCACTGGCTGTGCTGCTCGCGCAGCCGGTACGGGCGGCCGACATCGAAGCCAGGCTGGCCATCGACCAGGTCACGGTGTACCCGCAGACCGCGAACATCACACGCTCCGGACAGGTGACGGTGCCGGCGGGGAGCCACAGGCTGATCGTAAGCGGCCTGCCGGACCCCATCGACGCGAGCAACCTGCGCATCTATGCCGGCTCCGCAGCAGTGCGACTGGGTGGCGTGGAGGTGCAGAAGATCGTCGACAAGGATTACGTCAGCGATGCCGAGCGTACACTGCGCAGGCGACTGGTGACCCTGCAGGACCAGCGCGCCGCGCTGCAGGACGAGATTGCAACGGCCCAATCGCAATTGAAGCTCATCGACTCGCTGGCCTCGCTGCCCACCGATCGCAACGGCAAGTCCATCGTTGAAAGTGTTTCCATCCCGGGCACGTTGGCATCCATCGGTACGGGATCAGAGGCGGCGCGCGCGAAGATCCGGGCCGCCAATATCGCCATCCGTGATCTCGGGGCTGAAGTCGAGCAGGTGAACGCGGAGCTGGCGAAGATCGCCACGGCCCGCAAGACGACCACCGAAGTGCGCGCGGCGATCGAGGCAAGCGCCGCAGTGACCGTGCCGGTGAGCCTCGAATACCGGGTAGTGGATGCGGGGTGGGACTGGGTCTACGAAGCCCGCCTGGACACGCAGACCAAGCGCATGGCGCTGTTTCGCCAGGCTTCCATCCGGCAGGGATCGGGCGAGGACTGGGTGAATGCCGAAGTGTCGGTGACCACCGCGAAGCCGCGCCAGAACGCCGGCACACCTGCCGTGACATCGGCGTTCCTGCGCCTGCGGGACTATGTGGCGCCGGTGCCCGACTCGATGGAACTCGCGGAGGTCACGGTGACCGGCTCGCGCAAGATTCGCGGCGTGCGGACCAGAGGTGCATCCGAAGGCGATGACGAGGAGTCCCCGCTGATCACCACCGATGAATTCGCCACCGAGTTCGTGCAGGATTTCCGCATCCCCTCACGCATCAGCATCAATTCGGACCGGCAGGCGCGCGTGTATCCGGTCTCCGAGGATGAATTTGAGACGAACCTGGTCGCGCGCGCCGTCATGGCCGTGGAGCCGACCGCGCGCCTCGAAGCTGCCTTCCACTATGAGAAGGACACGCCGATCGAAGCGGGCCGGCTGCAGCTGTACCGTGATGGCGCCTACGTCGGCGCGGCGAACCTGCCGCTGCTGTTGCCGGGCACCGACGTGCGCGTGCCCTTCGGCGTGGATGAGCGCATCCGCATCGTCGTCCGGGAGGAGAAGGCGGAGTCCGGGGCGCGTGGCGTGCTCGGCCGGCAGGTCCAGAGCGAATACCGCCGTCGCTACGAGATCACGAGCTACCACGCGGCAGCGCTGCCTATCGAGGTCATCGATCGGGTGCCGGTGCCGAAGGATTCAGGCATCAAGGTCGAAGTGCTCGACGGTGCGACGCCGCCCACGGAGAAGGACTTCGACGGCAAGGCCGGCGTATACCTGTGGCGGCTGCCCGGCACACCGAAGAAGACCGAAACCATCCGCCACCTGTATTCAGTGCGCTACCCGAGCGACAAAGTGCTGATGCAGTCGGAAAGTGGCGGCGACTGATCGGCAGGTGTGAGCAAATACCGCGCGAACCTGTCGCGTACCTCACGCAGGCTGAAGCACCACCTCGGCCACGGCGCCGGGCGAGCCATCGCCAAGCCGCGAGTACGCGGCGCGCAGCGCCGCTGCGAAACGTGCATCGGCAGCGAGAGGACCAAATACCGCATCGAGCTTGAGGAACGCCGCGACGTCGTGCCGGGCATCGCCATTGCAGGCGCGCCCGATCGCAGTGAGCGCATCGTGCAATGGATCCTCGAGCGCGATGCCGGCACGCGCCTGTCTGCGCACGAAGCACATCCAGCCGGCGATCGACAGGCACAGTGGCGCGATGTCGCGGCCTTGCGCGAGCGCATCGCGCACGGTGGGGACCAACCTGACCGGCAGTTTCTGCGAACTGTCCCAGCAGATCTGCGACAGCTTGTGCTGGATGGCGGGATTGCGGAAGCGTTCTAGGATGGCCTCGATGTATGCGCCGGCATCGAGGTCTGCCGGCAGCGCAATCACCGGCGCGATGGATTCGCGCATGAGGCGTTCGACGAATGTTGCGAGCGGCGTCGCCATCGCTTCGCCGACGGTGGCAATGCCCATCAGCGAGCCCAGCCAGGCCAGCGTGGAATGCGCGCCGTTGAGCAGTCGCAGTTTGGCGCTCTCGTAGCCGGCCACATCGCTGGTGAGTACCGCACCGGCGAATTCAAGCGCAGGCCGCTCGTTGCAGAAGCGATCCTCGATCACCCATTGCGTGAAGCTTTCGCGCTGCACGGGCCAGGCGTCCACGCAAGTCAGTTCCGCAGCCACGCGTTCGCGCAACGCGTCGTCGGTGGCCGGCGTGATGCTGTCCACCATCGAGCACGGAAACGCGACGTTGGCTTCGATCCACTTGCCGAGACCCGGGTCAACGCGCGCTGCGAATTGCAGGGCAGCACGGCGCAGGCGGTGACCGTTGCCGGCCAGGTTGTCGCAGCTCAACACCGTGAAAGGGGTGACTCCGAGCGCGCGTCGCGCTGTGAGGCCGGCCACGATGTAGCCGATGGCGCTGCGTGGCGCAGCAGGCGCGGCAAGGTCGTGCGCAATGTCCGGATGCGCGAAATCCAGCTCCTCGCCCTTCAGGCAGTAGCCCTTCTCGGTGATGGTCAGCGTGACCAGTCGCACGGCGGGGTCGGCAAGCCGGGCGAGCACGGCGCGCTGCCGGGTCGGTGCGTGGAGCAGCTCACGGATCGATCCGATCACCCGCAGTGTGGTGATTTCGCCGAGCTGGGCCACCGTGTACAGGTTGTCCTGCGGAGCCAGGGCGTCGCGCACCGAAGTGCTCTGCAGCGAAACACCCGAGATCGCCCAGTCCGTCTGTGCTGCCAGCAGGTCGTCCACATACATGGCCTGGTGCACGCGGTGGAATGTGCCCGGACCGAAGTGCACGATGCCGATGACCGTTTCGGCCGGGTCGTATGCGGGCCGCAGGATTTCCGGCGGCAGGTCAGCCAGCCTGGCGAGTGAAAGTCGCGCCGCGCTGGAGGCCCGCCCGGTCATCAGCGCTGCACGTCGACGCCGTCCTGTTCGAGGAAGGCCAGCATGTCCGCTTCACGGGCAAGGTTCACGTCGCCGGGGATGGAGTGCTTGAGGCAGGCCGCTGCCACCGCGAAATCCAGTGCAGCGGGCTGATGCAGCCCGGACAGGAGCCCATGCAGAATGCCTGCGGCGAATGCATCGCCACTGCCGATGCGATCCACGATGCCGGTGAGTCGATGCGGGCGCGTGGTCAGCACATGTTCGCGCGTGGCCAGGTGACCGCGCAGTTCGTGAGTGGTCACATCCTGTACTGCGCGCTCGGTGGTGGCCATCCAGCGCAGGCGCGGAAAGGCCTCGAATGCCAGCTGTGCGGCGGCCAGAAAGCGCTGCTCGCCATCCGTTTCGCGGAAGTCGGTGCCCAGCATCAGGCCAATGTCGCGCTCGTTGCCCAGCAGCAGGTCTGCCTCGGCCGCGATCTCGCGCAGCAGCGCCGGGGCCTCGGCCGCACGCACGTCCCAGAGCCGGCCGCGGTAGTTGCAGTCGAACGAGACGGCGGCGCCGGCGGCGCGGGCCGCCAGCACCGCGGCGAGTGCCGCATCGGCGGTGTGTGCATTCAGTGCGAGGTTGATGCCCGAGACGTGCACCCAGCTTGCACCAGCCATCAGCTGCGGCCAGTCATATTCACTCGCGGAGGAGCGCGCAAACACCGAGTCGGCCCGATCGTAGGTAACCTGCGATGGCCGCTGCATCGCGCCGGGCGACAGGAAGTACAGCCCCATGCGGCCTTCGGCAAAGCGGATGCCGGAGGTATCGACGCCGTGGCGGCGCAGCTCACCCGCTGCAGCGCGACCGACGGCGCCGTCGGGCAGTGCGCTGATCATGGTGGTGGCGTGACCCAGGATCGCGAGCGAGGCGGCGACATTGGCCTCCGCGCCGCCGAATTTCACATCCAGCCGCGGCGACTGGAACAGCAGCTCCCTGCCTGGCGCCGACAGACGCAGCAGCAATTCACCGAAACAGACTATGCGGCCTGAATTCATTCTGATACCTGTCAGCGCACCGTGAAGGTGCGGGTCAATCGTGTGTCGGCGCTGGATGCGCCGACCTGTACCTGGTAGGTGCCCGGGTCGACCACGTAGGCGCCGGCCCGGTCATCGTACGCGCGCAGATCGGTGGCAGGTGAAACATCGAAAGTGAGCGCGCGCGTCTCGCCTGGCTGCAGCGTGACACGCTGGAAGCCGCGCAGGTCCCGATTGGTGCGCGCATGCGGCGTGGCCACTGCGGTGAGGTACAGCTGCACCACTTCGTCACCGGCGCGCGTGCCAGCGTTCTTCACCTTCACGGTGACCTTGAGCTTGCCATTGCTGCGCACCCGGTCACGGTCCAGCGTGAGGCCGGAGTAGGTGAAGTGCGTGTACGAAAGCCCGAAGCCGAAGGGATACAGTGGCTCGCCCTTGAAGTAGCGGTACGTGCGCCCGTCCATGCGGTAGTCGTCAAACGCGGGCAGCTGCTCACTGGCCTTGTAGAAGGTAACGGGCAGTCGGCCACCGGGGTTGGCATCTCCGAACAGCACATCGGCGACCGCGGTGCCGCCGCGCTGGCCCGGGTACCAAGCAAGCAGGATCGCGCCGACGCGTTGCTGCGCCCAGTCCACGGCAACTGCCGAGCCGCTCGTCAGCACCAGCACCACCGGCTTGCCGGTGGCCACCAGCGCTTCGAGCAATTTCTGCTGCGAGGCCGGCAGGTTCAGGTCAGTGCGGTCGCCGCCGGAGAAGCCGGGATAACTGACGCGCATCTCCTCACCTTCGATCTGGGCCGTGAGCCCGCCGACGAAGATCACCACCTCGGCATTGCGGGCCGCGGCCAGCGCCGCATCCGGTGAGGGGGCGGGGCGGGGCGCCGCATCGGCCGCCGCGCCACGCACCGGGCGTTCGACGAACCCTTCCACCAGTTCCGCGCCGCGTTCGTAGGTGACTTCGGCCTGCGGCATCGCAGCCCGGATGCCCTCCAGGATGGTCACGGGCGCGGCCGGCGTGCCGTTGTAATTGCCCAGCAGCACCTGCAGGTCGTCGGCCGTCGGACCGATGACGGCGATGCGCTTCAGGTTCTTCGACAGCGGCAGCGTGCCGTGATTCTTCAGCAGCACCAGCGACGCGCGTGCGGCACGCAGCGACAGGGCATCGTGCTCCGGCGCCTGGTTGACCGAATAGGGAAGCTTCGACCACGGCACCCTCTCCGGCGGATCGAACATGCCCAGCCGCATGCGCGCGGTCATCAGGCGGGTGAGCGCCGTGTCGATCTCGCTCTCCTGGATGAGCCCCTGCTCGACCGCCTTGGGCAGCGCGGCGTAGGTGCGGCCGCAGTTCAGTTCATCGCCGTTCTTCACCGCCATGGCCGAGGCGGCTTCGGCGGTCTCGACCACCTTGTGCGTGCGGTAGATGTCGCCCACCGCATCGCAGTCGGAGACGACGTAGCCCTTGAAGCCCCATTGCTTGCGCAGGATGTCCTGCAGCAGCCGCGGGCTCGCCGTGGCCGGCTCGCCGTTCACGCGGTTGTAGGCGCCCATCACCGCGTCGACCCTGGCCTCCTTGACCAGTGACTCAAAGGCGGGCAGGTAGGTTTCGTGCAGGTCGCGCTCGGATGGCATCACGTCGAACACATGGCGCGAAGGCTCGGGGCCGCTGTGCACCGCGAAGTGCTTGGCCGTGGCATCGAGCTTGCGGTACTTCGGATCATCGCCCTGCAGGCCGGTGACAAAGGCCACACCCATGCGCGCAGTGAGGAAAGGGTCCTCGCCGTAGGTTTCCTGGCCTCGGCCCCAGCGCGGGTCGCGAAAGATATTGATGTTCGGCGACCAGAAGGTCAGCCCCTGGTAACGCGCATGCTGATCCTGGCGGATGGCCTCGTTGTACTTGGCGCGCGCCTCGTCGCTGATCACCGTGGCCACTTCATGCATCAGCGGCACATCAAAGGTGGCCGCGAGCGCAATCGCTTGTGGAAACACCGTCGCCTGGCCGGCCCGCGCCACGCCATGCAGTGCCTCGTTCCACCAGTCGTAGGCCGGCACGCCCAGGCGTTCGATGGCCGGCGCGGCGTTCTGCATCTGCGCGGCCTTTTCTTCCAGTGTCATGCGTGACACCAGATCGGCGGCTCGCGCTTCGAAGGAAAGTTTCGTATTCAGGTAGGCCGGTGTATCGGCGGCGCCAGTGGCCAGGGTCAGCGCCGCGAGGGATCCCATCACCGCCATCAGGCGTGTGGGTCGGGTCCCTGGGATGGAGTTGTTCATGGGCGTCTCACCAGTCCCACATCGTGCCGTCTTCCAGGCGCGCTACGGGCAGCTGCTTCGGCGCATACGGATACTTCGCCGCCAGCTTCTCGTCGATGGTCACGCCATGCCCCGGCGTGTCGCCCACATGCAGGCGGCCGTCGCGGAACTCGTAGTCGTGCGGGAATACCGCGTTGGTCTCGTCGCTGTGGAACATGTACTCCTGGATGCCGAAGTTCGGCACCCAGGTGTCGAAGTGCAGCGCGGCGCCCATGGTCACCGGTGACAGATCGGTGGCGCCGTGAAAGCCCGTGCGCACCTGGTGGAGCGCAGCGAAGTCGGCGAGGCGCCGCACATGCGTGATGCCGCCGCCATGCACGATGGTGGTGCGGATGTAGTCGATGAGCTGGTTCTGGATCAGGTGCTTCGCATCCCAGATCGAGTTGAAGACTTCTCCAACAGCGAGCGGCGTCACCGAGTGCTGGCGGATCAGTTCGAACGACTGCTGGTTCTCGGCCGGCGTCGCATCTTCCAGCCAGAACAGACGGTACGGCTCCAGGTCGCGCGCGAGGCGCGCCGCTTCGATGGGCGTGAGGCGATGGTGCACGTCGTGCAGCAGTTCGACCTCGTTGCCATGGTCCTTGCGCAGTTGCTCGAACAGCTTTGGTGCCGTCTCCAGGTAACGCGGCGTGTTCCAGACCGTTTCGACCGGGAGTTCGCTCTCGGCTGGCTCGTACGGCTTGGTGCCCGTGGAGATGCCATAGGCCTTCTTCACGCCTGGCACACCGCACTGCGCGCGGATGGCCAGAAAGCCCTTGTCGCGGTACATGCCCACCTGCGCGCTGGCCTCGGCGATGTCGCGGCCATTGGCATGCGCGTACACCAGCGCGCCCTCGCGCGAACGGCCGCCGAGCAGTTGGTAGACGGGCAGGCCGGCCATCTTGCCGAGGATGTCCCACAGCGCCACATCGACGGCGGCGATCGCGCTCATGGTCACGGGGCCGCGCCGCCAGTACGCGCCGCGGTACAGGAACTGCCAGGTGTCCTCGATGCGCCCGGCGTCGCGACCAATGAGGTTGGGTACCACGTGCTCGGTGAGATACGCGGCCACGGCCAGCTCGCGGCCATTGAGCGTGGCATCACCCAGGCCGGTGACGCCGGAGCGCGTCGTGATCTTCAACGTGACGAAATTGCGTCCCGGGCAGGTGACGATTACTTTCGCCTCGACGATTTCACGGTCGCGGGCGGATCCCTGGGTGTTGCTCACGTGGCGTCCTGCTCAGTGCGGTGCATTGGGGAAGTTGAGGCTCTTGTAGTAGTCGAGGCTGCGTGCCGGTGCAGCATAACCCGACGGCATTGCAAGTCCGTTGAGGCTTTGCCAGTAGGCAATGCTGGCATCACGCCACCACTGGGCCTCGTCCTGCTGGATGGCCAGGAAGTCGGCCGTCTTGGTGAAGCGTTCGGCATCGATGCGGCCCTCGAGCCTGCTCCAGGTCGCGCGCATCTGCTTCACGTCTTCCACGCCCTGGGTGTAATGCCGGACCAGCTCTTCCCACAGCGTGCGGCCCGAATGCATGCGGTAATCCCACGGCACGTGGTGGAACCACAGCAGGTACTCGTCCGGCACGGTCTTCAGGTCATTGAACTGCGCGGCCACCTGCGGCGCGTACTGCGCCACCGCGTTGCTGCCGGTGCTGCTGCGGTCGAAGCCGATGCCGTTCTTGTCCGCGCGGTGGTAATAGACCGGCGTCCACTCCGGGCGTGCGCCGACATCATCCCAGGGCATGGGGCCATAGTGATGGCCGCGGCCCATCAGGTGCGCGAGGCCCAGCGGGGTCATGTAGTCCACCGCCGCTTCGCGCGAGCCCATCATCATGTCGACCACCGGTTTCACCACCGACGCATCATTCGAGAGCGTCATGCGCGCCCAGTCTTCGGCGATCTGGCGTGCCGGTTGCGTGGGGTTCCACGCCAGCCGCCCGAA
The DNA here is from genome assembly GCA_964456255.1 of uncultured Steroidobacteraceae bacterium. Lineage (GTDB taxonomy): Bacteria > Pseudomonadota > Gammaproteobacteria > Steroidobacterales > Steroidobacteraceae > ZC4RG30. Next base: position 318 of record CAYWDZ010000010.1, on the reverse strand, counting down.
CGCATACCAGTTGGCCTGGTTGAAGGTGGAGCCCATCCAGTCGCGGTCCGTGCCGATGCCCGACACCCCGGCCGCGCCGGTAAGCGTGTGGCCTTCCAGTTGCCCGTCGATCACCGTTGCAACGGTCGAGCCTTTGCCCTTCGCGTAAGTGTCGGCCTGCAGCACCTCTTCATACAGCGCGCCCAGGTACACCAGGTGCGTGGCGAAGCCGAGGTACTCCTTGGTGATCTGGAACTCCATCATCAGCGGTGTCTTCGGCATCGCGCCGAACAGCGGACTGAACGGCTCGCGCGGCTGGAAGTCGATGGGCCCGTTCTT
>CAYWDZ010000009.1:7149-29045 GCA_964456255.1 uncultured Steroidobacteraceae bacterium | reverse complement strand
AGGTGTTCGTTTACTGCCGACAGTACCTGCTCGGTGGCATGCGGGCCGGTGACGGCCAGCACCCGGGGGTGTTTCTCCAGGATCCGCTGGGGGTTCGCGCTCAGGCAGCCGGTGACCACCACCTTGCCGTTGGCGGTCAGCGCCTCGCCGATGGCTTCCAGGGATTCGTCGATGGCGCTGTCGATGAAGCCGCAGGTGTTCACGACCACGAGGTCCGAGGCTTCGTAGCTCGGTGAAATCTCGTAGCCGCGGATGCGCAATTGCGTCAGGATGCGCTCCGAATCCACCAGTGCCTTGGGGCAGCCGAGGCTGACAAAACCGATGCGAGGAGCGGGTGAGGGCATCCGCCGATTTTATAGATGAAAGAGCAGTTTGACCGGGCCTATTACCAGCGCTTCTATTTCAACTCACGCACTGCGGTAACCAGCCGCGCCGAAATGAATGCCCGCGGCAGGCTTATCGCGGCCATGGCCGATCACATCGGCCTGCCGGTGCGCAGCATCCTGGATGCGGGCTGCGGGGTGGGGCTGCTGCGGGCGCCACTGAAGCGTGCGCTGCCGAAGGCGAGCTACACGGGCCTGGAAGTCAGCCAGTACCTGTGCCAGCGCTACGGCTGGATCCACAGTGGCATCCAGGATTTCAATCGCAGGGCTTCGGGCAACAGGCAATTCGACCTCGTGATCTGCTACGACGTATTGCAGTACCTGAATGCCGCGGAAACACAGCGCGCCTTGCAGAACCTGGCGCGCGTGTGCCGGGGCCTGTTGTACTTCGGCGTGCTGACGCGCGAAGACTGGTTCGAGAATTGCGACCAGTCGCGCACCGACCCCGCGGTGTCACTGCGCGGCGGTGCGTGGTACCGGCGGCAGCTGGCAAGGAACTTCAGGCACCTGGGCGCGGGCTTCTGGCTACGCAAGGGTTGCCCGGTTACCGTTTGGGAAATGGATACTGCGGGACGCAAGTAGATGAACAAGCCAGCACGCATTCCGGTCACCGTTCTCACGGGCTTTCTCGGCGCCGGCAAGACCACGCTGTTGAACCGCATCCTCTCGGAGAACCACGGCAAGCGCATCGCCGTGATCGAGAACGAGTTCGGCGAGGTGGGCGTGGATCAGGCGCTGGTCATCGGTGCCGAAGAGGAGATCTTCGAGACCAGCAATGGTTGCATCTGCTGCACGGTGCGCGGTGACCTGATCCGCGTGCTGGGCCAGCTGACCAAGCGCCGCGACCGTTTCGACTACATCCTGGTCGAGACCACCGGCATGGCCGACCCCGGGCCCGTGGCGCAGACCTTTTTCCTCGATGACGACCTGAAGGAGCAGTTCGTGGTGGACGCCATCGTCACGGTGGTGGACGCGCGGCACTTCGAGCAGCACCTCGCCGAATTGAAGGAGCCGGCCATCCAGATCGGCTTCGCGGACGTGGTGATCCTCAACAAGACGGACCTCGTCGGCGATCCCGACATCGCGCGCATCGAACAGAAGATCCGCGGCATCAACGGCACCGCGAGGATTCATCGCGCGGTCAATGCCGAGGTGCCGATCGACGTGGTGCTGGGCCTGGGTGCGTTCGACCTGGACCGCGCGCTCCGTGTCGATGAGTCGTTCCTCGAACCGCAGTACCCGTTCGAGTGGGCCGGTGCCTACGAGCTCACCGCGGGCCGGCATTTCGTCAAGGCCACCGGTGAGCACGGGCACGGGCACGACCACGATCACGACCATGACCATGACCACCACGATCATCATCACGCGGCGCTGAAGGTGGCGCTGCTGCCCATGAGCGCGGCAACGAGCGAAGCACTGGCCGCGCAGATCGAACCAGCGGTGCGGGTGTTTGCCGAAGCTGCGCAGGACGTCGAGAGCGGCGGGCACCTGGCACCGGCCGCCACGCCGTTTGCGCTCGAGATGCAGTGCATGGGCGGGCAGTACGCCATCGATATCAGGCAACCCGGCGCGTACGCGCTGTTCACCGAACATGCGCCGGGTGAATTCGGGCTGTCGCTGGCCAGCAAGCCTCTGGCCGAGCGGGCCTTTGCCTCGCACCATCATGATGACGAGATCAGTTCCATCGGCATCGAAGAGCCGCGCGCTCTGGATGCGCGCAAGGTCAATGACTGGTTGTCGTACCTGCTGCAGAGCCGCGGCCAGGACATCCTGCGCATGAAGGGCGTGCTCAACATCGCCGGCGACGAACGCCGGTACGTGTTCCATGGCGTGCACATGATGTTCGACGGCCGGCCTGACCGGCCATGGGGCGATGCGCCACGCGCCAGCCTGCTGGTGTTCATCGGCCGCAAGCTCGATCGGGAGGAATTGCTCGCCGGGTTCCTCGCCTGCGTGGCATGAGCACGAAGGGCGTGCGCCTGGTTGCAGGCAGTACCGCTGTCGTCGACGACTTTCCCGTGGCGCTGGCGTGGGCGCCGGATGGCGCAGCGCTTGCAATCGGCGGCGGCGAGGGCCGAATCCATCTGGTCGGCACCGACGGCACGGTCCGCCAGCTCGGCGAGCACGCGCCGGGAGTGCTCGAACTGGCCTGGCAGCCGAAGGGCGCGACAATCGCCAGCAGCGGTCAGGATGGCGCGGTGCGCCTGTGGCAGCCGGCAGACCCGCAGCAGCCATCGCGCGTACTGATGCAGGCAGCGCGCTGGCCAGCCGGGCTGGCATGGCGCGCCGACGGCAGGCAACTGGCCACAGCCTGCGGCAAGGAGGTGCTGCTGTTCGATGCCGCAGGGCAACCCGTCACGAAGATCACCGGGCACAGCACCGCGCTGTTGCAGGTGGCATGGCGCGGCCGCGATGAACTGCTGGGCGCCGGCAATGGCGCGTTGTTCGTCGATCGCATCGACAACGGATCCATCGAACAGCTGGTGCTCGAAGGAACGCCGCTGACGCTGGCGCTGTCGCCCGACTTCAAGGTCGCCGCAAATGGCCTCGCCGATGGCACGGTCAATTTCCGCTACCTCAATACGCGCAAGCGCTCGCGCATGAGCGGCTACGCGGGCAAGGTGGATCAGACCGTGTGGAGTGCGAACAGCCGCTGGCTGGCCACCGCCTCGACCGGCGCGAGCAGCATCGTGCTGTGGGATTTCAGCGGCAAGGGGCCGGAGGGCAGCGAGCCGCTGCAGCTTGAAGCGCACGAAGAACGCATCGAGCGTCTGGCCTTCCAGCCCAATGGTCCGCTGCTGGCTTCGGCCGGTCGTGACTGGCGCGTGGCGTTGTGGCGGCCGGGGCCCGGCAGCCGCGCCGCGCTCGATATCCAGTTGCTGGATGGGCCGGCGGTCGTCGCAGCGTTTTCACCCGATGGGCGCCGGTTCGCCGTGGCGCAACCTTCCGGAAAGGTGCGCGTCTACACGGTCACCGAGGGCTAGCGCGCTAACGCTTGTCGGCCACCGCCGCGGCGTCCGCGGGCAGCTGGATGACAAAGCGCGTGTAGGTGCCCGGCTTGGTTGCCACCGTGATCCTCCCGCCCAGTCGCGCGACTGCGCGACGCAGGTAGTTCATGCCGCGTCCGCGCCCGGCTTCGCCTTCGAGGTTTTCGGTGGAGAAGGTGGGCTTGAAGATCAGGCCCACGATCTCGCCCGGGTCGTACTCCAGCAATGACTCCTCCGACAGCAGGCCGGAGCGCACCGCGGCCCGGCCGATGCGTTCCACGTCGAAGCCGCGGCCATCGTCGCGCACGCTCATGCTCATGCCCTGTGGGCCCAGGTCGCGGAACCGGATGACGATTTCACCCGAGACCGGCTTGTCGGCGGCCAGCCGCTGTTCCGGGGTCTCCAGTCCGTGTTCAACGGCGTTGCGCAGCAGGTGCTGCAGCATGAGGTCCACATCGCGCCGCAGGGCGGGTGGCACTGCTTCGGCATCCTGCACCTGCAGCTTCACCAGCGTGCCCAGTTCTTCGCCGAGGCGGCGAATGAAGCTGTTCCACCCGCGCTGCGCGCTGCGCGCCCAGGCCTTCGCCTCCTTCTCGCGCCCGGCAGACGCGCCGGTGGAAGCCGCGGCAGCCTGCGCCGTGTCGGACTCGATGTGGCGCTCTTCTTCAATGCGCAGGCAATCGCCGATGCTGGATGCCAGCTGATCCAGCAGTGGCGCCAGGGAGAGCATTTCATCGCCACTGACGTGCGGCTGATCGCGCAAGATGCCGACGCGATCGGCCAATGCTGCGCAGGCCCGGGCAATGGTTTCGATACCGGCCTCCGTGGCCGCAGCACCGAGTTGTTCGGTGTCCCCGTGGAGCCGGACGAGTTTGGCGTGCGCAGCCTCCTGGTCGCGCGCCGGCAGTTTCATGGTTGAGCGCAATCCGCCCACCGCAGCCATGGCGCCCGTCAGGAACTGCCGGATGGCCTGCGCCGGAGCGCGCAGCACGCAAAGCGCTGCTTCAAGGGATTGCCGCGCACGCGCCAGGGTGTGCTGCAGGGCCTCGACCGAAGTGGCATCGCGTATCAGCAGCAGCAGCGGCATGGTGTTGCTGTCTTCGACACGGTGCAGGCTCATCGTCACGAACCGGTCCGGGCCACCACCAGGCAGCACGCGCAGGACGCTGGTGCCGAGCGGCACGCCGTCTTCATCGGCCGTGGGTGCCGCGGCATTGATCTGCCGCAGGATCTCGCCGGCGTGGGGTGAGGGCAGCAATTCTTCCAGCAACGACAGCAGGGTCGCCGGCAGGGCAGCGCTGCTGCCGCGCAATTCGACCAGCAACGGTGCGTTGTGGACCACCCTGACCGAAAGTTTTTCGTTGAGCTGCAGGGCCAGCACACGGCCGCTGGTCAGCAGGATTTCAACCAGCGTGGGGGAGGGATCGGCCATGACCCGGGAATCGTCCTTCAGGCAGCAACGCTGTGGATATTCTCCAGCAGGTCGTGTGCAGAAGCGAAGCGCTCATTTCGATCCTTGGCCATCAGGCCTTCGAGCAAGGCCTGACAGCGGGCGAATTCCGGCGCCAGCTCGGGCACGTCCCGGTTGACGTGCTGCTGCAGGACTTCCATCGCGGTCGCGGCGACATAGGGCTTCGAGCCGGTGAGCATTTCGTAGAAGATCACGCCGAGGCTGTAGAGGTCGCTGCGTGCGTCCAGTTCCTCGCCCTGCGCCTGCTCGGGGCTCATGTAGTAGGGCGAGCCACGCAATACGCCGGTGCGGGTGCTGCCTGCGCCGCTTTCCAGGGTCTTGGCAATGCCGAAATCGATCAACACGACTTCACCGTTCTCCCTGAGCATGATGTTGGGTGGCTTCAGGTCACGGTGCACCATGCCGCGGGCATGCACCACCGACAGCGCCTGTGCGATGCGCTCGACGTAGCGCAGGCTTTCCTCGATCGAGATCGGATTCAGCAGCCGCGCCTTCAGGTCGCCGCAGGGGAAGTACTCCATCGCGATGAATTCGCGCCCTTCGTGCACGCCGTAGTCGTAGATGTCGACCACGGCCGGATCGCGCAGCGCGCTGACTGCCTCGAATTCGCGCGCAAAATGCGGTTCGCTGTCATCGTTGATGCCGCTGACCTTCAGCGCCACGTGGCGATCCAGGGCCTCGCTGTGCGCCAGGTACACGGTGGCGCGCATGGATTCGCCCAGCGTATCGAGCAGCATGTAGCGCGGAATCAGGTCGCGCGGCAGTCGCTGCGGCAATGGCGGTATGGGTGGTTTGCGGGGCTCGTCGCGGCCGGATGACGCTGCCCGGCGCGCATTGCGCACCAGCTTCAGACTGCCCGCGAGCAGGCCCGGATCCAGCAGATCACGCGGCAGGTAATCCGTCGCGCCGCGATGCAGGGTTCCGGTCGCGGCCAGTTCATCGCCATTGTCCGCAACCACCAGTAGTGGCGGGGCGCCCGGCGGTGCCAGCGCGCGTTCGATCCAGGCCAGGGATTCGTCGGCCGACTCCGGCGAAAAATCCAGCACACTGATCAGAAGGTCGAAGGACCGGGCCGTCGAGGAGACCGGCCGCTGGTCGAAGGCGGCACTGTCTTCCACTGCGATCTGGCTGGACTGGGGCTGAAGTTCAAGCAGTTCCTGCAGCCAGCGGCCGACGTCGGGATCATCCGCTACGACCAGGATGCGTGTGGATGCCATGCAGCTGCGCCCGCCTACTGATCCTGGAACTTGAAGCGCATGCGCAAGCGGGCGCGCTGTTCGACCGGCTGGCCATCCTTGAGCACGGGCTCATAGCGGTAATTGCGCATTGCCCTGATGGCGGCATTGTCAAAGGTGCGTCGTGGTTCGGATTCGGTGACCGTGATGTCCTTCACCGTGCCAGTCGTGGTCACGGTGAATTCCAGATCCACCCAGCCCGAAATCTGGCCGACCTGAGCGTCGTTGGGGTATTCGGCCTCGCCACGGCGCAGCGTCTTCAGGCGGGAGGTGGATACGACGCCTTCACCGGGCACCCACACGGGCTCCGCCGGCGGTGCGGCCGTGGTCGGTGCCACGACCGGCGGTTCGGCCGTGACAACAGGTGCGGTCTGCACTACCGCATCCAGTGCGCGGGCCATCTCGGTGGTGGAAGGCAGTTTGCTGGCGGGTCTGGGTGGCGGCGCAGCCGCCGCGGTCGCAGCCTCTTCAATGCGCCAGTACAGGCCGGCAAGGCCGGTCGCACTGCTGTTGATGCGGCTGGCCGCATCCGCATACCGGCGTGCTTCGCCGCTACGCTTCGCCTGCAGCGCGTTGTCGCCGGCGGCCACCAGTGCCGAGGTGAGCTGGTTGCGGGCGCTGCGCACGGCGGGATCGCCAGCGCTGACGCTCTGGGCCGCCTGGAAGTGGAGGATGGCATTGTCCGATTCGGGGTCGAGCAGCGCGCCAGCCTTGATGCGTGCGGTCATCTGTTCAACTGCGGCCTGGATCTGCTGCTGGCGCCGCGCCATCAGTTCGCGGGCGTTGGCGTCAGCCAGCTGGCGCGCGGTTTCCGCCTGCACATCGGTGACCAGTGCCTGAAGTGCGGGGTGCGTCGGTGCAATCAGGCGCACGGCTTCCATGCCGTTGGTGGCCTCGTCGAGCCTGCCTGCGGCCAGTGCCTGGCGCGCGCTGCCGATCGCATCGTTGAGCGCACGGTCAAGACCGGTGCGGGCCTGTTCGTTCCGGGCATCCAGTTGCAGCACGTCCCGATACAGCTCGGCGCTGCTGGTGCCGTCGAAGGATGCGAAGCGGTGTGCGGTGGTGGCCTGCTCGGCCCGTTGCATCATGTCCTGGACCTTGGCCAGGTCGCGCGCATTCAGGCGTGCCGCGGCGCCTTCCGGCCAGAACAGCCAGGCCGCGGCGATCGCGACGCAAACTGCGGCGAGGCCGGCCAGGATGAAGGCCAGCTTCGACGGCGGACGCGGCGGGGCGCCCGCCAGGCTGGCCGCATCACTGCGGCGGTGCTCGCCCGCACGTGTCGCGGCATTCAGGAACAACTGCAGGCGTTGTGGTGAAGCCGGCTTGTGGATGAAGCGGAACACCGTTTCATTGGCGATGCGCGAGGCCAGCAGGTTCTGCTCCGCGGCCTGACCGGCCACCATCAGCCGCAAATCCGGGAACTGCCGGGTGAGTGCATCCACGATGCGCGCCAGGGGCTCTTCCACCGCGGCGGAGTCCAGCAGCACGAGGTTGCTGCCCTGGCGCAGCATCGCGTCGCCAAGCTGCCGCAGATCCGCCACGACGAGGATGGGGACATCGCTTGCAAGTTTCTGCAGGGCCTCGGCCAGCGCCCCATCACGGGTGACGGCGATCAGCCGTTGCGTCGCATCGCGCTCCCCCGGGGAGCTTGCCGACGCCGCAATCCCGTCGACGCGGGACATGGGAGTTGCAGTCAAGACCGTCTCCAGCGCATTTTCGTATTGCGGGGGCGGCCTCGTCCCGCGCTCCCTGACAGGAGGACTTTACGGAGACGGGCCGCGGGTACAACCTTCACGGGTGGCCGGTTTCCCGATATGTGAAGCCGGTAGCCATGCACATCGTGTAAATGAGGACTGGTTCCACATGACGACCTCGAGAAAGCGGGTTTTGCAGGGGGTTCTGGCCGCTGTCGGCCTGGCGGCTGCAACGCTGGCCTTGGCGGCCGGCCGCAGTGACGTGCAGGAGAATCCACGCGCCGAGAACAGCTTTGCCCAGCGCCGTGCCGCCGAGGAATACCTGGTTGCCCTGGCCTCGGGCGATGCACGCGCCATCGCGCAGACCATCCAGGAGGAAGAGCTCGAGCAGCTGCGCAAGCGCCTGCTCGACGAGATGAAGCTGGAGGCCGATCGCAACGAGAGCGTGGTGCGTTCGCGCCTGTTCGGTCCCGGCATGCCGTTGACCGAGATCGAGCGCATGACACCACAGAGCTTCTTTGCCGCACTGGCGGCACGCCTGCGCTTCGGCAGTCGCGAGTTCGAGCGGGTCGACTGGCTGGAAGCCGTGAACGACAGCGGTGGCATGGTGCAGATGGTGGGTCGCCTGATTCCCGACAAGGACCGGGGCACTGTGCGCGTGCCGGTGGTGGTGTCGATCGTGCCCTGGGGCAAGGACTGGAAGGCTGCGCTGCCGCTGGAACTGCAGGCGCAGATCGATGACCTGCGCACCGGTCGCGTCAATCCGCCCGGGATGGCGCCGGTGGTGGCCGCTCCTGCAGGCGCGTCGCCTGCCGCGCCTGCGATGACAAGCCCGCAGGAGATCCTCGAACTGTTCGCCGCCGCCGAGAAGAGCCTCAAGGCCGGACACTGCGATGACTACTACAAGAAGCAGATGAGCCCGAATTTCCGGCAGACCACGGGCAAGAAGGCACTGAAGACACTGGTCGAGTCGTGCGAGAACCGCGAGGAGCTGCGCGAACAGATGCTCACCGCGCTGAAGCTGGCACGCGAGCGCGCGCCGCGCTTCCAGTATGCCGGCACCCGCGCGCTCTACGATCTGACGGGAATGGGGTTGCCCTATCCGGCGCTGGTGGTGGAGCAGGTCGACAAACGCTGGTACATCGCCGAGTAGCTCAGCCGCCGGTCGGCAGCAGGAAGCGCTGCCCGCGTGCTTCGAGCACGACCCCGTTCTCGGTGATGGTCTCCACCTTGATGCCATCGGGTGTGAACTCGCCTTCCATCAGGCGCAGCCCGTTGAGCAGCACATAGCGCAGTGCAGGTGAAGGGTCGTACACGTGGAGGTTCATCAGCAGCGGCGGCAGTGATACGCCGGTGGCCTGCAGCTCCTTGGCGGTTGGCAGCTGTTCGACAGGAGCGCGCGGCTTGGCCGGCGGCGGTGCAACCGGGGCAGGCATGGCAGCCGCCGGTGGAATGTACGTGGCTTGCGGTATCACATGCTCCGCTGCGACCGGTGGTACTTCGAGCGCAGGCGCTGCCGACGCTGGGGCCTGCATCGCCACTGCCGGTGCTGGCGCAGCGGCCCCGTTTGCCGCAGCCGGTTGCACAGCGGCGGGTTCACGCAGCATCAGCCATGCCAGCACGGCGAGGTTGGCGAGCAACACACCACCCAGTACCCAGGCCCACGCCGGCAGCCGGCGCCGCGGCGGTGCGATGCGCACATCCACCAGCACGGGTCCGGATGCGCGATTGCGCTCCGACTCCGCCTTCTTCAATGCATCGAGGATGAAAGACATCTACTTGATCACCAGTGAAAGAAGTGGAGTGTCGGCTTTGGCGAGCCGGGCATCGAGCAGTGCCTGGGTGCGGGAGCCGGCCACGCCATCTTCCATCAGGCCATTGCTGCGCTGGAACTCCAGGACCAGCTGCTGCAGGGACTCATCGAAGTATCCGGACGCCGACTCGTCGGTGGCAACGGCATCGAGCGCGTATCCCAGTGCCTGGTGCAGTTGCAGCCGGAGGTTGCGCACCGCCTCGCCACTCATGCCCAGCGACAGATTGCGCGGCTCGGATTGCGCAGGCTTCCATAACAGCACGAAGTCTCCGCTCCAGCGCGGTTCGAGTTCGGCCAGCGGCACTTCGTGACCGGCATCGCCGAGCAGCAGATGCGCGGTCTCCGGGCCCAGGTGCGCCACCACCACCTGGTACGTGGCGCCGGCTTCGTCTGCCAGTGCGAGCACGGCCGGGCGGTTGTAGCGCCGCAGTACTTCGAGGCCACCCGACTCACTGAGGCATTCCAGACCCTGCTGCGCGGCCTGCGTACAGGCATCGGCGGAGTCCGCGACATAGCTGGCATTCCAGAGTGCAAACAGCCGCGCGTAGGCGCCGTCCGCATCGAGGCTCGCCGCCGCATCATGCAGCAATGGGAGCAGGTCCGGCGGTGCGGGAGGTGGCGGCGCCGGGGCCGGAGCGACCACCTCCGCGACCGGCGGCACAACAGCGGCGGTCTGCTGCTGGTTCCAGACGATCCAGGTCGTGGTGGTCAGCAGCAGTGCTGCGGCACCGCCGGCGAGCCATGGCAGCCAGGCCGGCAGCACGCGATGACCGGAGACCTCGCTGGCTGCGCGCCGCACCAGCGAACCGTTGATGAGGTGCCGGTCCTCGGTGTAACCGCCGAGCAGCGCCCGATCGCCAATCACGTTCAGCAGGCGCGGCACGCCGCCGCTGGCCCGATACAACTCGTTCATGGCGCCGCGCGTGAAGATTTCCTGCGTGGCGCCGGCGATTCGCAGACGGTGCCTCATGTAGGCAATCGACTCTTCCTTCGTCAAGGGTTCGAGGTGATAGCGGCCGGTGATGCGCTGCGCGAGCTGGCGCAGGTCGTTGCGCTCCAGCATCGCGCGCAGCTCCGGCTGGCCGATCAGGATGATCTGCAGCAGCTTCTGGGTTTCGGTCTCGAGGTTGGTGAGCAGCCGTACCTGTTCCAGCACTTCCGGTGCCAGGTTCTGCGCCTCGTCAACGATCACCACCACGCGCCGGCCGGCCGCATGCGCTGCCAGCAGGTGGCGATTGAGGATATCGATGAGCTCCTTGAGATTTCCTGCCGCGCTCGCGGGCAGCGGAATGCCCAGTTCCTCGCAGATGGTCTGCAGGAATTGCCGCGCATCCAGTCCCGGGTTGAGGATGAGCGCGATCTCGGCGTTGTCGGGCCGGCGGGCCAGCAGCGAGCGGATCACCGTGGTCTTGCCGGTGCCGACTTCGCCGGTCAGCTGGATGAAGCCCCCGGCATCGGTGATGCCGTAGATCAGGTGCGCCAAGGCCTCGGCGTGCCGGCCGCCCAGGAACAGGTAGCGCGGATCCGGCGTGATCGAGAAGGGCTTGTCGGCCAGGCCGTAGAAGGACAGGTACATGATGCGCGCCGGCCAGGGCGCTCTGCGCTTACTTGACCGTGATCGTGATCTTCTGCGACGCCACGACCGGATTAAACGGGACGTGCAGCGAGTCGCCCAGCACCAGCTGCAGCGTGTGCTTGCCCGGAGGCAGCGTGATGCTGGCCTCGGTCTGGCCCTTGCCGAAGTGACGGACGTTGTCGTTGGAGGGCAGCGGCAGGCTGGCGTCCTTGGGCATGTCGGTGTCGATCAGCAGATGATGGTGACCGGTGTTCTCGAACTGCACGCCGGCGGGCGCGATGCCCATGCCGGAGAGACCAAAGACGACGGTGAGCGGGCTCGACACCGTGGCCCCGTCCTTCGGGCTGACGATGTAGACCTTGGCGCCCTGCGGAGCCGCTGTGCGCGGCAGTCCTGCCGGGGCCTGGGCGGAAGCGGCAAGGAAGACAGAGGAGCCGGCTAGCAGCACGGCAAGGGGCAGCAGTCGCGACATGGTCAGGTCTCCTTGAGGGTTACCGGTCAGATGCCAGCCGGCAGTTCGGAAGGCGCGAAATCGTCCACGTTGATGATCCGCATGATCTTGCGATCATAGTCCAGCAGCATTGCGGCCTCACCTTCAGTAAGGATGTTTAATGCCCGGCCCGCCGCGATCTGGCCGGGCATGTCCAGGACCTTGATGCGGCCGGTCTTCACCCCCTCCACCCGCAGCTTGCGCTCCAGCGGCTCGACGGCGATGGCCAGCTGCAATGCCTCTTCCAGCAACGCCAGCGGATTGTCATGGGCCCGGCCCCGGAAGGCATGCCGGCACAGCCGCTCGCGCGAGGGGCTGGGCTCCATGACCAGCTGGGCCAGTTGCGCGCCCAGGCGATCGCTGGGAGAGAAATAGGTACGGCCGCGCGGGAAGATCAGCGCGCGCATCACCCAGGCGAGCAGACGATTCGGGAAGTTGCGCAGGAAACCGTGCAGTTGTTCCTGCGCCTGGTAGAGCAGGTCGCGGCAGGCCCATTCAACGATGGGCTGGTCTTCCTTCGGTGAGCCATGGTCGTGATGGTGCTTGAGCACCATCGAGGCCAGGTACAGATAGGACAGCACGTCGCCCAGTCGCGCCGACAGGTTCTCCTTCTTCTTGAGGTAGCCGCCCAGCGACAGCATCGCCACGTCGGCGGCAAACGCGAACGAAGCGGAGAAGCGCTCGATGTGCTGGTAGTAGCGGCGGATCGGTCCGCTGCCCGGTGAGCTCTCGAAGCGTGCCAGCGTCACGGCCATCACCAGTGAGCGCACTGCGTTGGAGATCGTGAAGCCGACGTGACCGAACAGCGCGCGATCGAAATCATCGACGCTGCGCTCGCCCTGCGCTGAACGTGCGGCTTCCATCTCCTTGAGCACGAACGGATGGCAGCGGATGGCGCCCTGGCCGAAGATGATCAGGTTGCGGGTGAGGATGTTCGCCCCCTCGACCGTGATGCCGATGGGCGCGGCCTGCCAGCCACGAGCCAGGTAGTTGCGCGGGCCGAGCATGATGCCCTTGCCGCCGTGCACGTCCATCGCGTCGGCGCCAACCTTGCGGCTCAGTTCGGTCAGATGCATCTTCAGGATCGCCGAAGGCACGGCCGGCTTCTCGCCGGCATCCAGTGCGCCGGTGGTGACGCTGCGCGCGGCGTCCATGATGTAGGTGTTGCCGACGATGCGCGCGATGACCTGTTCCACGCCCTCGAACCTGCCTACCGACAAACCAAACTGCTTGCGGATGCGTGCATAGGCGCCGGTGGTCCACGCCGCGACCATTGCACCGCCCGTGGCGTTGGCCGGCAGGGAGATGCAGCGCCCAACTGCCAGCTGCTCGACCAGCATGCGCCAGCCCTTGCCCGCCATCTTCGTGCCACCGATGATGAAGTCCACCGGCACGAAGACGTTCTCGCCCTGGATGGGCCCGTTCTGGAACGGGATGTTCAGCGGAAAGTGGCGCCGGCCAATCACGATGCCCGGCGTGCCGCGCGGAATCAGCGCGCAGGTGATGCCGACATCCTCCACATCACCAATCAGGTGCTCGGGATCGAACAGGCGGAAAGCCAGGCCGATGACGGTCGCCACCGGTGCCAGCGTGATGTAGCGCTTGGAAAAGCTCAGGCGGATGCCGATGACCTCGCGGCCTTCATGGATGCCGCGACACACGATGCCGGTATCGGTGATGGATGCCGCATCCGAGCCGGCCACGGGACTGGTCAGGCCAAAGCACGGAATCTCTTCGCCGCGCGCCAGTCGCGGCAGGTAGTGATTCTTCTGTTCCTCGGTGCCGTAGTGGACCAGCAACTCACCGGGCCCGAGCGAATTGGGAACCATCACCGTGACACCGAGCGTGATGCTGCGGCTCGAAAGCTTGGTCAGCGCCGAGGACTGCGCATAGCGGCCGAGCTCGAGCCCGCCATACTGCTTCGGGATGATCATCGACCAGAACCGCTCGCGCTTGATGAACTCCCAGGCTTCGGGTGGCAGGTCGGCGCGACGGTGCGTGATGTCGAAGTCTTCGACCATCGCGCACAGTTGCTCGACGGGACCGTCGATGAAGGCCTGCTCCTCGGGCGTGAGACGTGCTGGCGGGGTGTTCAGCAGCTTGTCCCAGTCCGGCTTGCCGGTGAACAGCTCCCCGTCCCACCACACGCCGCCGGCTTCCAGCGCATCGCGTTCGGTCGATGACATGGTCGGCAGCATGCGCAGGTACGCTTTCAGGAACGGCCGCGAGATGAGCACCTTGCGCAGGGGCCGCAGGTTGAACAGCCACATCACCACCAGCAGTACCAGCAGCAACCCTTTCCACAGGCCGGATGGCTCGCCGAAGACGCTGTAGACCACGAACAGCGTGGTGCAGACGATGGAGAAGGACAGCAGCGGCAGGCGCTTGTAGGCCAGCACCAGCACGGCAATGACGAACAACAGGGTCAGGGCACCGGCAAGCAGCATGCCTGCGACTATAGCGCTTGTCGGCGGGGTTCCGGGCGCAGCGCGGAACAGTCATGGGAGCATTGTGCCGGCACCGGCGTGCCTGCTCCCGGGTCCGGACGGAATCCGCCCCCCTGCAGCGTGGGCTCATGCGGCCCATCGCGATCCAGACATGGCAGGAACGCGGCGGGTGTACTAGATTCGCCCCCGGCAGCAAAGCACAAGAGAGAAGGTCTCCACTTCATGTCCCGCCCTGCAATCCCGCAGATCGCCAAGAGCGATCTGGACCGCCTGCGTCAGTTCCGGTTGCTGCCCAACCTCACCAAGATCCCGCTGTTCATCGGCCTGATGGCGGCGCTGTGCGTGGTCGCCTGGAACACCGAATCAACCGTGATCCTGGTGGCCGCGTACATCGGGCTGGGCTACCTGTGGATGGGCATGGTCACCTTCATGCACGACGCCCTGCACTACACATTGTTCCGCAGCAAGGCCGCCAACTGGATCTTCGGCGTGCTGTGCATGATCCCGATCTTTGCCACCTTCGTGGGCTTTCGTGAGGATCATGTCGAGCATCATCGCTTCAATCGCTCGCCGCGCGACCCGGACGCCTTCACCATGGGCAAGCGCGGTGTGCTCGACTTCGTCCAGTTCTATGCTTACGCGCTGATCGGCGGTGTACTGAGCTTCATCTACTTCAACTTCATCTATCCGGTGAAGGCATTTGGCCCGCGGCAATGGGCCATCCACGCCTTCGAGATCCTGCTGAAGGTTGCGGTGTACTGGGCGCTGCTGGCCTGGGCCGCACACCACGGCGTGGTGGGTAAGGTTCTCGGGCTGTTGCTGTGGCCGATACTGGTGCTGTCGCTGCTCAATTCGATGCGGTTCATCGCCGAGCACTATGGTGCACCGTGGAATGCGGGCCAGATGGCCGGCACCCGCACGATCATTTCCAATCCGGTCAACTCGTTCTTCTGGAACAACATCAACTGGCACATCGGCCACCACGTCTATCCCACCGTCCCCTGGTACAACCTGGTGGAGCTGCATCGCCTGCTGGAACCGCAGATCGTGGCCAGTGGCGCGCCGGTGGATCGCAGCTATGTCGCCGTCTATCTGGATGCGCTGCGCCGTGGTCCGGAGTCCGAGGCACAGCTGGCTGAAGTCATCGCCGCACGCGAGGCGCGGCGGGCGGCGCAGGTCGCGGCACTGGCCGCTACCAGTAGCTCCTGACGAGTTCCGCTTCAGCTGCACACCGCTGAGGATCCGGCGGCGCGTGCGGTGCGGACCGCAGCGCAGTCAGTTCCGAGCGTGCCGCTGCAAGATCCGCCTGGAAGGCCGCGGATCCCGCCGCGGCGGCAATCACGGCACTCGTCAGGGTGAGTGAGCCTTCCACTGCCGAAGCATTGTGTACGCCGCAGACCACACGGCTATCGCCGATGGCACGGCCGCGCGCGAGAATCGGGACCGCGCGCTGCGGGTCGACCTGCGCCAGCACCAAAGCCCAGGTCCATCCGGCAGTAGTGTGGCCTGAAGGGTAATCAAAGCTGTTGCCCACCGTGTCGGGTGAAACGCAGGTGGGGCCTTCATCGACCAGGAATGGGCGCTGCCTCTTGTAGAAGTTCTTGGCCTGCGCCATCGACTGCGCTGCCTCGCGCGTGGCCTGCTGCAACAGTGCCAGCAGGCGCGGCGCCTGCTGGGGCGTCAGCTCGATATCCAGGCTGCAGGAAAAGTGGCGCAGCATGGCCGGCGCGCCCAGTTCGGCATCATCGGCCGCCATCTGCCAGCGCGGCGAACCCTGGAGGGCGCGCGTTTCCCGGAAGATGCGGCGATCGGCTTCGTCGCGCGCATCGCCATTTCGTGGTGCGGGTGGCAGCACCGTGGCGAAATCCACGGCATTGCCTGCCAGATAGCTCGTGCGCGCAGCAGGGGTTGCCACGGGCGCCTGGGCGCTGGCCGAACAGACCACCAGAACCAAGCCAATTGCCGGCAATGACCGGCGCGCGAATGTTGCCAATGCCTCGCCCCCCGCTTTCACAGGCGGGCATTATTCGTCGCCCCAGACCTCGCGGGCAAGGCTGACCACCAGTTCCATCTTGCGGCGCTGGTTGTCCCAGCTGATGTCATTGCCCTCGGCGCTGCTGGCAAAGCCGCATTGCGGTGACAAGGCCAGCTGGTCCAGCGGCGCATACTTTGCAGCTTCCCCGATGCGGCGCTTCAGCTCGTCGCGGTCCTCCATCTGGCCGACCTTGGTGGTGATGAGGCCCAGCACCGCGGTCTTGCCCTTCTGCAGGAAACGCAGCGGCCGGAAGTCACCGCTGCGCGCGTCGTCGTACTCGAGGAAGTACGCATCGATGTCCATCTCCGACAGCAGCGCCTCGGCCACGGGTTCGTAGTCGCCGCTGGCTGCAAAGGTGCTCTTGAAGTTGCCGCGACACAGGTGCATCGCGAGCAGCATGTCGTGGGGCTTGCGGGCGACCAGCTTGTTGATGAACCAGGCATAGCGGCGTGGCAGCTCATCCGGGTCATCGCCGCGCGCGCGCGCAGCCTCGCGCATTTTCGGATCGCAGAGATACGCGAGGTTGGTGTCATCCAGCTGCACATAGCGGCAACCGGCGGCATGCAGCGAGTCGAGCTCATCGCCGAACGCGCGGGCGACATCGTTGTAGAAATCCGGTTCCAGCTCAGGGTATGCATCCTGGCTGATGCCAGCCCGCCCGCCGCGGAAGTGCAGCATCGTCGGCGAAGGAATGGCCACCTTCGCGACGCTGCCCGGTGCCAGCAGGCTGGCGAGGTATCGATAGTTTGCGAGCTCGATGGGCCGGTCATGACGCACCTTGCCGGTCACCTTGATGACCGGCGGTGCGAGCTTCAGCGTGCCATCGGGCTGCTGCACCTGAATGGGCCTGGTGGTGCCCACACCGCCCAGCTGTTCCAGAAAGTCCAGGTGAAAGTAGGTGCGCCGGTATTCGCCATCGGTGATGGCCTTCATGCCTACGTCCTGCTGGAACTTCACGACCTCCGCGATCGCGCGATCTTCCACCTCGCGCAGTGCAGCGGCATTGATCTCGCCGCGGTCGCGCTGCCGCCGCGCGGCGAGCAGGTAGTCCGGACGCAGAAAGCTGCCCACGTGGTCGTAGCGGGCTGGAAGCCGGGGGTGTGACGCGGTGGGCCGGGGTGCAGGGCTGCTGGCTGCTGATTGAGTGCTCATGGGGCCATGCTACGGGGGGGCAATACATGAGCAGAAATGATATAAATTCACATAAGGATGAAAATTGCTCATGATATGAAATGATCGAGCGCGGTCACCTGGACATCGTCCGCGAGGTGGATCGGCAGGGTTCGCTGACGGCGGCCGCCCGCCGATTGCACCTGACCCAGTCGGCGTTGAGCCATGCGGTGCGCAAGCTGGAACTGGGTCTGGGCGCCGAGATCTGGCAGCGCGAAGGCCGCAAGCTCAGGCTTACCCAGGCCGGGGAGCAATTGCTGGCGCTTGCCAATCGGGTCCTGCCGCAACTGGAAAATGCCGAGGTCGCACTGCGTCAGTACGCGCGCGGTACCCGCGGAACGTTGCGCATCGGCATGGAATGTCATCCCTGCTACCAGTGGCTGCTGAAGGTGGTGGCGCGTTACCTGCCGCAGTGGCCGGATGTCGACGTGGACGTGAAGCAGAAATTCCGCTTCGGAGGCATTGCGGCGCTGCTCGATCATGAGATTGACCTGGTGGTCACACCGGATCCGGAAGTGCGGCCGGGTCTCACGTTCATTCCGGTGTTCGACTACGAGCAGGTACTGGTGGTGGCGCGCAATCATCGCCTCGCGGGCCACCACTTCGTGGAGCCGAAGCAGCTGGCGGATGAAGTGCTGATCACCTACCCCGTGACCACCGAGCGGCTCGACGTCTACAACCTGTTCCTCACGCCAGCGGGCGTCACGCCCCGGGGCCACAAGACCATCGAATCCACCGACCTGATCCTGCAGATGGTGGCCGCGGGCCGCGGTGTGGCCGCGCTGCCGCGCTGGCTGGTGGAAGAGCAGGCCGCACATCTGCCAGTGCTGCCGCTGCGGCTGGGGCGCAAGGGCGTTCCGAAGCACATTCACCTCGGGCTGCGTACGTCCGACCAGCAGATCGGCTACCTGCGTGCCTTCATCGGCGCCGCGCAGGGGAACTGAAGTGCCTGGAGTGGTGGCACAATCGCAGTGCCCGGTTGCACACATGGGGGATTCATGCGCGCGGTTCTGATCCTGTTATTGGCCATTGGTGCCGGCGCAGCCTGTTCGGCTGACGCACCTTCCGGTCGTCCCCCACCCGGCGTGTCGCCCTCCGGCAAGCCGCTGGCGCCACTGGTTGTCGCCAGTGATCAGCGGGCCCTGCTCAAGAGCGCCGATCCGAAGCTGGCGCGCAACAAGCAGCTGGTCTACGACTTCTGGCGCATCGTGTACGAGGGCGGCCACATGGAACGCGCCGCCGAGTTCATGACGCCCGAGTACATTCAGCACAATCCGAATGTGGAATCCGGGCGCGATGCGTTCGTGAACACCATCGGCAAGGCGCGGCCGCCGCGGCCGGTGGAGGACACCTCGCGCTTTCCGATCATCGACATCGTTGCCGAGCGGGACATCGTGATGGTGATGTGGGCCCGCAAGGTGCGCGACCGCGAGAAGCCCGACGAGATCTACGAGATGACCTGGTTCGACGTGTTCCGGCTCGATGAGAAATCCGGAAAGATCGCCGAGCACTGGGACTCCTCCGAGCGCTGGGGATCCGCCGGGCGCCCGCCCGGGGCCGAGTTCTTCCCGTGAAACGGATGTATTGCCGCGGCAGTTAAGGATGCCTTTTGATCTATGAGTCTTGATTAAGGTAGCTTCCGGCAACCAATTTAGAGACAGTTCTGACCGGTCAGCACCCTTGCGCTGGCCTGAATTACGGACTTAGGGGGTCCCATGTTGTCTATTCCAGTTCGTTCTGTGGTGGCGCGCGCCGTCGCGCTTTCGCTTGCCGTATCGCTGGCGCAAGGATCCGCGCAAGCGGCTGCACCGGCGGCGGATACCGAGCTTCCTGAAGTGGTGGTGACTGCGCAGTTCATCGAGCAGAACCTGCAGGACACGCCGATCGCGATCACGGCCGTCAACGCCGAGATGCTCGAGCAGCGCAACCAGACCAACATTGCGCAAGTCGCAGCGCAGGCACCCAACGTTTCACTGCGGCCGCAGCCGCAGAACGGTGGCTCGGGCCTCATCGCCTTCATCCGTGGCGTCGGTCAGGTCGACTTCAACTACGCACTCGATCCCGGCGTGGGCCTCTATGTCGACGACGTCTATGTCCCGACGTTGTCGAGTTCACTGCTGGAATTGATCGACCTGGATCGCATCGAAATCCTGCGCGGCCCCCAGGGAACCCTTGCCGGCAAGAACTCCATCGGTGGCGCGATCAAGATCTTCAGCGCCAAACCAATGGGAACCGACACCGGCTCATTGCGCGTGTCCTACGGCTCGCTGAACGAACTGAACCTTCGCGGCATGGCCGACATCAAGATCAACGATCAATGGGCATTGCGCGTATCAGGCATGAGCCGCGGACGTGATGGCTATGTAGGCATGCTCGACTACGGCCAGACCCATCCCACGTCGAACGTTCCGCAGAACAACACGCGCGGCATCGGGAATTCCGACTACGCGACCATGGGAGGGCAGAACATCGTCGCTGGCCGCGCGGCGCTGCGCTTCTCTCCGAGCGACAAGCTGGAGGTCAACTTTTCTGCCGATTACACCCGCGAGAGGTCCGAGGCGATCCCGACGGTCCTGATAGCTGCTGGTGCGCCCTCCGGTACGGGTACGTTCGATCCCGGGTCGGAGGGTAACTCCAGCTCACCGGGCGGGAACCCCTGGCTCATTGGCAAGGATGGCTACCCGGTCAACATGTCGTGCATCTTCGTTCCGGCCGGCCCCTACAGCTGCGACACCGGCGGCAATCTGCTTGGCTGGGATCCTCGCTATGTCAGCTACTCGAGCTTCATGGATGGCATTGAACCGTCCACCCTCGCGCCCTACAAGCCGTACTTTGCATTGCCGATTACGCAATTCCAGGGCTCGGGGTTCATGGGAAGCGTGAGCTTCGACGTGAATGACAACGTGCAGCTCGTCTACATCGGGTCGTACCGCAAGTACAACTCGAAGTTCGGCCAGGATCAGGACGCCACGCCGATTCCGGTGGCGCAGCTCGACAATGAACTGAACCACCATGCGTTCACGTCGGAAGTGCGGTTGAACTTCAAGGGTGGCGACGGCCTGTTTGAAGGTACCGTCGGCGCGTTCTATCTTGACCAGAAGGGTACCTACACGGCCCGCGTCGATCTGAACTACGTCGATCCGGTCATCGATTTCATTCACGGGCCGGATCAGACTCCCAGCAATACCAAGGCTGTGTTCGGTACGGTTACGTTCCACCCGATGGATGCGATGGGCATCACCGGCGGCGTGCGTTACACGAAGGACAAGAAGGACTACACCTACTTCCGCTCCAACCCCGATAGCTCCCTGCCGCCCGGATTCGTCGATTGCTTCATCGTCAATAATCCGTACTACGCACCGAACTGCCTGCTTGGTGGCCTGTATGACATCACGGGCGAGTTCAAGGGCGATCGTACGGACTGGCGCATCGTCGGCGACTATCGCTTCAATGATCAGTTGCTGGGGTATGCCTCGGTGTCGACCGGCTTCAAGGGTGGTGGCGTGAATCCACGTCCGTTCACAGCCGATCAGAGACTCCCATTCAAGCCGGAGACTCTCACCACCTACGAGATGGGGTTCAAGTCCGACCTGCTCGACAACCGTATGCGCCTGAACGGGGCGGTGTTCCTGAACAAGTACAAGGACATCCAGCTGCGCAAGCTGGTATGTCCGGAATCAGTTCTGCAGACACCCTGCCTGCGGCCTGACAACATCGGTGCGGCCGACGTGAAGGGTGCCGAACTCGAGGCGTCGATCTTCCCAGGTGGTGGCCTGTCGTTTGATGCGAGCATCAGCTACCTCGACTTCAACTACACCTCTCCGTCGACGGGTGGCTTCCTGGACAACACCGCCATCCCGGAAGACGGTATTACGCCTTATACGCCGGAGCTGTCCTACTCGGTGGGTGCCCAGTACGACCACAACACCAATTTCGGTCTGTTCAGCATCCGCCTGGATGGCGCGTACCAGGGCAAGGTGTATGACAACGCCGAAAACACCCCTTGGGCCAAGATTCCGGGTCGCTTCCTTGCGAATAGCCGGATCACCTTGACCAGGGATAGCGGCTGGAAGGTGGCGTTCGAAGTGCAGAATCTGTTCGACAAGTACTACTACCAGTCGGTCAGCGATATTTCGGCTTCGCTCGGCATGGTCACAGGGGTGCCCGGCCTGCCGCGCACTTATGCGGTGTCGGTGGAGCGCAGCTTCAACTGATCGCTGCACAAGGCGAGTTGTCAAAGGGGCGCCGGCTGGCAACAGCCGGCGCCCTTCTTCTTAGCGCAGCGTAGCGCTGTCCAGATTCAGCCTGTCGATGGTGATGGTCTCGAGCTTTGGATACTTCACCTTCAGCTGTCCCCGGAACTGGGCGGCGTCGCCCACGACGACCAGACTGGCCGCCTCCGGATCGAAGTGCGCCCTGGCTGCAGCTTCGGCCTGCTCAGCCGTGACGGCTGCCACATCACTCGCGTAACTCTGCAACCTGGAGAGCGGCAGGCCGAACTGCGCCAGTTCCGACAGCTGCCCGGCCAGGCCGCCCACCGTTTCAACCGAGCGGCCAAAGTCCCCGATCAGCACGGCCTTGCGACTGCCCAGCTC
>CAYWDZ010000009.1:0-7049 GCA_964456255.1 uncultured Steroidobacteraceae bacterium | reverse complement strand
CACGGCAGCCTGCCCGATCCTGGGGATGTCGACGACCAGTGGCACCTGCACCGAGGGGGCCGCTGTGGGCTCGGCCTGTGCGGGGAGTGCGTCGCCCGGCTTCGTCCAGCTGCCAAACGCATCCTCGGCGAGCTTGAAACCAGCCGCGGGCTCGATGTCACCGCTGATGACCAGCAATGCGTTGTCGGGTCGCCACCAGCTCGCATGAAAACCGGCGGCATCTTCCCGCTTGAGGCTCTCGATGGAGCGGGGTGAGGGTGTCTTGCCATACGGGCCATCGCCGAACAGGCGACGCGCCAGCGCAAAACGCGCCACGGTGCCCGGCTCCCGCAGGGAGACGGAAAGATTGTCCAGCGTTTCCTGACGGGCGCGGTCGAGCTCTTCCTGCTGGAAGGCCGGATGCATGGCGACGTCGGCCATCACTGCAAATACCTGCGCTGCCTTGTCGGCAACGGTGACCACCGCAAGGTTGGAGGCATCTGCATCTGCGCCGGCGTTGAGCGAGGCACCAAGGCTCTCCACTTCGCGCGAGATGTCCGTCGCCGAGCGCGTAGCGGTGCCGCGCGTGGTCAGGTCGGCGGTCATCGAGGCAAGGCCGGCATGATCGGATGGATCCAGCGAGCTGCCGGCATTCACGCTGAGCGCCGCGGCAATCAACGGCAGGCCGGAACGCTTCGCAACAATCACACGCAGGCCATTGGCAAGGGCCTTCTCCACCGCATCGGGAATCTTCGCTGCCACGGCTTCACCCGGCGCCGGAGCCTTCTGGCGCTGATCTTCCGGCGCGAGTGCGAACGTCGGAATCTCGGTTGCCGGAATCTGGATTGCGGTTGGCTGGATGGTCGCTGCACTCGCGATGGTGTCGCCCCTGGCGCCAGGCGTTTCCGGCAGGTAGCGGATGGTGACGCTGTGTGCGTCGTTCATGAGGGAGCGGGCCACACGCTGCACATCCGCGACCGTGACGGTCTGCAATTGCGCCAGCAGCCGATCCGAGGCACCCGGATCCTTGAAGATGATCACCGAGCGCGCCAGGTCGAATGCACGCCCGTCTGAGGTCTCACGGTTCCGCAACGCTTCGGAGAGCAGTTCGTTGCGCGCCTCGGCAAGTTCGGCAGGCGTGACTTCATGGTCACGGATCCGCGCCACTTCGGCCTGCAGGGCCTTGAGCCCATCGTCGGCCGACTTGCCTTCGGAGAGGATGGCCAGCAGCGTGTAGACGCCAGGATCACTGCGCACTTCAAAGTCCGAACCGACCTGTGCCGCGAGCTGCTGCTCATAGACCAGCGACTGGTAGAGCCGCGATGACAGACCACGCTGCAGGATCGCATCGAGCAGCATCCACGCTGCAATGTCGGGGCTGCTTGCGGCTGGCGCGGGCCACGAAATGGTGACGGCCGGCAGCGGCACATTGGGAACGTAGGTGGTGAGCGACTTCGGCCCGCTACGCGCCGGCTCCACCGCAGTCACGCGCGGGATCGCGCGTTTGGGCGAGCTCAGCGGCCCGAAGTACTGGTCTACCCATGAATCCAGCTGCTTCGGATCGAAGTTGCCCGCTACTACCAGGATGGCGTTGTCCGGGCGGTAGTACGCGGCATGGAACGCCTTCACGTCATCCAGGGTTGCCGCGGCCAGGTCCTCGATCGACCCGATGCCGGGCCTGCCGTAGGGGTGCACCTCGAAATTCGCCTGCGAAATATACAGGCCAAACAGCCGCCCATAGGGCTGCGCCAGAATGCGTTGCCGCAGTTCTTCCTGAACCACGGCACGCTCGGAGTTGAAGTTCGCCGCGTCGACCACCAGTGATCCCATGCGCTCGGCTTCTGCCCACAGCACGGTCTGCAGATAGTTGGCCGGCACCGTCTCGAAGTAGTCGGTGAAGTCATCCCAGGTCGAGGCGTTGTTGAAGCCACCGACATCCTCGGTGAGCCGGTCCAGTGTCTCGGCCGGCATGTTGGCCGTGGCCTTGAACATCATGTGCTCGAACAGGTGCGCGAAGCCTGAACGGCCAGGCGGGTCGTTCTTCGACCCCACGTCGTACCAGACGGCAACCGAGACACTTGCCGTGTTCGCATCGGGCAGTGCATAGACGCGCAGTCCATTGGCCAGGGTTCGCACCTGGGGCGCCAGTGCAGGGATGGTCAGCCCGGACCCGGTCCTGGGCTGGCAGGAGACCAGACCGAAAACCGCGACGAGCGCAAGCAGTACGAGTGGTTTCCTGTTCATGGTGTTACAGCAGGTCCTTTACGCCGTCGCGCTCCTCGCGCAGTTCGGCATCACTGGTGTCCATGCGCTTGCGGCTGAAGTCATCGACCGCCAGGCCCTGAACGATCGAGTACTCGCCGTTCTTCGTGGTGACCGGGTATGAATAGATCACGCCTTCGCTGATTCCGTAGCTGCCGTCAGAGGGAACGGCCATCGAGACCCAGTCGCCCTCTGGCGTGCCCTTGACCCATGTGTGCACGTGATCGATGGCCGCCGCAGCCGCTGAAGCCGCCGAAGACGCACCGCGTGCCTTGATGATGGCAGCGCCACGCTGCTGCACGACCGGAATGAAGGTCTCCTCGATCCACTTCTGGTCGAGCAGCGACCTTGCCGGCTTGCCACCGATGCTCGCGTGCGAAACATCCGGGTACTGCGTGGAGGAGTGATTGCCCCAGATCGTGAACTTGCGGATGTCGGTGGTGTGCAAGCCGGTCTTCTCGGCCAGTTGCGACAGTCCGCGATTGTGATCCAGGCGAGTCATCGCGGTGAAGTTGCGTGGATTGAGATCCTTTGCATTGGCGCGTGCGATCAGGGCGTTGGTGTTGGCGGGATTGCCGACCACCAGCACCTTGATGTTGCGATCGGCCACTTCGTTCATCGCCTTGCCCTGGGCCGAGAAGATCGCCGCATTGGCCAGCAGCAGATCCTTGCGCTCCATGCCCGGGCCGCGTGGCCGCGCGCCGACCAGCAGCGCAACTGCGGAATCCCTGAAGGCGACTTTCGCATCGTCCGTTGCGACTACCTTGTTCAGCAGCGGGAACGCGCAGTCGTTGAGTTCCATGACTACACCCTGCAGGGCGGGCAGCGTCGGCGGGATTTCCAGCAGGTGCAGGTTTACCGGCTGGTCGCTGCCCAGCAGCTGTCCGGAGGCAACGCGGAAGGCCAGGGCATAGCCGATCTGGCCGGCAGCGCCGGTAATGGTGACGGTCACGGGCTTCTTCATCAGTACTCCAGGCGTGTGCGGGGGATGGGTCCGCCGGCAATTCGTGGCGGTGGGCGCGGATTTTACTGCCCTGGGGCCCGTTACCCCTGCCCAAAACAGCTCCGGGAGAAATTTGCGAGGTGGGCCTTGACAGTGAGTTGGTGTTATAGTTAGATATAACACCATAGAGGTAGGGGAGGCCCTGCCCACCACAACGGAACACAGGAGAGCGAACATGGAGACCAACAATGAAATCGAACGACTGGGCCTGGTGCATCGCACCATCGCCTTTGGACTGGCTGTCGCCGCAACCACCCTCATCGCCAGCAGCGTCGCCTTCGTCTTCACCCCCGACAAGCACGCGGTCGGCACGGCGCTCGTCAATGCCGCGCTCGCGCCGCTGCGTGTTGTATTCGGTGGCTGATCGCAACCGGCAGGTCGACTAGAGTCGCAGGCAGATGAGCCCGATTGACGCCAAGTGGGATGAATCGCAGCCGATCTATCGGCAGCTGCGGGACCGCGTGGTGGCAATGATGCTCGAAGGCGTGCTCAAGGAAGGCGAGGCGCTGCCCTCGGTGCGGCAGGTTGCAACGGAATACCGGCTCAATCCCCTCACGGTGCTGAAGGCCTATCAGCAGCTGGCCGATGAGGGGCTGGTCGACAAGCGGCGCGGCCTGGGCATGTTCGTGGCACCCGGTGCCGGCAGCGCCCTCATGAAGGACGAGCGGCAGCGCTTTCTCGAGCAGGAGTGGCCACGCATCCACGCGACCATCCAGCGCCTGGGATTGACTGCGGCGGATCTGTTGAACCTGGAAGTGCAGGAATCGGTGACGCCACCGCTGCCAACACGTACGGAGCACAAGGAATGACTTCGATCATCGAGGCGCGTGGCCTCACCAAGCGTTACCAGGGCGGGAAGCTTGCCGTCGCGGGTGTCGACTTCACGGTCGGCTCAGGACGAATCGTCGGGCTGATCGGCCGCAATGGCGCCGGCAAGACCACGGTCATCAAGTCGCTGCTGGGGCTCACTCCCTACGATGGCGAGCTCAATGTACTGGGGCGTGATCCGGCCACCGAGCGCGACCAGCTGATGCGCGAAGTTTCCTTCATCGCGGATGTCGCGACGTTGCCCAAGTGGCTCAGGGTCCGGCAGGCACTGGATTACGTGCAGGCCGTGCATCCCGCATTCGACCGGGCCAAAGCCGAAGCGTTTCTGGCCAGCACCGACGTGAAGCCCACGCACAAGGTGCGACAGCTGTCCAAGGGCATGGTGACGCAGCTGCATCTGGCGCTGGTGCTGGCGATTCGTGCGCGGCTCCTGGTACTGGATGAACCCACGCTGGGCCTTGATCTGCTGGTCCGCAGGCGCTTCTACGACACGCTGCTCAACGATTACATGGACGAAGAGCGGACCATTCTGGTCACGACGCACCAGGTCGAGGAGGTTGAACAGCTGCTTACCGATGTGCTGTTCATCGAAGACGGAAAGATCGTCCTTGATACACCAGTCGATGCAATTGGCGAGCGCTACACCCAATTGATCGTAAAACCGGATCAATTGTCCGCTGCGCGGACGTTCGGGCCCTTCAGCGAGCGGGCTGTTCTGGGTCGCAACGTGCTGTTCTTCGAGAACGTGCCGCGAGAGCGGCTGATGGCGCTGGGCGATGTCGGCACCCCCACCATCGCCGATCTGTTCGTGGCCAGGATGCAGAAGGAGGCGGCATGAGCCCGACAGGAAAATACCTGGTCCTGGTGCGCCGCGAACTGTGGGAACACCGCAGCCTGTGGCTCGTGCCGGTGGTCGTGGCCGGTCTGCTGCTGTGTGCCGCGATGTTCGGAGCGCTGCACATTGGCAATGGCGTCACCATCTCAACCGATAGCGCGGTGCCCCCGGGATCGGTCCGTTACGTCGGCGCGATGTCATTGCTGGGCATCAGCTCGGTCATCTGCCTGTTTGCCGCGATTGGGATCATCGTCTACCTGCTCGACTGCCTGTATGCCGAGCGCAAGGACCGCAGCATCCTGTTCTGGAAGTCACTGCCGGTTTCCGACGCGGAGACCGTCCTGGTGAAGCTGGCTGTTGCGCTCGTGATCGTTCCGCTGGTGGTGGCGGCGCTGGCGTTGCTGCTGCAACCGTTGCTGGCGGGAATCTTTGCCGTGCGCCTGCCTGCCGCGAATGGGCACCTTGGCGAGCTGTTTGCGGGCACGCTCGCGGGGTTGTTGCCACTCGCCGGGTTTGGCGTGTTTGCGATCCTCTGGTACGCGCCTGTTGCGACCTACCTGATGCTGGCATCGATCATCGCCAGGCGCACACCGTTGATGTATGCCGTATTGCCCGTCGCTTCCCTTGGTGCCGCCGAGCGCCTGGTGCTGGGGAGCGACCACGTGTTCAGCTTCATTGGCGAGCGGCTGGCCCCGCAGGTCGGACGCACATTCCTGCCCGCGCCCGCCGAGTCCGGCTGGAGCATTGCGGGCACCGACTGGAGCGGGCTGTATCTGAATCCGGCGCTGTGGCTGGGCGTGGTGGCAGCCGCCGCAATGATCTTTGTGGTGATCCGCCTGCGCCGCTATCGCGACGACACCTGAGGCGGAGCAGGCCTCAGGCGCGCAGGTCGCCGCTGGCTGCAGGTTCGTGTTCGAAGAACGGGAACGGCGAGGCGGACCTGGCGGCCTGCTGGGCCAGTATCTGGGTCAGCGCCTCTATGGAGCAGGGCTCACCGAACAACTGGCCCTGTGCCTGATCGCAACCAGCCGACCGCAGGAACTCCAGCTGCGCGCGGGTTTCAACACCCTCGGCGATGACCTGCATGCCCAGGCTATGGCCCATCTCGATGATGGTGCGCACGATGGTCGCATCGTTGCGGTCTTCGTTCACGTCCTGCACGAAGGACTGGTCGATCTTCAGCGTGGAGATCGGGAACTGTTGCAGCGCGGACAGCGAGGAATAGCCGGTGCCGAAGTCGTCGATCGACAGGTGCAGGCCCATTTGGGCCAGCTCCTTGAGCAAGCCGATGGTGCGCTTCGGGTCGGCCATGAGGGTGGTCTCGGTGATTTCGAGCTCCAGCTTCTCCGGGGATACGCCACGGCGCGCGAACAGTGATTTGCAGTCCAGGATGAAGCTTGCCTGCCGCAGCTGCTTGAGCGACAGGTTCAGCGCGATGCGCCCGGGGGCAAGCCCCTGGCCCGACAGCCCCGAATAATCCTGGCAGACCCGATCCAGCACCCATTCGCCGATGCTGCCGATCAGGTTGTTCTCTTCGGCAAGCGGGATGAACTGCGCGGGCGGGATGTCGCCGTGCCCGGGCGCCCGCCACCGCAGCAGCGCTTCGGCGCCCACGATCCGGCCGTCGGCGATGTTCACCTTGGGCATGTAGGCGACGACGAATTCGTCGCGTTCGATGGCGCGCTTGAGCTTGCTCTTGAGCATCAGCCGCTCGACCGCGGC
This sequence comes from uncultured Steroidobacteraceae bacterium, assembly GCA_964456255.1. Taxonomy (GTDB): domain Bacteria; phylum Pseudomonadota; class Gammaproteobacteria; order Steroidobacterales; family Steroidobacteraceae; genus ZC4RG30. Next base: position 420 of record CAYWDZ010000009.1, on the reverse strand, counting down.
GGCGTTCATCTCGGGCGTATAGAACACGCAGCTGTTGCCGCCGTTCTGCTTGGAGTAGTACATCGCCGCGTCGGCGTTGCGGATCAGGTCGATCACGTTCTCGGCATCGAGCGGACAGAGCGCCACGCCGATCGAGGCCGACAGGAACACCTCATGCCCACCGACATGGAAGGGCAGCGCCACCACATTGAGGATGTCTTCGGAAAGGTGGCGCACTGTCTCGCGCGCGCTGCTGTCGGAGATGCCGTCGACGAACAATGCGAATTCATCGCCGGCCAGGCGACCCATCACGGTTCCCTCAGGCAGCGCGCCGGTGAGCCGCTCGGTGAGCGCCTCGAGCACGCGGTCGCCGGCGCCATGGCCGAAGGTGTCGTTGACTTCCTTGAAGTGATCCATGTCCAGGTACAGCAGCGCAAGACC
>CAYWDZ010000008.1:7614-29845 GCA_964456255.1 uncultured Steroidobacteraceae bacterium | reverse complement strand
AAGGAGGTGGACTTGCCGGCGCCATTGGGCCCCAGCAGCCCGACCACTTCACCGGATTGCACGTGCAGGCTGAGGTCGTCCACGACCACGCGTCCGCCATAGCTCTTGCGCAGATTACTGGCCCGCAGCACCGCTGTACTCACTGGGCGGTGCCCCTTTCGGGAATGTGCGGGGTCTGTACGCGCTTGTCCGGACGGATGATGCCGCGCACACGCGCGTCCGGGTCGCCGGTGTCTTCGGTGCTCAGCACGCCAAGGTTCAGCTCGTACAGCAGCGGCTTGTCCGAGCTGAACTGGTCCAGCCCGAACACGTAGCGGCTGGGATGGCCGATGACCCGCAACTGCCGGGTGTCGTTGTCGAAAGTGATGCTGTCGGCGCGCCCCTCGAAGCGCCCGCGCGAATTTCTGGTCGGGTAGGAAAACTGCGCCGGATTGCCGTGGGCCTGGATCGAGCGCACCTCGCCGCTGGCGAAGCCGACGTTGGCGCTGTCGGCTTGCAGCTCACCCTGCTTGTGATTGATTTGCACCGTGCCTGCAAGCGTCCACCGGCCATTGTCGTAGCCCTGGGTCAAATGGCTTCCCTCGGCCCTGTCGGCCCGGATGAGCGTGTCGGGATCCCGGCGCAGCTCCACGTCCTGTTCCAGCAGTTGCGTACCAGCGTCGATGTTGGCGCGCCAGACTCTGGCGCTGGCCTGCATGTTACGGAAGGTGAAGGTGATGCGCGAGTCGTCGCCGGAGGGTTGCTCGCTGGCAATCTCGGTACTGTCCAGGTTGTAGCGCAGGGGCTTGCTGGCCGTACCCTCGTAGGGACCGAAGGCGTACCAGGTGTGGCCGGTCAGGCGGATCTGCCGCGTGGCGCCGTCGTAGGTAATCGTATCGGCGCGCCCTTCATTGCGATCATTGGTCGCACCGGTGGGCCGCGAGAACTGCGCCGGACTGCCCTGCACCTCGATGGAGTGGATGTGCCCGCCCTCGAAAATCACCGTGGCGCTGTCGGCGTCCAGCATCGCACCGTTGAATTCGATATGCACTGCGCCGCTCAGGACCCAATGGCCGTTGTCGAAGCTGCCGTCCAGCAGGTTGGTGCCATCCGCCTTGTCCGCACGGATCAGAGTGTCGGGAGCCTGGCGCAGCTCCACATCCTGTTCCAGCGTCTGGGTGCCTGCCTTGAGGTTGAAGGACACCGGCCCCTTGTTGCTTGCGGTGATCCTGGCGGTTGGCGCCTGCGCTGCCGGGCCAGGCAGCAGCCAGGTCAGCAGGCCGCAGCCGGCGAGCAACAGCAGCACGCCACGTCGGCGACTATCCTGGATCGAGGATTGCATTGATTTCCGAACCCAGTCCTTCACTGGTTCTGACGTTGAAGCGCAAACCATGGGTCCGCGTGGTGTTGGCGCCCCAGGTCACCTGGACCTCGTCGTCGCTGCGGAGTTCCTGTGTCGCAATATCGTATTGCAGGTGCTCGGTGACGAAAGTGACCGGCACACGGCTGCCAACGGGAATCCCCCAGGCGCGCACGTTGCCTGCCAGCGTGACCACGCCGCCCTCGGCCGGCAGGTCACCCTGGTCTGCCGTCAGCGTCCAGCGATTCGGGCCGCCGGGTTCGGTGCCCGGCGGGTCGCGGTACATCGTCAGTCCCTGCGCGCTGATGCGGCCGCTGGCCGGCAACTGCGTGATCTGCCGTGCCTCGATCTGGAATTGCAGTCGCCCGTCGGGCCCCATCTGGCGCAGCACCACATCGTGCGCCTCATAGTCATAGGCGACTTGCGCAGCATCAGCGTCCGATCCGCTGGTGGCTGGCTCGGCCTGCCGGCTGGTCCTCCACCACAGCACCGCTGCGGCGGCGACCAGCAACAAAAGCAGAAAGGTGAGGCGGCGGGTGTTCATGCGCGGGCCCGCGCCGCCAGCAGCCAGTCGCAGACCTCACGCACCGCGCCGGATCCGCCAGGCAGCGAAGTGCGGCAATGGGCCGCGCTGACGGCCAGCGGATGCGCGTCCTGGACGGCCACGGCGAAGGCCACCCGCAGGAACAGCGGGATATCCGGCGTGTCGTCGCCAACGGCGGCCACCTGCGATTCGTGCAGGTCAAGGCGTTTGAGCAGCCGGTCCAGCGCCTTGCACTTGTCCGCCGCGCCGGTCACCAGGTGGCGAATGCCAAGTTCACGGCAGCGCACGGTGAGCGCGGCCGACCGGCGTCCGGAGATGACTGCCGGGGTTACGCCGGCTGCGGCCAGCAGCTTGAGGCCATGACCATCGCGCACATGGAAACGCTTGAGCTGTTCGCCACGCGGCCCGTACCACAGCCCCCCGTCGGTCAGCGTGCCATCGACGTCGAGCACGAGCAGTTCGATGCGACGCGCCAGGCGGCTCGTGAGACGGGCAGGGATCCTGTGGCTGGCCTGTGTCATCAGAAGACCCCGGCCTGCAGCAGGTCGTGAATGTTCAGGGCGCCCACCAGCCTCGCCTCTGCATCGACCACCAGCAGCGCGGTGACACGGTGCTCCTGCATGCTGTTGACGGCGTCGATGGCCAGTTGCTCAGGCCTGACGACGCGCGGTGTCTGCGTCATGGCCGCGGACATGCTGGTGGCGCGCAGCGACAGGCCCCGGTCCAGCGCACGGCGCAGATCGCCGTCGGTGAATACCCCGAGCAGCCGGCCCTCTGCATCGGTCACCGCTGCGAGCCCGAGTCCCTTGCGGCCCATTTCGACCAGGCCTTCCTCCAGGGTCACGGTGGCCGCCACGCGCGGCAGCTGTTCGTTCCGCCGCATCACGTCGGCAACGCGCAGCAGCAGCCGGCGTCCCAGCCGTCCGCCCGGATGCGAGCGCGCGAAATCCTCGCTGGTGAAGCCGCGTGCCTCGAGCAACGCGGTGGCCAGCGCATCGCCCATGGCCAGCATGGCGATGGTGCTGGCCGTCGGCGCGAGGTTGAGAGGACATGCTTCCTGGTCCACGCTGATATCAAGGTGCACGGCAGCCTCGCGCGCCAGCGTGGAGCCGGCGCTGCCGGTCAGCGCGATGACCGGGACATTCAGGCGCCGCAGGTAGGGCAGCAGCGCCAGCAGTTCCGCGGTCTCACCGGAACCGGACAACGCCAGCAGCACATCGCCGGTGGCCATCATGCCGACGTCGCCATGGCTGGCTTCGGCCGCATGCAGAAAGAAGGCCGGCGTACCGGTGCTGGCCAGGGTGGCGGCAATCTTGGCGCCGATATGGCCGGACTTGCCCAGCCCGCTGACTACTACACGGCCGGTTGTTGCCAGGCACAGCTGGCAGGCGCGGGCAAAGGACGCATCGATGCGGTCTGGAAGCGCCGCCAGTGCCCGTGCCTCGATGCTCAGCGCGCGTCGCCCCGCAGCAATCAGTGCACGGCCATCAGTGAAACCGGTGACAGGTTCCGCACAGTTGCCCTGAGGCTGGTCCTTCATGGAGCGGATCATAGCTTACACTTGCGGGCCTTCCCTGGCGGTCACCGGTCGCATTGATGAATCCGAAACAGATCGAGGAACTGATCCGCGTCGCCTTGCCTGACGCCAGGGTGCACGTGCGTTCCGAGGACAATGTGCATTTCGAGGCGATCGTGGTGAGCCACCAGTTCGAGGGACGGCGGCCGTTGCAGCGTCACCAGCTGGTCTACCGTGCGCTGGGCGAACGCATGGGCGGCGAGATCCACGCCCTTTCCCTGGATACCTGCACGCCGGCCGAGCTGGCGGCGCGGCAACCCTAAGGGCCCGTTCAGGAAAGCGCATGGACAAGCTTCAGGTTACCGGCGGCGTGCGCCTGGACGGCGAGGTACGGATCTCCGGCGCCAAGAACGCGGCGCTGCCGATACTGGCCGCGACACTGCTGGCCGACGAGCCCGTGCAGGTGCGCAATGTGCCGCATCTGCAGGATGTCACCACGATGATCCAGTTGCTCTCGCGCATGGGCGTGAAGGTGACGCTGGGCGAGCAGCAGAGCGTGGAAGTGGATGCGCGTCCCATTCACGATTTCATCGCGCCCTACGACCTGGTTAAAACCATGCGCGCCTCGATCCTGGTGCTGGGTCCGATGCTGGCGCGCTTTGGCCAGGCGGACGTCTCGCTGCCCGGTGGGTGTGCGATAGGCGCACGTCCGGTGAACATCCACGTTGCGGGTCTGGCAGCGATGGGCGCGGACATCCGCGTGGAAAACGGCTATATCCGTGCCCGCGCCGGGCGCCTCAAAGGTGCGCGGCTGGTGCTCGATACGGTCACTGTCACCGGCACCGAGAACCTGATGATGGCGGCGACGCTGGCCGATGGACAGACGGTGATCGAGAACGCCGCGCGCGAGCCCGAAGTGGTGGATCTGGCACAGATGCTGATCGCCATGGGCGCGAGGATCCATGGCGCGGGCACTGATCGAATCGTCATCGATGGCGTGAAGGCACTGCACGGTGCGGAATACACCGTGCAACCGGACCGCATCGAGACCGGAACCTTTCTGGTGGCTGGCGCTGTCACGGGTGGACGGGTGGTCGCGCGCCGCGCGCAGCCCGCACATCTGGAAGCCGTATTGCAGAAGCTGCAGGAAGCCGGCGCTGAAGTGAAGGCCGGCGCTGACTGGATCGAACTGAACATGCACGGGCGGAGGCCGAAGTCAGTGGATATCCGCACCGCGCCTTACCCGGCATTTCCCACTGACATGCAGGCGCAATTCGCGGCGCTGGACTGCGTGGCCGATGGCGTGGGCACCATCATCGAGACCATCTTCGAGAACCGCTTCATGCATCTGCTGGAGATGCGGCGCCTCGGGGCCGAGATCCGGCTGGAAGGCAATACGGCAATCATCAAGGGAGTGCCGCAGCTGACGGCCGCCCCGGTGATGGCAACCGACCTCAGGGCGTCGGCGAGCCTGGTCATAGCGGGCCTCGTGGCCAAGGGCCGTACCGAGATCGATCGGATCTACCACATCGACCGTGGCTACGAATCGATCGAGGAAAAGCTCAACCAGCTCGGCGCGCAGATCCGTCGCGTAGCCGGCAAGTAGTCTTCTACTGCTGCCTCTGCGGGGCTTCGATCACCTCGATTTCAAGACTCAGCGTGCGTACGCCGAGGCCTGCCCGTTCTACCTGCATGCGCAGGCTGCTGCCCGGCTTGCGGGTGGCGATGCGTGCGCGAACGTCCTGCGCGCTCTGCACTTCCTGGCCGTCGATGGTCTTGATCACGTCGCCCAGCCTGAGGCCCGCTCGCGCGGCTGGTGAATTCCGATAGGGATTGATCGCCACTCCCGCGCGCGGCAGGTTGTATTGCTCCGCGGTCTCGGCATTCACATCCCGTGCCTGGATGCCGATCCAGCCGCGGATGACCCGGCCGTGCCGCTGGATTTCACTCATCACGCCGCGCACGAGGTCCACCGGTATGGCGACGCCCAGCCCTTCGGCGCCCTGCTCCTTGCCAAGCACGGCGGTGTTGATGCCGATGAGTTCGCCGCGGGCATTGACCAGCGCGCCGCCGGAATTGCCCTCGTTGATGGCGGCATCGGTCTGGATGAAGTCTTCAAAGGTGGCGACGCCAAGGTCAGCGCGGCCGGTTGCGCTGACGATACCGTGCGTGACCGTCTGGGCCAGCAGTCCGAACGGATTGCCGATGGCCAGCACCACGTCGCCGACAGCCACTCGGTCTGAACGGCCGAGCTTCATGACCGGCAAGTTCGGCAGCTTGATCTGCAGCACCGCCAGATCCGTGTCCGGATCGCTGCCCACCACTGTCGCGGGGGATTGCCTGCCGTCTGCCAGCTGCACAGCGATCTCCTCGGACCGGGAGATCACGTGATTGTTGGTGACGATGTGCCCGTCGCCATCGACGATGACCCCCGAGCCCAGCTTCTGCTGCACCAGCTGCCGCCATGGGCTGCCCAGCATCTGTTCAAGTGGAGTCCCCGGTACTCGCTCCACATGGGTCGTGTAGATACTGACTACGGCAGGAGCACTGACCCGCACGGCCGACGCGAAGCTGCCGCCGCCGGCCTCGGCGAGCGCGTCGGCTGCTGCCGATTGGGCGGCGGCCGTATCCTCTTGCGGCGCACGTGCGGCGGCCCCGGTCACGGCGGGCTGCACTGCAAGCGACGGGAACGCGGGAGTGAGTGAAACGGTGTCGGGCGGCGGTGACTTGCGAATCAGTTGCGGCCACAACCATACAGCGACCAGCGCCATGAGGAGCCCGGCCAAGACGGAACCGGCGAGAAAGATTGAATGGCGACGCAAGCTGCTGTTTGGCATGGGGCACGTGCCGTGGGCACCGTAGGCGATAGTGTATAATGCCGCGCGCTTCGGGCCGTGTTGGTCTCGCCGTGAGTAGCGGCCCAGGCGCAAGAACAGCAACAGCCCCCGGAATCTTCGAATGAGCGACATTGCCGCCCCAGCCCCCGCCGAGGTTGATCACGACCGGCGCGGCTTCCTGATCTTTGCAACAACGACCACCGGCGCAATCGGCGCGGGTCTTGCTGCGGTTCCTTTCATCGAATCCTGGAATCCTTCGGAGCGCGCCCGGGCCGCTGGCGCGCCAGTGACAGTTGATATTTCCAAGATCGAGCCGGGCCAGATGCTCACGGTCGTCTATCGCAAGAAGCCCATGTACATCGTGCACCGCACGCCCGAGATGCTGGCTGCGCTGCCAGACCATGACAATCGTCTGAAGGATGCCAAGTCGGAGGATTCCGAACAGCCCGACTATGCGCAGAACGCGACGCGCGCGGTTCGCGACGACTTCCTGGTGGTCGAAGGCACCTGCACTCACCTTGGCTGCCTGCCGAAGTCGCGGTTCGAGAAGGCGTTGCCGGAACTGGGCGCGGACTGGCCCGGCGGGTTCTTCTGTCCGTGTCACGGGTCCAAGTTCGATCTGGCAGGCCGGGTGTTCGATGGTTCTCCGGCTTCCACGAACCTGCGCATTCCGCTTTATTCCTACAGCGGCGACCACACGCTGGTAATCGGCGTCGATGCCACCACGGGAGCCGCCTGATGGCCGCCAACGACGACAGCCTGCCAGTACGTACCGGCTTTCTGGGCTGGCTCAACAAGCGCCTGCCGGTCGATGCCTTCATGCGCGATCAGCTGACGGGATACTTCGCGCCGAAGAATTTCAATTTCTGGTACTTCTTCGGCGTGTTGTCGCTGGTGGCGCTGGTAATCCAGCTGGTCAGCGGCATCTTCCTCACCATGCACTACAAGGTGGGCGAGGCGACTTCATTCGATTCGGTCGAATACATCATGCGCGAGGTGCCGTTCGGCTGGCTGCTGCGCTACATGCATTCCACTGGGGCATCGGCTTTCTTCATCGTTGTGTATCTGCACATGTTCCGCGCCTTCCTGTATGGCTCGTACAAGGCGCCGCGTGAATTGCTGTGGCTGTTCGGCATGTTCGTGTATCTGGCGCTGATGGCCGAAGCGTTCATGGGTTACGTGCTGCCCTGGGGCAACATGTCCTACTGGGGTGCGCAGGTGATCGTGAACCTGTTCGGCACCATCCCCGTGGTCGGGCCAGGGCTGGTGGAGTGGATCCGCGGTGATTACGGCATTGCTGATGCAACGCTGGGGCGCTTCTTCTCGCTGCACGTGGCGGCGGTGCCGCTGGTGCTGCTGCTGCTGGTTGCCCTGCACCTGGTTGCATTGCGCCAGAACGGCTCGAACAACCCGGATGGCATCGAAATCAAGGAGAAGAAAGGGGCCGACGGCAAGCCGCTGGATGGCATTCCGTTCCATCCGTACTACACAGTGAAGGACCTGGTCGGCATCGGCGTATTCCTGACCGGCTTCGCAATCGTGCTGTTCTTCGTGCCGACCTTCGGCGGCCTGTTCCTCGAGGCGCCGAATTTCGAGGTGGCCAATCCGCTGTCCACGCCCGAGCACATCGCTCCGGTGTGGTACTTCACGCCCTTCTACGCAATCCTGCGCGCCGTACCGGATCAGCGCATGGGCGCACTGCTCATGGCTTTGTCGCTGGTCTGCTTCATCCTGCTGCCGTGGCTCGATCGATCGCCGGTCAAGTCCACCCGCTACCGGCCGCTGCGCTGGAAGCTGTGGCTCACGGTATTCACGGTGTCGTTCATTGCGCTTGGCTACCTGGGGCTGAAGCCCGCCGAAGGCCTGTATGTGCTGCTGGCGCGCATCTTCTCCGCGCTGTATTTCGCGTTCTTCTTCCTGATGCCCTGGTACACGCGTGGCGAATCCACCGCCCGGGTGCCCGAGCGCGTCACCTTCTCTTCGCACTGAGGCCAACGATGCGGGTTCGTTCGATGAACACTGGTTTCTTCCGGATGGGGATTGCGCTGCTGGCGACGTGTGCCTTCGCCGGCGCGGCGGCGGCTGCGGAAGGCGCAACTGAACAGCCTGCGGCTGAAGGTCACGAGAGTGGCGTCAACTGGCAGGCATGGGAATCCGGTCACGACGTCAAGAGCACCGCCTCGCTGCAGCGTGGTGCAGCCAACTTCGTCAATTACTGCAGCGGATGCCATTCGCTCAAGTTTGTGCGCTGGTCGCGCCTGGCGACGGATCTCGACATTTCCGACAAGGTGCTCAGCGAGCAGCTGTTGCCGCCCGGAGCCAAGACCACCGATTACATTGTGGCGAGCTTTCCCAAGGCCGATGCGGAGGCCTGGTTCGGCCGGCAGCCGCCGGATCTGTCGCTGGTGGCGCGTTCCCGCGGCACGAACTGGGTTTACCAGTTTCTGAAGGGCTTCTATGCCGATCCGACGCGGGCCTCAGGCACGAACAACCTGGCGCTGGACGGCGCTTCCATGCCGGCGGTGCTGTCCGATCTCGAAGGCGTGAAGGCGGCGGTCTTTGCCGAACATGCCGGCGGCGACTCGGGCCACGGCGGCAAGGAGGTCGAGCGTTTTGAATTCCTCGCTCAGGGCAGGCTGGCGCCGGCCGAGTACGACGCATTCGTGCGCGACATCGTGAATTTCCTCGACTATGCGAGCGATCCGTCGCAGGTCCAGCGCCGCGCGATGGGTATCTGGGTGGTGCTCTTCCTGCTGGTGTTCACCTTCTTCGCATGGTTGCTCAAGAAGGAATACTGGAAAGACGTCCACTGAGGCAGGCCGCGCAGTGATGACATTGTTCTCGGCTCCGGATGAGCCCGCCAGCCACCGGACCCGCATCGTACTGGCGGAAAAGGACGTCGAGATCGAGATCCTGAGCGTCGTGCCCGGGCGCTTTCCGGAAGATCTGCTCGATCTGAATCCCGACCATTCGCTGCCGACGCTGGTTGATCGGGATCTGGTGCTTTACGACTCACGCATCATCATCGAATACCTGGACGAGCGTTTCCCGCATCCGCCGCTGATGCCGGTTGATCCGGTTTCGCGGGCGAAATGCCGTCTGGCGCTGCTGCGCATCGAGCGCGACTGGTATGGCCTGGCTGCCCAGCTCGACAAGGCCGATCCGGACAGCGCCGAAGCCGAGAAGATGCGCGGTGAGCTGCGTGACCTGATCGTGCAGACCGCAGATTTCGTGCGCAACAAGCCCTACTTTGCCAGTGATGAAATATCCCTGGTCGATGTGAGCATCGCGCCGTTGCTGTGGCGACTGCCACGCTGGCGCATCGATCTGCCGAAGGAATCCACGGCTCTGCTCAAGTACGCGAAGCTGCTGTTTTCCCGGCCCGCATTCCGCATGAGCCTGTCGCCGCAGGAGCGGGAGATGCGCGTTGCCTGAACTCTCGCAGCTGCCCTATCTGCTGCGAGCCATGCTGGACTGGATCATCGACAATGGGTGGACGCCGCACCTGATCGTTGATGCCAGTTCCGACGCGGTGACCGTGCCTCGCCAGTTCGCTTCCGGCGGATACATCACCTTGAACATCTCTGCGTCGGCGACGCAGTCCTTCCGCATCGCCGATGGAGCCGTGGACTTCAGCGCGCGCTTTGGCGGCGTCAGTCACCACATTCATGTGCCACTGGAACATGTGCTGGCCATCGTGGCGCGCGAGAACGGGCAGGGGATGGCCTTCCGCGCGGATGTGCCTGGTGCCCAACCCGGCGAAACGCATGCCGGGCCTGCCACAGATGCGGGCGGCAACGGTGAGGGAGCGGAGTCACCCGAGTCACCCGAGCCACCTCCATCGGGCCCGGACAGGCCCCGCGGGCGACCCAGCCTCAAAGTCATCAAGTAGCGGCGCTGGCCTCGAAGGCGTGGCGGATCCAGTCGATGCGGTAGCCATCGGCGCCATCGGGCGCCAGGTCCAGCACGTCGAAACGAATGGCCCGCCGCTGCAGCGCCGGGTGCCGGGCCAGCAGGTGGCTGGCGGCACTGTGAATGTGCCGCTGCTTGCGCCAACCGACGCTGGCCGCCCCGCCACCAAAGCGCGTGGAGGCGCGGAGCCTTACCTCGGCAATGACGATGGTCCCATCTATTGTTTCGGCAATGATATCAATCTCGCCTTTTCGGCATCTATAGTTTCTGAAAAGGATGCTAAGGCGCTGCGATTCGAGAAACCGGGTGGCAGCGTCTTCAGCCGCGCGACCGATCTGCTGGCGGTCAATCCGGCCGCGGTTCATCAAGGCCCGGGTGCGTTCGAAACCGGATCGAAGGGCTGGAGAGAGCCGTCGCGGCTCAGCCGTGCCCAGTTCAGGCTGCGTTCGATTCGGCCCTCTGGGGTCAGCTGCAGGCGACCCGTGAGACCAGCGAGCGGCCATGCCGTAGCGCCGCGACGCAGGCTCATTGTCAGGGTCGCTGCGTCGTAACCGAAGGCGAAATAGCGGGACATGTTGTCGCTCTCGATGCCCCACGCCGGTTGGGTAGCTGCGCGCAGATCTGCAACCGGCCCGATGCTGTCGAGCACCCACGGCATGTCCAGCAGCCGCGTGTCTGCCAGATCGCGGTTGCTGCCTTGATCGGGACCCACGCCATCCTGCGTGATGTAGGTGGGGATCTCGCCGGCGTTGTAGTAGAACAGCAGGGACTTGATCTGGCGGACTGCCAGCGGGTCCCAACCCGGCGTGAAGATCGCGTCGATGTCGGGCCGGGGATGGGCATCGAATTCCACGCTCGCACCGATGATCGACTGCACGCGTTGCTGGCGCGCCTTCGCAGCATCGATGCCCAGCAGGGCAGTGATGGTTTCCTTCAGGGTCAGCGTGAAATCGACCTGTGATCGATCGTAGCTGGCCTGGGCAAGCACAGCGCCACCGGCGCGCGTCAGCTCCTGGGCGAAGGCGCTTGCGACCCGGCCTCCCCACTCACCCGTGGGTGCAAGCAGCAGGGCATTGCCACGCCCGGCGGCGGCAATCTGCCGCGCGATCTGGCGTGCTTCATCCTCCGGCGCAAGCGCGAACTGGAAAACCTGGTTTCCCAGGTAGCCGCCACCACCCGGCGGCGTGTTGAGCAGCAGCATTGGCAGTGCGCCGGGCCGCTGTTCAAGTGCGGCCTGCACTTCTTCCTTCCCGAGCGGGCCGACGATGAATCCTGCGCCATCACTCTGCGCATTCAGCAGCGCCGTTGCCACGCCAAGCACGCCAGTGTCGTACACACGCAGCTGCGGGCGATCAGCTGCCGGCAGGCGCGACCATGCGTTTTCGAATCCCGCGCGAATCAGGCCTGCAATGGCTGCCACACGCTCTCCGCCGGGTTCGCGTGACGTCAGCGGCAGCAGCAGCGCCACGGGTCCGGTGCTCACGGGAGCACCCGGGCGCGACTCCACGAGGCGTTCGCCCGGATGCAGGATTTCACGTTCAACGATGGTGGCAGCCGGATGCCCGGGGAATCGGCTGCGCCAACGCGCGATATCGGATTCCGCCGACAGTGGGCTGCGGCCGGCGCTCGCTGCGATCTGCGCGATCTCCAGCCAGCCGCGCACCAGCGGTTCATTGCTGGCTCCCAGATCCACGCGCAGCCCGCCTTCAATGGCGCCGCGCAGGCCGGCAAGCAGATCGCGCCGCGCAGCCACGCGCTCGTCCTCGCTGGCAGCGACCCGCTCGCGCGCCAGCCCGGCGCGCACCGCTTCGACGGGCAGCCCCGCGCGCAGTGCGATCTGTTGCCGCAATTGCAGCAACCGAGTGGCGGCCACGGGATCTGCGGGTTGTGTCAGCCCGGAAACCTGCTGCCACGCTATTTCGTGCTGGCCGCGCGCCTCGGCCACTTCGGCGCGCAGCATGCCCAGTTCAAGCTGTTGCGCGGGACGGTTCTCGCCCACTGCCACGCCCAGCGCGCGCTGGGCGTCATCCGCACGATTTGCGGCAAGCCATGCGCGTGCGGCGGCCAGCGCCAGATCATTGCGCACCGGTGGTGGATTGGTCTGCGCGAGACGCTCGTACATCTGTGCAGCGGCCGCATATTCGCCACGACGCTGTGCCCGGTCGGCGCGATCGACCGATGCGGGCGCGACGTCGCCAGTCGTGGTGCAGCCCGCGACCAGCAACACTGCGGTCATGAAGGACAGCAGCAATCGGTGCGTGGCGGGTTGCGTGGTTGGCATGGTGCGGGGCAAGCTACTGACCGACAAGATTCAAGGTTCCGGAACTGGCGTGCTGTCGACGCCCGGAGATTATAGAGGTGCCCCCGGGCCGAATCGAATTCGTTGCGACACCGATCGGCAATCTGGCTGATCTCTCGCCCCGCGCGCGCGAAGTGTTGGCGAATGCAGACATCATCGCGGCCGAAGATACGCGCCACACGGCGGGACTGCTGCGCCAGATCGGCGTGCAGAAGCCGCTGCTATCGCTGCACGAACACAATGAAGGCCAGCGCCTGCACGAGTTGCTGCGGCGAGTGCAGGAGGGTGCCCTGGTTGCGGTGGTGACCGATGCGGGCACGCCGCTGGTTTCCGATCCCGGTTTCGTGTTGATGCGTGCCGCGCTTGATTCCGGCCTGGCAGTGAGTGCCGTGCCGGGACCATCGGCGGTGCTGGTGGCTCTGGCCTTGTCGGGGCTGCCTCCCGACCGCTTCTGTTTCGAGGGATTCCTGCCGGCGCGGTCCGCTGCGCGGCGCGAGCGGCTGCGCGCACTGGCCGGCGAGGTCCGCACGATGGTCTTCTTTGAAGCGCCGCATCGCATTGTCGAAACCCTCGAGGACATGGCAACAGTATTTGGTCCCGAGCGAACAGCCGCTGTGGCACGCGAGCTGACCAAGCTGCACGAGAGCGTATATCGCGGCTCGCTCACGCGGCTGCTGCAAATTGCGGCAGAGGAGGCCAATTTCGCGCGTGGCGAAATCACGCTGGTGGTATCGGGCGGGCAAGCCGCCGCCCCGGCTGATGCGTTCGTGCAGCGCGCGCTCGAGCTGCTTGCCACAGAGATGCCGCCCTCGCGCGCTGCCGCGCTGGTGGCACAGCTCACCGGACGTCGCAAGGCCGAGGTCTATGCGCTGCTCCATCAACCCGCAACGGAAGACCCATGACCCGACCCCCGCTCAGTCTGATCTCCTCGATGGCAACGCGTGAGCTGCTGGCCGCGCTGGCAGCGCAATACCAGCGTGAAAGCGGCCGATCCGTGCAGGCCCAGTCCGGTGGCGGTGTGGAGATCGCCCGGCGCATCGCCGCGGGTGAGCCACACGATGTGGTGGTGCTCGCCTCCAATGCAATCGACAAGCTCATGACGGATGGCGCAGTGCTGCCAGCGAGCCGCGTCGATCTGGTGCGCTCCGGAGTGGCGGTGGCGGTAGGCGCAGGCTCCGCACGGCCTCCAATTGCAACGCCTGAAGAAGTGAAAGCTGCGGTGCAGGCAGCGCCCAGCCTGAGTTACTCCACCGGACCGAGCGGCGTGTACCTGGAGAAGCTGTTCCAGCAATGGGGAATTCTCGACGAGATCCGTCCGCGCATCGTGGTACCGCCGCCGGGCGTGCCGGTGGGAACGCTGGTCGCGGATGGGCGTGTGGCGCTGGGTTTCCAGCAACTTTCCGAGTTGATGAACCTGCCGGGAATCGTGGTTCTGGGCCCGCTGCCCAATGCCATCCAGACTGTCACGGTCTTCTCGGGAGGCATCTGTTCGGCAAGTGCAGATCCGCAGGCTGCGCGGGCGCTGCTTGCCTGGCTTGCCTCGCCCGGGACTGCCGCCACGAAGCAGCGCTATGGCATGGAGGCCGCACCCTGATAAGGTGCGCGCGGGGAGCTGGCCGGGCAATCGCCGCGAAGTGCCGCAAGGCATCGAGGGGAGGAAAGTCCGGGCTCCAGTGGACAAGGTGCCAGGTAACTCCTGGGGGGCGCGAGCCCACGGAAAGTGCAACAGAAAGCAAACCGCCGAAGCATTGCAAGATGCTGGCAAGGGTGAAACGGTGCGGTAAGAGCGCACCGCGGACGTGGCAACACGGACGGCACGGCAAACCCCACCTGGAGCAAGGCCAAATAGGGAAGTCGCACGGCAACGTGCAGCGTGGGTCCCGCGTGCTTCCGGGTAGGCTGCTTGAGGGCTGCGGTGACGCAGCTCCTAGAGGAATGATTGTCCTCGACAGAACCCGGCTTACAGGCCAGCTCCCCCCTTTACCTCTGTCTTGAAGTAACTGCCACAGGCAACGTTGTTTGTGAGCTTTCTGCTGCAAGTGCCCGAATCAAAAGGAATCTTGGTGAGAACTGCGTCCCACTTTTTCGATTGCGCGTAAGTCGTTGTGGCATAAACAAAAAAATGCTGTCGCGCCGTTGACATAAGTACTGCCTGATTCCTAAGATGGGACTAGGTGGGTCTCAGTGGGTGAAAGTGGGTAATCCCCATTTCAAGGCATGTTCCGCGGCGCAACAAAAGTCACGATTGATGACAAGGGCAGGGTCGTTGTGCCGGCACAGCACCGCGAGCAGCTGTCTGCGTCCGCGGGTGGGCGCGTGGTGGTCACCGTCGATCGGGACCAGTGCCTGCGCATCTACGCATTTCCCGAGTGGGAAAAGATCGAAGCCCAGTTGAACGCCATGCCGAGCCTGCATCCGCAGGCGCGCCGCCTGCAGCGACTGATGATCGGCCACGCGCAGGAAATGAATCTCGACAGCCACGGTCGCCTCGCGCTGACCCCGGAGCTGCGCGAATACGCGGAGCTGGGTCGCGCTGCATTTCTCGTGGGCCAGGGCCGTGGCCTGGAATTGTGGGATGAGGCGCGCTGGAAGAAGCAGCGCGAAGAGTGGACCAGGAGCGAGCAGGGCGTGACCGAACTTGCCGCCGAGCTCAGCGGTTTGCAGCTGTAGATGAGCCCAAAGCGGAGTACAGGACATTGGCTGAGCACGCGCCGGTGCTTGTCGAAGAAGCCCTCGCGGCTCTCGCGATCGCGCCCGCTGCGCAAGCAGCACGACTGTACGTCGATGCCACGTTCGGACGAGGCGGTCACGCGGCCCGCATCCTCGATCTGCTTGGACCACGGGACCGTCTGCTCGCGATCGACCGTGATCCTGAAGCCGTCGCCGCCGCTCGCCGGCGCTTCGACGCGGATGCACGTGTCGTGGTGGTCCGCGCTGCGTTCGATTCGCTCGAGTCACTGGTCCAGGCACATGGCGAAGGATGTGCCTGTCGCGGGATTCTGTTCGACCTCGGCGTGTCTTCACCGCAGCTCGACCAGGCAGCCCGCGGCTTCAGTTTCCAGCACGATGGTCCGCTCGACATGCGCATGGACCCGCAGAGTGGGCAGAGCGCAGCCGCCTGGCTCGCGCGCGCCAGTGGCGACGAGATCCGCAACGTGATCGCGGAGCTGGGGGAAGAGCGCTTCGCCGGCCGTATCTCCCGCACCATCGTCGCAGAGCGCGGGAAACAGCCGATTGAAACCACGGCACAGCTGGCCGCCATCGTGGCCAGTGCCGTGCGCACGCGCGAAGCCGGCAAGCATCCGGCCACGCGCACCTTCCAGGCCATCCGCATGCATATCAACGACGAGCTGGGTCAGCTCAGGCGCGGCCTTGCCGCGGCGCTGCGCGTGCTGGCGCCGGGCGGACGCCTGGCCGTCATCAGCTTCCATTCGCTGGAAGACCGCATCGTCAAGCAGTTCATGCGCACGCAATCGCAACCGGATCCGGCCTGGGCGCGTCTGCCGATTGCGCCGCCGTTCTCGCCGGCATTGAAATTGATCGGCAGGAAGCAACGCGCCGGCGAGGCGGAGCTTGCCGCCAATCCGCGCGCACGCTCCGCGATACTGCGCGTGGCCGAGCGGCTGGCAGCGCCACCCGTGGGGGCGCGGGGATGATGTCCATGCTGCGTCAGAAATGGTTCATCCTGCTGGTGCTGTGGTTCGCGGTGCTGGTTTCGGCCGCTGGTGCCATCTACACGAGTCATCGCGCGCGCGAGCAGTTTGTCGAGCTCGAGCGCCTGCACCGCGAGCGTGATCAACTGGAAGTAACCTGGGGCCAGCTGGAACTGGACAAGGCCAGCCTCTCCGCGAATGCCAACGTCGAGCAGGTCGCAGCGATACGGCTGAAGATGGCTCCGCCCGATCCGGCGGCCATCCAGGTGGTGGTGCCTTGAAGCGCAGCGCGGACAGTGATGTCCGTGGGTTCCGGCTTCGCGCCGGTTTTGCATTCGCGTTGCTGGTTCTGGGCGCGGGTGGGCTGCTGTCGCGCGCGGTCTACCTGCAGCTGTTCCACAACGAATTCCTCAAGCAGCAGGGTGACGCGCGTTCGATACGCGTGGTGCGTACCGAGGCGATACGCGGCACGATCTTCGATCGTGACGGCCAGCCGCTGGCAGTCAGTACGCCGGTGGCTTCGGTCGCAGCGGATCCGCGAGTGCTGGCCGCGGTGCCGGATCAACTGGATGGGCTTGCGCGCGCGCTGCACAGGAATCCTGCCGAATTCAAGCAGACGATTTCGCGCAGCCAGGGTCGCAGCTACGTCCGGCTCGCCCGCCACCTGAAGCCGGACGATGCGGCGTCGGTCAAGGGTCTGGATGTGCCCGGTGTGCGCCTCGAGCAGGAACTGGGCCGCTACTACCCGCAGGGCGAAGTGACCGGCCAGATCCTGGGGATCACCAATCTGGACGACATGGGCCTGGAAGGGATTGAACTGGCCTGGGATTCCCGGCTCGCCGGCCAGCCCGGCCGCAAGCGGGTGATGCAGGACCGCCTGGGGCGAGTCGTCGAGGATGTGGAGAACATCGTTGCGGCGCGACCCGGACGCAATCTCACGCTGGCGCTTGATTCGGGCATCCAGTACCTGGCGTATCGCGAACTGAAGGGCGCCATCGAGGCCAACCACGCACCTTCGGGTTCCATCGTGGTCATCGATGTGCTCACCGGCGAGATCCTCGCGATGGTGAACCAGCCGTCCTTCAATCCCAACAGCAGCTCGCAGCGCAAGCCGGCGCTGGTGCGCAATCGTGCGGCAACCCACTATCTGGAACCAGGATCGAGCATCAAGCCCTTCATGCTGGCCGTGGCACTGGAATCCGGTCGCTTCACGCCTGCCAGCATGATCGATACCAGTCCCATCATGATCGGCGATGCCTTGCTCAGCGATGAACATCCGCTGGGCACTGTCGGGCTGACCGCCGTGCTGGCGAAGTCCTCGAACGTCGGCATGGCCAGGATAGCGCTCGAGCTGAGGCCCCAGCAGATCTGGTCGACGCTGTCGCAACTGGGATTCGGCCGGGTCACCGCCAGCCACTTTCCGGGCGAGTCAGCCGGCGTGCTCACGAACTACGCGCAATGGAGCAAGGTCTCCATTGCATCGATGGCGCGCGGCTATGGCCTTGCTGTCACGCCGCTGCAGCTGGCACAGGCCTACGCCACGATTGGCGCGCTGGGTGTTGCGCGTCCCGTGTCGCTCGAGAAGGTCGAGGGTTCCGTGCCGGGTGAGCGAGTGATCTCCGAACGCAATGCGCGCGAGTTGCTCAAGCTGCTGGAGTCGGTGGTCACCGAAGGGACCGGCGGCAAGGCCGAGATTCCCGGTTACCGCGTGGCCGGCAAGACCGGAACCGCGAAGAAGGCCGCCAATGGCCAGTACGAGGACCGCTATGTCGCGGTGTTCGGTGGCGTGGCGCCTGCGAGCAATCCGCGCCTTGCAGCAGTGGTGATCATCGACGATCCGGCCGCGGGCCAGTACTACGGTGGCGACGTGGCGGCGCCGGTTTTCTCCGCGGTGATGGGTGGAGCGCTGCGCCTGATGGGCGTGGCGCCGGATGCGCGGACTGGCCCGACCAGGGAATCGGGCATCGACGCGCCAACGGTGGTGAGGCGTTGAGCGCCGTTCCCCTTTCGGAATTGCTGGCAGGCATTGCGCCGGTGCCGCGCGACGTGCTGTTGCATGATCTTACGCAGCACAGTCACGAAGTGCGGCCCGGCGCCGCTTTTCTTGCCTGCCGTGGCACGCGCCGCCACGGGCTGGACTTCGCAGCCGATGTGGCGCAGCGCGGCGCAGTGGCAATCCTGTGGGAACCGGATGGCAACACACGCCCGCCGTCTTTCGAATCGGACATCGTCCTGGCCGAAGTGCCGCAGCTGTCACAGCGTGCCAGCGAGCTCGCGGACCGGTTCTTTGCTTCCCCCTCGCGTGATCTGGCGGTGGTTGGCATCACCGGCACGAATGGCAAGACCACCTGTGCATGGTTGCTCGCGCAGGCCCTGACCGCGGTCGGGCGGCCGGCGGCCTATCTGGGGACATTGGGCAGCAGCTTCGGCAGCGAGCGCGTGCAGGGCGACATGACCACGCCGGACGCCGTGACGGTGCAGCGGCTGCTCGCCGGATATCGCGCGCGCGGCGCGCGCCAGGTCGCGATGGAAGTCTCCTCGCATGGTCTCGCGCAGGGACGCGTGCGCGCCGTGCACTTCGACGCGGCGGTGTTCACCAACCTGACGCGCGACCACCTCGACTATCACGGCGACATGGCCAGCTATGGCGCCACCAAGGCCAGCCTGTTCGAGCGCGATGCCGTGCGTCTGCGCGTGTTCAACGTCGACGACGCGTTCGGAAGCGAGCTGGCCGCGCGATCTGTCTTCGCCGGCCGCATCGCCTGCAGCCGGCGTGCGGTACCGCAGGCTCCGTACCTGTTTGCGCACGAAATCGACTACGGCCAGGCCGGCACGGCATTCACGCTGGATTCGAGCTTTGGCAGTGCGCGGATCCATACCGCGCTGCTCGGCGGATTCAACGTGGACAACGTGCTGGCCGTTCTGGCCGTGCTGCTGGGCTCAGGCATCGAAGTAGCCGTGGCCGCCACTGCGCTCGCCGCTCTGCGCGCGCCGCCGGGCCGGCTGGAAACCTTCGTGCATGCCGGCGGCCCGACCGCAGTGGTGGACTATGCACACACGCCGGACGCACTGGAGAATGCGCTTGCGGTGCTGCGCCGGCATTGCACGGGCCAGCTGACGGTGGTGTTCGGCTGTGGCGGCGATCGCGATCGCGGCAAGCGCGCACAGATGGCGACGGTGGCTGCAGCGTGTGCCGATCGCATCGTGCTGACAGATGACAACCCCCGGAGCGAGGATGGCGACCGGATCATTGCGGACATCCAGGCAGGTCTGGGGTCGCACCCGGCAACGGTGATCCGCGATCGGCGCGCAGCCATCGAGTACGCGCTGGCCGGCGCCGGTGCCAGGGATGTGGTGCTCGTGGCTGGCAAGGGCCACGAGCAATACCAGATCGTTGGCAATGACAGGCGCTTCTTCAGCGACCAGCAGGTCGTGTGCGAACTGCTGGAGAGCCGGCAATGAAGCGGACCTTGCGGGACTTCGCGAACCTGTGCGGCGGCCGCTATGCAGGCGCGGATCTGGCGTACACCGGAGTCGCTACCGACACCCGGACGATTGCTCCCGGCGAGATCTACCTGGCATTGCGCGGTCCGCGCTTCGATGGCAACGATTTCCTCGGTGCCGCGGCCAGCGCAGGCGCGGTGGCTGCCGTGGTGGACCGGCCCGCTCCCGGCGCGCCACTGCCGCTCATTGAAGTGCAGGACGGGCAGGCAGCGCTGACGCGTGCGGCCGGTGGCTGGCGCGCGCGCTTTGCAGGCCCGGTGGTCGGCGTCGGCGGCAGCAACGGCAAGACCACCGTCAAGGAGATGATCGCCGCCATACTGGAACGCGCCGGCACCACCCTGGCAACGAAGGGCAATCTCAACAATCACATCGGCGTGCCACTCACCTTGCTGCGCCTGGATGCGTCGCATGAGAGTGCGGTCATCGAGATTGGTACCAATCATCCCGGCGAGATCGCCGCGCTGATGAACATTGCCAGGCCCAATGTCGGGTTGATCACCAACGCCGGCGCCGAGCACCTGGAAGGGTTCGGTGACCTGGATGGCGTGGCACGCGAGGAAGGACAGATGGTGGCCGGCCTTGCGTCCGAAGCGACCGCCGTCATCAATGCAGATGATCCCTACGCCGATCTGTGGCGCGGCATGACGCGCGCGGGAATCCGCACTTTCGGCATCGACAACCCCGCCGACTTCCGCGCGGTGAATGTGAGCTGGGAACTCTCCGATGAGGGATTCCGCACCAGCTTCACGCTCCAGTCACCGCTGGGAAGCTGCGCCGTGCGCCTGAACACCGGCGGCCGCCACAACCTGCGCAATGCAGTCGCAGCGGCTGCCGCTGCCACGGCGGCCGGAGCGAATCTGGATCACGTCGTTGCAGGACTGGCTGCTGCGCAGCCGGTCAGGGGCCGGCTGGTTCCCTGCCGCACGAAGCAGGGCGCGCGGCTCATCGACGATTCCTACAACGCCAATCCCAGTTCGATGACCGCGGGCATCGACGTGCTGACGCAGTTGCCCGGCGAGGCCTGGCTGGTGATGGGCGACATGGGTGAACTGGGTGACAGCGCGCGTGCCAGCCATGTGCAGATCGGTGCCTACGCGCGCGATCACGGCGTACGCCGGCTGTTCGCCACGGGCCCGTTGTCCACGTTGTCTGTCGAGGCCTTCGGTAGCGGTGCCAGCTGGCATGCCGACACCGAGTCGCTGGCACAGGCCGTTGCGGCGGCGCTGTCGCCGGACGTGACCCTGCTCGTGAAAGGTTCGCGCTCCAATCGCCTGGAGCGTGTGGTGGCACATCTGACCGGCGCAAGCGCCAAAGAGATGCACTGACCATGCTTTACTGGCTGTCGCAGCGGCTTGCGCAATCGCATTCGTTCTTCAACGTCTTTTCGTATCTGTCGCTGCGCACGATCCTGGCGGTGAGCTCGGCGCTGCTGATCTCGCTGGTGATCGGGCCGGGGATGATCCGCTGGCTGTCGCGTTACCAGGTTGGCCAGCAGGTGCGCGACGACGGTCCGCAGACGCACCTGAAGAAAGCCGGCACGCCCACCATGGGCGGGGCGCTGATCATCATCGCGATCCTGATTTCCACGCTGCTGTGGGCGGATCTGCGCATTCGCCAGGTCTGGATCGCGCTCGGCGTGATGGTCGGCTGCGGTCTGGTCGGCTTCTACGACGACTACCTGAAGCTGGTGGTGAAGAACGCCAGGGGCCTGGCGGCGCGCTGGAAGTACTTCTGGCTGTCGGTGACCGGTCTCGGCGCGGCGCTGCTGCTGTGGCACACGGCGGGTGTGCCGGCCGAGACCACGTTCTACGTACCGCTGTTCAAGAATGTCGCGCTGCCCATGGGTGTCGCCGCGTTCGTCGTGCTCACCTACCTGATGATCGTGGGCATGAGCAATGCGGTGAACCTCACCGACGGGCTCGATGGGCTGGCCATCATGCCGGCCGCAATGGTGGCCACGGCGCTTGGCATCTTTGCGTGGGCCAGCGGCAGCGCGATCTACGCGCCCTACCTTGGCATCCCGGAGATTCCCCACGCGGGCGAGATCGCCATCTTCTGTGGCGCCATTGCCGGCGCCGGCCTGGGCTTCCTGTGGTTCAACACCTATCCGGCGCAGGTGTTCATGGGCGATGTCGGTGCACTGGCGCTGGGCGGCGCGCTGGGCGTCGTGTCGGTGATGGTGCGCCAGGAACTGGTGGTGCTGCTGATGGGCGGCATCTTCGTGCTGGAGACGGCCTCGGTCATCCTGCAGGTGGCCTCGTTCAAGCTCCGCGGCAAGCGCATCTTCCGCATGGCGCCGATCCACCATCACTACGAATTGAAGGGCTGGTCCGAACCGAAGGTCATCGTGCGCTTCTGGATCATCAGCCTGCTGTTGGTGCTGGCAGGGCTCGCGACCCTGAAGGTGCGCTGATGGGCAAGAGCGCAGTCGTGGTGGGTCTTGGCAAGACGGGGCAGTCGGTGATCCGCCACCTGAGCGCGCGGGGCTGGAACATCTCCGGCACGGACACGCGCGCCGAGCCGCCGGGCTTTGCCATGCTGCGTGCCGTCCACCCCGACATGGTGTTCTCGGTGGGCGGACTGGACCTGCGCCTGCTGGTCGGCGCCGATTGCGTGGTGGTCTCGCC
>CAYWDZ010000008.1:0-7514 GCA_964456255.1 uncultured Steroidobacteraceae bacterium | reverse complement strand
CTCTACGTGCTGGAGCTGTCGAGCTATCAGCTCGAGTCGACTTCTTCGCTGGAGCTGGTCGCGGCAACCGTTCTGAACGTGACGCCGGATCATCTGGACCGTTACCCGGATATCGGGGCCTACGCCGCCGCCAAGGAGCGCATCTTCGAGCACTGCGCTACGGCCGTGATCAACCTGGATGATCCGCTGGTCGCCGCAATGGCTACCGACAAGAAACGCAGGCTCACCTTTTCCGTGCAGTCCGCTGCCGGCGCCGACTACCAGCTGACCATCGAGCACGACGGCGAGTGGCTGTGCTGCCGTGGCGAGCGGTTGATCGCGATGGATGAACTGCATCTGGTCGGCCGGCACAACGCCGCCAACGCGCTCGCGGCGCTGGCGCTGGGTGAGGCGCTGGGCCTAGACCGGTTCGCGATGCTGTCTGCACTTGCGGAGTTTCCCGGGCTGCCGCACCGCGCCGCCTTTGTGCGCGAAGTCGCCGGCGTCAGCTTCTACAACGATTCCAAGGGCACCAATGTGGGCGCCACGCTCGCAGCCGTCGCGGGTTTCGACGGACCGCTGCTGCTGATTGCGGGCGGTGAGGGCAAGGGTCAGGATTTTGCCCCGCTGGCGCCGGCGCTGGCCGGCAAGACCCGGCTGGTGCTGCTGATCGGGCGTGATGCACCACTCATCGAAGCAGCGCTTGCCGGCCACGTGCCCACGCAACGCTGCACGACGCTGGAAGATGCAGTGATTGCCGCAGCGGGTTGCGCGCAATCCGGCGACACCGTGCTGCTGTCACCGGCATGCGCCAGCCAGGACATGTTCCGTGACTATGCCGAGCGCGGTGAAGTGTTCACCGACGCCGTGCGGAGACTCGCAGCATGAGTCGCGCCGCGGCACCTGCACGTGATGCACGCAAGGGCGGGCTGCTGCTCGGCCTGGTGCTGGTGGGCATCGTGGCCGCGATCCTGCTGCTGGGCCTGGTGATGGTCACTTCGGCCTCGATCACCATGGCCGCTCTGAACAACGGTGATCCCTTCCACTTTGCCAAGGCCCAGTTGCTGACGGCCGTCGCCGGTGTGGTGTGCGCGCTGATTCTGGCGGCAATCCCGACCGAGCTCTACGAGAAGTACTCGACCCTGCTGCTGGTCGCCGCGGTGGTGCTGGCCGTGGCCGTGCTGATACCGGGCATCGGCCATGAAGCCAAGGGCGGACGGCGCTGGATTCCGTTTGCCGGCCTGACGCTGCAGGCATCGGAAGTCGTGCGCGTGCTGGTGTTGTGCTGGGTGGCTTCCTATGCCGTGCGCCGCGAGTCCGAACTGCGCGAGAAGCTCAGCGGTCTGGCGGTGCCCCTGGGTGTCACTGCCGTGCTGTGCGCACTGTTCCTGCTGGAACCGGACTTCGGCGCTGCGGTGGTGATGTTCGCCACCGCCTTTGGTCTGCTGTTCCTGGCCGGCGCACGACTGCGCTGGATGCTGCTGTGCATTGCCACGGCTGGTGCGGGCTTCTGGGCGCTGATGTGGGCCGCGCCCTACCGCGTGGTGCGCCTGACCTGTTTCCTGAATCCGTGGGCGCAGGCCGACGACTGCGGTTACCAGCCCGTGAATTCACTGATCGCGATCGGTCGCGGCGAATGGTTTGGCGTCGGTCTCGGCGAAAGCGTGCAGAAGCTGATGTACCTGCCCGAGGCCCACAACGATTTCCTGTTCGCGGTGCTGGCAGAGGAGCTCGGACTGGTGGGTGTTGTCGCCACACTGGCGCTGTTTCTGGCGCTGGTGTGGCGCGTTTTTCGCGTAGCGCGAATCGCCGCCGAAGCAGGTCTGAAGTTCCAGTCATTGCTGGCAGCCGGATTCGGCCTGTGGATCGGCATCCAGTCGCTGATCAATATCGGCGTGACCATGAGCGTGCTGCCGACCAAGGGCCTCACGCTGCCATTGATGAGCTACGGGCGCACCAGCCTGCTGGTGACGCTGGCGTGGCTGGGTCTGGTGCTGCGCGTGAATCACGAGGCCATGTCCCGCAACCGCGGTGCAGCCAGCACCGCAGCGCGCCGTGAGGCAGTGGGAGCACGGGCATGAGTGCGCCTCCGGTGCTCATCATGGCGGGCGGAACGGGCGGACATGTGTTTCCGGCCCTGGCGCTGGCGCGGCTGCTGCGCGAACAGCACCGTGATGTGATCTGGCTCGGTACGCGCCGCGGCCTGGAAGCGCGGGTCGTGCCGGCGGATGGCTTTCCCATCGAATGGCTGTCGGTCAGTGGTCTGCGCGGCAAGGGGCCGAGCGACCTGCTCAAGGCGCCTTTCATGCTGGTGCTGTCGGTCTGGCAGGCGCTGAAGATCGTCGCGCGCCACAAACCCGGCGTGGTCGTTGGCCTGGGTGGCTTCGTGACCGGCCCGGGTGGTCTCGCAGCGTGGTTGATGCGCCGGCCCCTGGTGGTGCACGAACAGAACGCGATTGCCGGCTTCACCAATCGCTGTCTGGCGCGGCTGGCGCGCACGGTGCTGACGGCTTTTCCCTCGGTCTTTGCTGGCCGCGCCCACGCGCACATGATCGGCAATCCGGTGCGCGCGGACATTGCCGCGCTGCCTGCTCCGCTGGAACGCTTTGCGGGACGCGAGGGCCCGCTGCGCCTGCTGGTGATCGGCGGCAGCCTGGGTGCGCGGCGGCTCAATGAGGTCGTGCCGCAGGCAGTGGCGTTGCTGTCGCGCAATGCCGAGGCACCGCCATTCACCATTCGTCATCAGGCCGGCGAGAAGCTCATCGATGCCGCCCGCGCCGCTTATGCCCAGGCCGGTGTCGCGGGCGAAGTCACGCCCTTCATCGCCGACATGAGCGCCGCGCTGGGCTGGGCTGACCTCGTCATCTGCCGCGCTGGCGCGCTGACCATTGCCGAGCTGGCCGCCGCGGGTGTCGGCGCGGTGCTGGTGCCCTTTCCGCATGCGGTCGATGACCACCAGACCAGCAATGCCGCATATCTGGTCGACGCCGGTGCCGCACGGTGCCTTGCCGATGCCGCGCTCACACCCGCACTGCTGGCCGACACGCTGCTCGAGCTGTGTGCGGCGGGTCGTGATGGATTGTTGCGGCTGGCAGAAGCGGCGCGCCGCGTGGCCAAGCCGTTTGCGGCCCGCGATCTGCTGTCGGCCGTGCTGGCCGCGGAGGCGTCATGACCGACGTCACCGAAGACGTCGCGATGAATCGCCGCCGCACCGACGGTATGCGGCGCATCTTCCGGGTGCACTTCGTCGGCATCGGCGGCAGTGGCATGGGCGGTATCGCCGAAGTGCTGCTCAACCTGGGTTACCAGGTGCAGGGCTCGGACCTGAAGGCCAACAGCGTCACCGATCGTCTGGCCCGACTGGGCGCGCGCGTGCTGATCGGTCACAAGGCTGCATACGTGGAAGGCTGCGATGCAGTCGTGGTCTCCACCGCGATCAACCACGACAACCCGGAAGTCGCGGCGGCTCTGGCGGCACGCATTCCGGTGGTGCCGCGCGCCGAGATGCTGGGCGAGCTGATGCGCTTCCGCTATGCCATCGCGGTGGCCGGCACGCATGGCAAGACCACGACCACCAGCCTCGTGGCCAGCGTGCTGGCAGAGGGTGGCGAGGATCCGACCTTCGTGATCGGTGGACGCCTGAAGAGCGCGGGCAGCAATGCAAGACTGGGCGCGGGTCGCTACCTGGTGGCCGAAGCCGACGAGAGCGATGCGTCGTTCCTGCACCTGCAGCCGATGATGGCCGTGGTGACCAACATCGACAACGATCACCTGGGCACACACGGCGGGGATTTCCAGAAGCTCAAGCAAAGCTTCGTGGAGTTCCTGCACAACCTGCCGTTCTACGGGCTTGCCGTGCTGTGCGCAGATGATCCGGAGATTGCGCTGCTGCTGCCGCAGGTGGGCCGGCCGATCCTGACGTACGGTGTGGGCGAGCATGCGGATGTGCGCGCCGTCGATGTGCGCCGCGAAGGCGCGCGCACGCATTTCACCGCACGGCGCAAGGGCCAGGCGCCGCTCGAGGTCACCGTCAATCTGGCGGGCATGCACAATGTGCTGAATTCGCTGGCTGCCATCGCGGTCGCCAGTGATCTGGGCATCAGCGACGCGGCCATTCAGCGTTCGCTGGCCGGCTTTCAGGGCATCGATCGCCGCATGCAGGTGGTGGGCGAGCTGTCGCTGCCCGGCGGCGATGTGGTGGTGGTGGATGACTACGGCCATCACCCCACCGAGATCGCCGCCACACTGGATGCCCTGCGCCAGGCCTATGCCGGGCGCCGCATCGTGATGGTGTTCCAGCCGCATCGCTACACCCGCACCCGCGACCTGATGGATGACTTTGCACGCGTGCTGGCCACCGCCGACACGCTGCTGGTGACCGAGGTCTATGCAGCGGGTGAGGCGCCCATCGAAGGCGCCGATGGTCGCGCGATCTGCCGCGCCGTGCGCGGGCGGGGTGAAGTCGAACCGGTCTTCATACCCACCGTGGACGAGATTGCGCCGGCATTGGCGCGGCTGGTGAAGCCCGGAGACGTGATTGCGATGATGGGTGCCGGCAGCATCAGCGTTGCGGCCCATGAGCTGGCGCCGCGGCTGAAGACACTGCTGGCGGGAGAGGGCGCATGAGCTTCGCCATTCCCAGCCAGTTCAGTGCCCGCGTGCGACTCGGCGAGCCGCTGTCGCGCCACACCTCCTGGCATGTCGGGGGGCCGGCCGACATCTTCTTCATGCCGCGTGATCGCGCGGACCTGATCGCCTTCCTGAAGGCGCTGCCCGAAGATGTACCGCTGCTGTGGCTGGGCCTTGGCAGCAACCTGCTGGTGCGCGACGGTGGCGTGCGCGGTGTGGTGATCTCCACGCGCGACGCGCTCACTGCACTCGAGCGCCGCGATAAACGGGGCGTGTACGCCGAAGCAGGGGTGCCCTGTGCCAAGCTGGCGCGCGCGTGTGCGCGCTGGGACCTTGGTCCCGCGGAGTTCTTCTCGGGCATCCCCGGTACGGTGGGTGGCGCACTGTCGATGAACGCCGGTGCCTTCCACGGCGAGACCTGGCGGCAGGTGCGCTCAGTCGAAACCATCGACCGTCATGGCGAAGTGCGCGAGCGCGATGCCGGCGAGTACCAGGTGAGTTACCGCCATGTCGAAGCCCCTGCGATCGGCGAGTGGTTCCTGGCAGCCACTTTCCACTTCGAGGACGGTTCTTCGGAAGAGGCCACGCGCGCGCTGCTGGACAAGCGCAAGCAGACCCAGCCCATCGGCGAGTGGAGCTGCGGTTCCGTGTTCACCAATCCGCCAGGCGACCATGCGGCGCGCCTGATCGAGAGCGCGGGACTTAAGGGGCTGCGCAGCGGTGGTGCGGTGGTTTCCGCCAAGCACGCCAACTTCATCATCAACGAGGGCTCGGCCAGCGCGCGCGACATCGAGACCTTGATCCAGACCGTGCAACGGGAAGTTGAGCGGCAGCACGGACGTCGCCTCACCCCTGAGTGCCGCATCGTAGGTGAAGCAGCATGAAGCTCACGCATGATCGCAATCGCCTGCACCGCATCACCGCGCCACAGGAGTTCGGCAAGGTTGCCGTGCTGTTCGGTGGCAACTCGGCAGAGCGCGAGATCTCGCTGATCTCCGGCAAGGCGGTGCTGGCTGCCCTGCAGCGGCGCGGCATCGACGCCACGGGTATCGATCCGCAGGATGTGGACCTCGCAGGTCTGCCGGCCACGGGCTTTGACCGCGCGTTCATCGCGCTGCATGGGCCGGGGGGCGAGGACGGCAGCGTGCAGGGCATGCTGGAAATGATCGGCCTTCCCTACACCGGCAGTGGCGTGATGGGTTCGGCGCTGGGCATGGACAAGTTGCGCACCAAGCGGCTGGCCGCGGCGCTGGGTGTGGCCACCGCGGATTCCGTGGTGCTGCGCCAGCTGGCCGATTGCGCACCGGCACTGGAGCGGCTGGGTCTGCCACTCATCGTCAAGCCGGCCACCCAGGGTTCAAGCGTCGGCATGACCAAGGTCACCTCGGCTGCGCAGATGGAGCCGGCCTACCGCGCCGCAGCCGCGGTCGATGAGACGGTGTTCGCGGAGAAGTGGATCACCGGCGCCGAGTACACGGTGGCGGTTCTGCACCGGCGCGTACTGCCGGCCATCCGCATCGAGGCTGCCAATGATTTCTATGACTACGAGGCCAAGTACTTCCGCAACGACACGAAGTACCACTGCCCGGCAGGTCTGTCGGCCCAGGCCGAGGCACACATGGCGAGCCTTGCACTTGCGGCATTCGATGCGGTGGGCGCCGAGGGCTGGGGCCGTGCGGATTTCATGGCCGATGAGGCGGGGCGGCCGCTGCTGCTCGAGATCAACACCGTGCCGGGCATGACAGATCACAGCCTGGTGCCCATGGCGGCCCGTGCTGCCGGAATCGATTTCGATGAATTGTGCTGGCAGATCCTGGAAACCAGCTTCGTGCGCGAGACACGCAAGGAGCCGGCAGCATGAACCTCCTGCGCCGCAAGAAGCCTGGTGCCGCGCGCAAGCGCCCTGGCAAGGAGGCCCTGGGTTGGGTGGCGCGGCTGCCCGTCATCCAGTTGCAGCGCCTGGCATCGGCGGGTGTGGTGCTGGTGGTGCTCGCGGGGGCGTTCGTGGCGCTGCGCTTTGCACTGGACCGGCCGGTCGAACACGTGGCGATTTCCGGCCGCTTCCAGCGCGTGCAGCCCGTGGACGTGGAAAAGGCCGTGCGTGGCGCGTTGCAGGGCGACGGCATGGTGGCCGTGGATCTGGAGCGCATCGCCGGTGCGGTCGAATCCATTGCGTGGGTGGATCGTGCCAGCGTGGCGCGCAGCTGGCCGAGTGGCCTGCGAGTGCAGGTGGTCGAGCAGCGGCCGGTCGCGCGCTGGGGCGAAAGCGGTCTGGTGAACACGCGCGGCGAACTGTTCGTGCAGCAGGCCCAGCACATACCCCCCGAATTGCCACAGCTGTCGGGGCCGCCTGGGTTCGAGGCGGAAATGACCGCGCGCTGTCTGGCCGCGCAGGCGCGACTGGAAAAGGGCGGCCTGCGCCTTGCGCGCATGTCGCTCGACGAGCGCGGTGCCTGGGATCTGACCTTCGACAACGGCATCTCGGTGCGCCTGGGGCGCGAAGACGTGGACGAGCGTTTCGAGCGTTTCCTCGCGGCAGCCGTGCGCATCGTGCTGACGCGCGCGGCCGAAATCGAATACGTGGACATGCGCTATGCCAATGGCTTTGCCATCGGCTGGCGCCAGGCAGCAAGTGGGGTGAAGCGTGGCTAGACGCAGTGATCGTCCGCCGCTGATCGTGGGCCTGGACATCGGCACATCCAAGGTGGTGGCGCTGGTGGGCGAGATCGACGCGGATGGTGCCATCGAGGTGGTGGGGTTGGGTTCGCATCCATCGCGTGGCCTGAAGAAGGGCGTGGTGGTGAACATCGAGTCCACCGTGCAGTCGATCCAGCGCGCGGTCGAGGAAGCCGAGCTGATGGCCGGCTGCGAAATCCACTCGGTGTTCGCCGGCATCGCCGGCAGCC